>JBEBUW010000003.1:0-97741 GCA_040393065.1 Lujinxingia vulgaris | reverse complement strand
TGGGTGTGACGCCGCATCGCCACCCAACACACGGCCGCAGTCCGCAACGCCACCCAACACACGGCCCCGGTTCGCATCGCCACACAACACACGGCCCCGGTTCGCAACGTCACACAACCCATGGCCCCGGTTCGCAACGTCACACCCCGCATTTCATGCGGGGCTAAAACAGAAGCTGCGCTCCGCTCGGACTGCGTCCGGCTCCACGACCCGGTCCGTGCCTTTCCTTCCCTTCTTTTCCTTCGCGAAATTCGCGCCTTCGCGGCTTCGCGTGCGCCTTTTGCCTTTGCCGTGCCTTTCCTTCGCGGCTTCGCGCGAGACACGCCTTTCAACACACCCCGGCCATCACCCCACGCTAATCAACTCACGCAAATACCGACCCGTCACACTCGCCTCGCACGCCGCTACTTCCTCCACCGTGCCCGCCACCACGAGCTTGCCCCCATCCGGCCCCGCGCCCGGCCCCAGATCCACGATATAATCGCAGCACGCAATAAAATCCGTATTGTGCTCGATCACGATCACCGTATGCCCGATTTCCACCAGCTTGCGCAGCGCCACCAAAAGCACCGCCACGTCCCGCAGATGCAATCCAATCGTCGGCTCGTCAAAGATAAACAACACCGGTTTCGTCTCGCCGCCGCGCCGCCCTTCCGCGATGTACGCGGCAAGTTTCAGGCGCTGCGCCTCTCCGCCCGAATACGTAGACGTTGATTGCCCGAGCCGCAAATACCCGAGCCCCACCTCACGCAGCGGTGCCAGTTTCCGAAGCAGCGCCGTCGAACCCGAGAAAAAGTCCACCGCTTCATCAATCGTCATCTCAAAAACGTCATTGATATTCTTGCCGCGATACTTCACATCCAGCACTTTTTGCTGGAATCGCTGGCCGTCGCACACCTCACACACGACTTCGATATCCGCCATGAAATGCATTTCCACGACGATCTTCCCCGTCCCCTCACACGTATCGCAACGCCCACCGGCCGTATTGAAACTAAAATCCGTGATCGTCAAACCAGCCAGTTGCGCCTCTTTGGTCTGGCTGAACAGCTTGCGGATATCGTCATAAGCCTTGGTATAGCTCAGCGCATTGGAGCGACTCGAGCGCCCGATCGACGCCTGATCCATCAGCACCACCTGATCAAAGCCTTCCAACCCTTCCAGACGATCCACGCCGCCGGCCGCAACCCCGCCCTGGCCCTGCAAGCGCCGCCAGCCATTATAAAGAATATCCTCCATCAACGTGGATTTGCCCGAGCCGCTCACGCCCGTCACCACGCTCAGCCGATTGTGCGGAAACTGCACATCCAACCCTTCCAGATTGTTCTCACGCGCACCGATCACCCGCACCCAGGCATCGTCCGCCACCGGCTCCCTGACAATCTCCGACCGACAGGCAACCAGCTCATCACCCCTATGCAGATCAAATCCGCCCACCGCCCCACTGTACGTAAGCTCGCCGCCCAGCTCCCCACCCGCCGGGCCAAGCTCCAGGATATAGTCTGCGCCCTCAATAATTTCCGGATCGTGCTCGACCACTACCACGGTATTGCCCAGATCCCGCAAACCGCGCAAAACTTCCAACAACCGCTGCGAATCTCGCGCATGCAGTCCCGCCGTCGGCTCATCCAGCACATACAACGTATCGGTCAACGCGCGCCCCAGACTCGACGTCAGATGAATCCGCTGCATTTCGCCGCCCGACAACGTGCGCGATTGACGCTCAAGCGTCAGATACCCGAGTCCCACCTCAACCAGATAGCGCAGACGATAC
Source organism: Lujinxingia vulgaris (assembly GCA_040393065.1). Taxonomy (GTDB): domain Bacteria; phylum Myxococcota_A; class Bradymonadia; order Bradymonadales; family Bradymonadaceae; genus JACCWM01. The sequence continues at coordinate 95,967 of JBEBUW010000003.1, read as the reverse complement.
AAAATCTCGTCCATCAGCGTCTGCACGCGCTTGCCCAGATGTTCGGACAGCTCCAGCTTCTCAAATACCTCAAGTGCTTCTTCAACGCGCAGCGCCCAGACATCACTCATCAACAGCCCGGCCACCCGCACATTGAGCGCATCCGGGTGAAGCCTGGTCCCATCACACGTCGGGCAGTGGTCATAGCCGCGGTAGCGCGCCAGCATCACGCGCACATCCGTGCGATGCAACTTGTCCTGCAAATCATCAAAGAACTTTTCCAGCCCCTTATAACCCCGCCCACCCGAGCGGATAAACTTCTGGTGCTCACGCGCAAGCTTTCCATAAGGCAGATTCACCGGAATCCCCGCAACCCGACACGCGCTGAGCAAGCGATCCTGCTCCTTCTTGTATTTTGGCGTCTGAAAACACGCGATCGCGCCTTCTTCCAGACTCAAACCCGGGTTCGGAATCACCTTCTTGTAATCAACCCCCATGGTTTTCCCAAAGCCCGTACACGTCGGACACGCTCCCAGCGAACTGTTGAAACTAAACAGCGCCGGCTGCGGCTCCGTAAAATCACGCCCGCACGAATTGCACCGAAACGCCTGATCAAAAACCAGTACGCGAGGATTCTCTTTATCCAGCACATGGATCTTCAGACGCCCTTTCCCCAGCGCAAACGCTGCTTCGACCGCTTCCGACAAACGCATCAGCACATCATCGCGCACGATCACGCGGTCGATCACCACCGGAAACTCCGTCCGGTCGAGCAGCGTCTCAATGTCCACCTCGGTCAACTCGACAACGCTCCCGTCGATATACAAACGCTGATACCCTTCAGCCGCCAGGTGTTTCAAAATCGTCGCACGATGTTCTTTAAGCGTTGCTTCAACTTCCGCAACGACCACCAGCCGCGCACCTTCCCCGAGCTTTTTCAGCGCCTCAACGGTTGTCGAAACCGTATCGCGCGAAACCTCCACCTCACAATCCGGACACGTCGTCACGCCTGCATGCGTAAACAACAACTGCAGATGATCATCCAGCTCCGTCACCGTGCCCACCGTCGAGCGCGCGTTCGAAACCTCGTTTTTCTGCCGAAGCGCAACAGCCGGCTGCACATTATGAATCGCATCCAGCGGCGGCTTTTCCATGCGCTGCAAAAACTGGCGAGCATACGTCGAGAGCGACTCCGTATAACGGCGCTGCCCCTCGGCATACAATGTATCAAACGCCAGGCTGGACTTGCCCGAACCGCTCACGCCCGTCACCACCGTCAAACGCCCGTGTGGAATCGTGCAATCCACACCCTTCAAGTTATGCGTCCGCACATTGCGCAGCTCAATATGACCGTCGTCCATCTTCATAGCTTTTGTCCGTCTTTTTATCTGGGGGATACTTCAAAGAGAAAATCGTTTCACAAGCGCACGCACACTCGCCAGCCGCTGGCGATCCTTGCGCTCTGCTGCAAATGCCTCGCAATCCGCCGCCACATAAGCCGCCTCATGCCACTGGCCGAGCAACAAAAACATCTGCAATCGCAAAAACTCCAGATCCATACGCACCGAAGCATCCAGATCCGGATTTTCACGCAACACACGCACAAGCTCTGCCTGCGCCTCCACCGGCCGCAAGCTCGCCAGCAAAAACGCAATGCCAGAACGCACCGAAGCATCACCTGATTCCTGCCGCTGGCTACCAACCTCTAGAAAATACTTGAGCCTTTCCTGCTCGCGCGCCTGCACACCCCGCAACGTCTTCTGGTACGCGCGCGTCAGCGCAACCCGCGCCTGCACCGAAGCCGCCGGGTTTTCCTCCGGCTCGATTCCCCCCGCAAGCCCCAGAAGCCACCTTGCCTCCGCTGCAGCCTGCGGCTCCGCCGAGAACTCCGCGCATTGCTGCAAATCCCGCCGCACAATCTCCGTCAGCCGCGCAGCATCATCTTCGTCGCCTGCGCCGCTTCCCAGCCCATAAACTCCGACCTTGCCCTGCAAACAGGCCGTCGCAACCCGCGAAGACGCCGGCGCAAGCCCACCTTCAGCCAGCCCCCGCAATTGCATCCGCGCAAGCGCCGCATCAGCCCCGATCAGCGCAAGCCGCGCAAGCGCCGCGCTCGCGTCCCGAGCAGCCAGCGGCGACACCTCCAACGAAAGCTGCGTGCGAAACAAACTGAGCTGGTCAAAAGCATCCTCAAACTGCCCCACGTTCTGCGCCGTCGTCCCCCAGGCCTCCAGCACCGCCACACGGATCTGCGGCGACGCATCCACCGGAAGCTCCGCCAGCATCGCCAGTGCTTCCCCAAAAAACTCCCGCGCCCGCGCATGATGGCCCTGCCGCGCTAAAACCTCCGCCTGCAACCCCAGCAGCCCCGCGCGAACCGCACGCCCGTCCTCCGACAAATCCGCCCCGCCTGCCTCCACGTTGCCCACGCGCTCCAGCACCGAAGCCGCCTGCGCAAGTTCACCGCGTGAAACCTCCAACCAGGCCGCCAGCAACGCCACCTGCAAATCTTCAAGCGAAGGTTCAACCTCCCGGGCCGCAAACGCCTCCGACAACAACGCCCGCGCACGTTTCTTGTCCCCCAACTGCGCCGCCGCATGACTCTGATACACCCGCACCACCCGCGCCGCCCGCGAACCTTGAACAGTTACTTCCAGATCCAGAAGTTCCTGCCAGCGCCCGCTCTCCTGCAAAATCTTCGCAAGCTGAGCCGTGGCCTCCGCAAGCTCCGCCGGGTTCTCTGCCTGCGCCGCGAATTCCACCCGCCGCTGCCCGATAAAACGCGCCAGCCCGTCGATGCCACGCGCACGAAACTGCTCGCTGAGCCGAAACAACTGCGCCGCAATTTCTTCAGACTCTACTTCAGACTCTACTTCAGACGCGCCCTGGAAAGACGCCGCCAGCATCTGAATCGCCTGCCCGGCATGCACAAGCGAAGCCTCCAAAGCATTTGCTTCGCCTTCGGCCTGAAGCTGCATCACCGCCGCTTCCAACAACGCGATTTCCACCGCCAGCAGCGCATCATTTTCCGCCAATCCCTCCCCGGAAATTCCACGAAGCTGCTCCAGAACCGCCCCGGCCTTCTCAAAATCACCCATCTGCAGATGACGATATCCCTGCTCAATCCACACCCCAACGATCTCCGGATCGGCCTGCGCAAAAGCCCGCGTCGACTCGCATGCCCCTTCAAACTGCAGCCCCCGCGCGCACACCGTCGTCAACGCCGCGCGCATACTAGGCAACATCGACGCGTCCTCGCTTACCTGCAGCCCATCCACCACCGCCTGCCCGAGTTCTTGCAAAAGCTCCGGCAAATCCAGCTCGCCCTCCCCGGAATGGATCAACAATGCCGCCGCAAACGCCGCGCCTTCCACATCCTGCGCTGAACGCGCATCTTCATACGCGCTGAGAAACCCCGGCCCGGCATCAAACCCGGGCTGCGCCTGCTGGCGCGCGCGCAACTGCTCAATACGCGCCCGATTCACCTCGGCCGGCGTCCGCTCCACCGCCTGCTCCAGCCCTCCATGCATCGTTTTTGAAGCACCGCCGCACCCGCCCAGAATCAGTGCAGCCGCTAGCAGGCCACAGGTCCATGGAGGAACGGCCCGCGTTTTCATACCGCAGCCTGTTCGGCGGCCGCGTTCGTGCGCTCTGCAGCACTCTTTTCATTGCTTTTTTGAGCAACGATTTCGTCAGCCACGGCCGCATCCACTTCCTGGCCTTCCACCAGATGACACGCCACAAAATGCCCCGGCGCCGCCTGTTTGATCACCGGAACTTCGCGCTTGCAACGCTCCTCGGCAAACGGACAGCGCGTATGAAACACACAACCCGGCGGCGGATTCAATGGACTCGGAACATCGCCCGTCAACACAATCCGCTCACGCTTCAACTCGATTTCCGGATCCGGAATCGGCACCGCCGAAATCAGCGCCTTCGTGTACGGATGCAACGGCCGCTCGTAAATTTCCTTGCCGTCCGCAAGCTCCGCCATGCGCCCGAGATACATCACCGCAATGCGGTCCGAAATATGCCGCACCGCCGCCAGATCGTGCGCAATAAACAGATACGTCAGCCCGAATTCCTTCTGCAAATCCTCCATCAGATTGATGATTTGCGCCTGAATCGACACGTCGAGCGCACTGATCGGCTCGTCGCACACGATAAAACTCGGCTCACACGCCAGCGCACGCGCAATCCCGATACGCTGGCGCTGCCCGCCCGAAAACTCATGCGGATACCGACGAATAAAGCGCGGATCAAGCCCCACAATCTCCATCAATTCCTGCACGCGCGCCGCCACGCCCTTACCCGTCGCCAGGTTATGCACCTTCAGCGGCTCGCCGATAATATCGCCCACTGTCATACGCGGATTGAGCGACCCATACGGATCTTGAAAGATCATCTGCAAGTTTCGCCGCAGCGGATGAAGCTCCTTGTTCGACAGCTTGCACAGATCCTGGCCTTCAAACAGCACGCGGCCTTCCGTCGGCCGATACAACTGGATCAGCGCGCGTCCCGTGGTCGATTTTCCACAACCCGATTCGCCGACCAATCCCAGCGTTTCGCCCTTCATAATATCAAAGCTCAGGCCATCCACGGCTTTGACACGACTGACCTCGCGCCGACGCAACGTCCCCTTATAGATCGGGAAATGCATCTTCAGGTTCTCAATGCGGATCAATGTCTCCGTCATGGCATCTCCTTCACTTCAACAGCCGCTCCGGCCAGATTCGCCTCGGCTTTCGCAAATTGTTCACTCGTCACACGCGCTCCCAGCTCAGCCGCGTAAATTTCCTTCGCCCGAAAACAACGCGAAGTATGCCCCGGCCCGAGCTCCACCAGCGGCACCGCCTCTTTGTGGCAACGATCTTGAGCCCAGCGACACCGCGCCGCAAACGGACAACCCGGAATCGGCTTCGACACATCCGGCGGCCGCCCGTCAATCGGAATCAACCGCGAACTCGCGCCCAGATCCAGACGCGGCACACTGCGCAACAGACCGACCGTGTACGGATGCCCCGGCTGCCGGAACAAATCCGCCGCCATCGCCTCCTCCATCACCCGCCCGGCGTACATCACGATCACGCGGTCCGCCATCCCGGCCACCACGCCAAGATCGTGCGTAATCATCACAACACTCGTACCAAAATCCGTGCGCAAATCTTTGATCAACTCCAGAATCTGCGCCTGAATCGTCACGTCCAGCGCCGTCGTCGGCTCGTCCGCAATCAACAGCTCCGGCTTGCACAAAAGCGCCATCGCGATCATCACGCGCTGACGCATCCCGCCCGAAAACTGATGCGGATACTGATCAATGCGCTCGCGCGGCCCCGGAATCCCGACCTTCTCCAGCATCGAAATCGCCGCCTCACGCGCATCTTCCTTACTCATATTCTGGTGAATCCGCAGCGGCTCAATCAGCTGACGCGACACACGCAAAAACGGATTCAAGCTCGACATCGGATCTTGCCAGATCATCGAAATCCGATTGCCCCGGATCTTTCGCAGCTCTTTCGGCGTTGCCTTCAACAAATCCTGCCCGCCAAACAGCACCTCACCGCCTTCGATCTTCCCCGGAGGCGAAGGAATCAAACCCAGCACCGAAATCTGACAAACCGATTTCCCCGAGCCCGATTCACCGACCACACCCAGACATTCGCCGCGCTTGACCGTAAAACTCACGTCATCCACCGCGCGAACCACCGCGCCTTCAACGTGGAAATACGTCTTCAACCCGCGAACTTCGAGCACGTTCTCCGCCGCATCCGCCGTGGATGTTTTTTGGGGCTCGCTATCCATGTACAACTCCTGAAACCTGCTGCCTGACACTGTTGTAAAACAAAAGACTAACTTCCTTCACCCGGCAGTGAAAAATTGTTCCACCACCTTCGACTCTTTTCACTCAGCAGTGAAAAATTATTCCAACGCCTTCGAGCTAGTTCGCTCAGCAGTGAAAAATTGTTCCAACTCCTTCGTCTCCTTTCATCCGGCAGTGAAAAATTGTTCCAACTCCTTCGACTCCTTTCATCCGGCAGTGAAAAATTGTTCCAATTCCTTCACTTCTATCAATCCTTACGAAGCTGCGGATCAAGCGCATCCCGCAAGCCGTCACCCAGAAAGTTCATGCTCAGCAACGTCACCGCCAGCGCAAGACCCGGGAACACAATCAGCCAGGGCGCAATCTCCATGAGCTGCCGCCCCTCACTGGCCAGCGCTCCCCACGAAGTCTGCGGCGCCTGCACGCCGAGCCCGAGGAACGACAAAAACGCCTCTTCCAGCATGACCGCCGGAACCGTCAGCGTCGCATAAACAATAATTGGCCCCAGCGCATTCGGAATCAGGTGTTTGAAAATAATCGACAGATTCGACACACCGATCGTGCGCGCTGCCTCCACAAACTCCTGGCCCTTCAAACTGATCACCTGGCCGCGCACAATCCGCGCCATCGTCAGCCACTGCACCGCACCCAGCGCGATGAACAACAAAAAGATGTTCTGGCCAAACACCACCATCAACAAAATCACCAGGAACATAAACGGCAGCCCGTACATGATGTCGACAATACGCATCATGATGTTATCGACTTTGCCGCCGACAAATCCGGCCGTCGCACCCCAGCTCACGCCGATCAAAAACGAAACCAGCGTCGCCAGCAGGCCAACCGCAAGCGAAATCCGCGCGCCGTACACCATCCGCGTCAGCAAATCGCGCCCGAGCTGGTCCGTGCCCAGCAAGTTCGTACGCGGCTTCGGCAAGCCCACATACTCGCCAGCGTCCAGCATACTGTCCCCGCTCTTATCAAAGCGGTTGATCAGGTCGCGCGCTTCGCCGATCGACAAAATATCAACCAACCGCCCCGATTGCTCGATCGTAATCGTGCCCGCCTCGCCGGCATCGCACTTGAAAATATCCGGGTGCCGAATCGGCGCCATGCTCCGCCGAATATTCGCCCACTGCTCACATTTCGGCACGAACTCACCGGGCGACTTCATCGCCAGCGGCGCAGCGGCATATTCTTCATAATCCAGGACGCCGTCACCGTTTTTATCGATCGTCGAAAACTCCATCTGACGATACGCCGCCTGGATCTCGCGCGCCTCGATCATCCCGTCGCCGTTGGTATCCACCGCCTCAAAACTCAGCGCCCCACTCGGCTCCAGAAGTTTGTAATACGTGGCCGGCACACTGCGTGCCCCGGGCGGCTTCGGCACCACATACGGATGCTGCTCCTCCAGCGTAAAACCGGTGACGTACTTCGCGATGACCTCATAGCTCAGCGCCATCACGGCCATAAAACCCACGATGAAAAGACCGGCCATCGCCGCGCGATTCTTGCGCAAACGCTGCCCCGCATCCTTCCACAGACTGGTTCCTTCAATAATCTCCGCTTCAACAGCGCGATTGTTGGATTTTGTATCCCTTACCATGCAGACATCCTATTTATCGTAGCTGACGCGCGGATCGAGCAGTGTGTACAAAATATCGACTACCAGATTGAGCACCACCAGAAGCGACGAGTACAAAATGATCGTACCCAGCACCATGTTGTAATCGCGATTCAACGCCGACCGCACAAAGTGCGTGCCCACGCCCGGCAGGTTGAAAATCTCCTCAACCACCACCGAACCCGTCAAAAGCGCAGCAAACGCCGGCCCGAGATAACTCACCACCGGCAACAGCGCGCCCTTCAACGCATGGCGATACACAACCAGCTTCTCGGTCAGCCCCTTGGCCCGCGCCGTACGGATATAATCCTTACGAATGACCTCCAGCATGCCGCCGCGCGTCAGGCGCGCAATATACGCGGCATAATAAAGCCCGAGCGTCACCGTCGGCAGCACGCTATCCGACCAGCTCTCCCAGCCCACGGCCCGGAACCAGCCAAGCTCCAGCGAAAACAGCATGATCAAAAGCGGCCCGAGCACAAAACTCGGCACACTCACGCCCAGCATCGCAACCGTCATCACCGAGTAATCACTCGCTGTATTCTGCCGCAAGCCCGCGTACAGCCCGGCCGGAATCCCGATCAGCATCGCCAGCAGCAACGCCTGGGTTCCCAGATGCACCGTGTACGGCAAGCCCGATTTCAGAGACTCCAAAACCGTGCGCTCCGTCACCATGCTCTTGCCAAGACTGCCCTGCATGAGCGTCTTCATATAAATCGCAAACTGCGTATTGCCCCAGTCGGAAAGCCCGATCAACGTCACCGGCCCCACGCTCATGCTCGATGCAGGCTGCCAGAACTCGCACCCCTTCATCTCCTGCAACGGAGAACCCACGTGCAACGGGAAAACCGGCCGATCCAGCGCATGCTCTTTGACACACACGCACGTATTGGCCTCACGCTCTTTCAAACAAGGATTGCTCGGCGCCTGACGCGTAATCCACAGCGACATCGTGATAATGATCACGATAACCACCATGCTACTGAGCAAGCGCTGGATGATGAATCGACTCACAGGTACTCCAAGATTCAGGCCAGACAGCAAACATGCCGCATACAATGCGGCATGTTGCCTAACCCTGATTCAAACCACGATTATTGCGCAAGTCCCGGCAATTTCAGGTATTTCAGCAAATGAATATCACGATTGTGCTGCTTGAAACCTTCCACAAAACGCGAAACCAGCATGTTGTTCGTATAGTAATAAATAGGAATGACCGGCCCCTCTTCCATCAGGATCTTCTCGGCTTCCTGAAGCATCTCAATACGCTTCTGGGTATCCGACTCGGCCTGTGCCGAAGCGATCAGCTGATCGTATTCTGCATGACTCCAACCGGTATTGTTGTTGCCGTTGTCGGTCACGAACATATCGAGGAACGTCATCGGATCGTTGTAGTCGCCGATCCAGCCCGCACGCGCGATGTCATACTGCACCGAACTGACATCCTGCAGATACGTCTTCCACTCTTTGTTCACCAGCTCGACATCCAACCCCAGGTTGCGCTTCCACATATCCTGCACGCTTTCCGCAACCAGTTTGTGGTTCTCATCCGTATTGTATAAAAGGCTCACACGCGGAAATCCCTTGCCCTCAGCAAAACCAGCTTCCGACAGCAACTCACGCGCTTTTTGAACATTGTACGAGGTCGTCGTCTTCGTCTCGTAGCCCGGCATTCCCGGCGGTACATACGATTCGGCCTTGGTATACAAGCCGTTCAGCGTTTCATCGATCAACGACTCGCGGTCAATCGACAGCGCCAGCGCCTGACGCACCTTCGGATTGGCCAGCGGGCTGTTCGCATCCGATACGTTCACCCGGTAGTAATACGTGCCCAGCATCGGTTCTTTGAAATAGTCTGGATGCGCCAGCAGTCCGGTAATCTGCGCCACCGGCAATCCCGCACCCGACCAGTGCAACTCCCCGGTCCGATACGCGTTCACCACAGCATTGATATCCGAAATAATCCGCACGCGCGCACGCTTGAGCGCCACATTTTCCTGATCCCAGTAATGCTCGTTGATATCGAGCATCATTTCCTGCTGCTCTTTATAACTCGTCAGCTTGTACGGACCATTCGTAACGATGTTACCCGGCCGCGTCCACGCGTCGCCGTGCTCCTCAATTGCCGCCGCCGGCGTCGGGAAGAACGTGTAAAACGCCACCAGCTCCGGAAAATACGGCGTCGGATGCTCCAGCGTTACTTCAAGGGTATGCGCATCGATCGCCTTGACGCCGACGGAATCCCAGTCATCGCTGCCCTTCGCATACGCCTCGCCGCCCTTGATAACCCACAGAATCTGCGCGTAGTCACCCGGGAAGTTCGGCGTCAGCACGCGCTTCCACGAGCGCACGAAATCCTCGGCAACCACCAACTCGCCGTTGGACCATTTGGCGTTCTCACGCAATTTGAAGGTATAAACCGTACCGTCCTCACTGATCTCGTACGACTCGGCCACACCCGGAACCACCAGTTCTTCCGGCTTGCTCAGCCCTTCCGTTGTCGGCCCCGGCATCAAAAGACCTTCGAACAGATTAAAAGCAATCCGCCCTTCCGGCGAACCACTCATCTTTGCCGGATCAAGCGTCTGCGGATCGGCCGACAACGCAAACGTAAAAACCGTTGCATTGGAACCGGCCACAAATTCCGCCGCTTCGCCGCCCTTTGCAGGCGCTTCGCCACCAGACTTTTTGCATGCTCCCAGCGACACAGCACAAGCTGCCACGAGCATCAAGCAGATGGCTCGGCGAGGGATTGTAGAGAGAGGACCAAACATGGGATTTCCTTAGGTGAGATGCAGTCGAAAACTTGAAAAAGTCGTTCTATAAAGCGCCTGCCGTTGTAACGATAAAGCCCTAAAGGTGTCAATTGCCGTTCCACTCCCCCGCTCTCTCCCGCCGCCTCTGACGCGCATTTTTTGGAGTACGTGTTAGCCAGTCTAGCTTATCAGGTACAATTCATGTCGCGAGTTCCGGACGAGCTGCATCGATTTTTAAACATTTCTGTGATTTTCCTGTCCAAAACAATGACCTGGCATGACAATCGCATTGCCAGTATAGAGCAGATACGCGAGCAGCGACGAATTTACGAAATGCTCAGGGTCTAACTTTTTTGAGGAGTACTCATGAACAGACACAACAAAATCTCTCGCAGCCGAAATTTTTCAAAAAACTGGCTGCCCGTAGCCCCCTTACTGTCGGGGATTTTGCTCACCGGCGCCTGCGGCGTTGCCACGTTTGACGGCGAAGCGGATCTTCTCAGCCTGCAAGTCATCCATCCGGACAACCCGCTGGTCACCTCCCAGGGCGCCGTCCTGGCCGCCGGCAGCCACGTCCGCATGAAAGCCATTACCAAAGCCGACAACAAGCAGGCCGATATCACCGCAGTCGATTCCGATGACAAAGCAATCATCGACGTCGTTGATTTCAACGCCAACCAGGTCACCTTCTCCGCACTTCAAGCCGGCCAGACCACCATCCAGCTCTCCGCCATCGACGCTGCATCCAATAGCGTGTTCGATGACGTCATTCCCCTGGAAGTCAGAACCGTTGCCTCCACCGTCATCAACAACACAAGCTGCAAAGATGCCGTCATCCCGACCCAAAGCCGCGTCGTCCTGCCCTACTCCATGCGCGACGCGAACGACAAACGTTTGACCGGCTACGGCTACTACCCGGTCAGCTTTGAGCCAGCCGGCCTGACTGTGGACGACAAACTCCAATCCGTCGAACAAATCCGCATTCTGACAGGAGATTCGCCCGGCGACTTTCAACTTGTCTCAGAGCTTCCAACCAGCGACGTTACGCTTCATGTTGTCGACCCCACCGAAATAACCACATTTAGCCTTGCAAACGATCAGGAGACGGAAGAATTATCCACCCTGCATATTGAAGAAAGCACTTCGATCGTCGCAGCCCTGGATATCAAAGCCGCGGACAAATCAGTGTGCGGCGATTCCGAGCATTTCAACGTTCATTCGCTCACCCCCGAAGTTTGTACCGGACATATCAGCTCGCTAGGAAGCATTTACTTCTTGAATGCAACGCCACAAGAACCAGGCACGTGCACACTGGATATCCAACTGCTCGACGCAACCGGAACAATCCTACAATCCCAGCAGTTCTCTCTCACCATCACTTCCTGACAGACGCTGAAAAGTTAGTGAAGGAGTTCTCGATGACGAAGCAAAACACATCCACAGAAAACCTCTCCGATCCCGCTACGAAGGAAACCGAGCGGGGAGAAGACCCGGCCATCCTGGCAGCACTTCTCGACCAGGTCGAAGAGATCTGTTTTATACTCGATCGGAACTTCCGGATTGAATATACCAACCGTTTTGCACAGCTAACTTTTGATTTCAAAGCCCAGGACATGCTCGGCCGCTCCTTTGCCGAGCTGTTGCCCTACAGCAAAGGAATGCAAGAAACGCCCGACATGCAGCAAACCCTGAAAAGCGGCAAATCCGTTCGCGCCGAAGTCCAGTCGCCGCTTTCCGGCCGCTGGTTTCGCATGATTGCCTCCCCCTTTCAGGGCAATTATCTGTTCAATCTGAAAGAAATCTCCGGCCGCAAACGCTACCAGAATCTATTGCTCGAGAAAGACGCGCGATTTATTGCAATCACCGAAGCGATGTCAGACGTCATTCTCTTTCTCAACATGCGCGGCCGCATCACCTATGCCTCCCCGGCCTCTGCGCCCCTCACCGGTTTTGAAGCCGAGGAGCTCGAAGAAGAAATGTTCGCTGATTTCCTGACGCCCGATGCTCTGCAACGCTTGCAAAAAGAAATCGAAAACATTTCGTCGCAACCCAACAGCCGCGCAACCTTTCCAATCACGATGCTCCACAAGGACGGCCACGAGGTTGAGCTGAATGCCCACGCCAAAAACTTGATCAAACGAGCCGGCGTCGAAGGCATTCTGCTCAACCTGCGTTCTGCAGCCTGAATCCTTATTCTTCTACGGCAGCGACAGCGTCGTCACCCGCCGATTCCTCGGCCGGCTCCTCGGGCGCTTCTATCGTCTTGCCAAAGTTGGCCGGAGCCGATTCACCCAGCACAACCGTACTGCGCGCCTTCATCGGCAAATAGGCATCGAGCTGCCCGATGTACCAGCCAATCGCAGCCAGAAACGAAACCGCAATCGCTGCATACACAGGCCAGGGCTTTTTCTTCTCGGCAAACGGATCCACCAGATCACGCTGAGCACCTTTAGGCAGCTCCGCAACCTGCGTCAACGACCGCCCCAGCGGCACGTTCACACGAGCCGTTGCATTGATCGTCCATCCGTTCGCATCCAACAAAGGACCGAGATTGCGCTGACGCAGCTTCAACCAGGCAATCGCCATCGACGGGCCACTGATCACCAAAATGATGCCGAGCACGCCAAATGGCATCCAGATCCCCAGCCCGAAAAACGACTCCAACAACATCCCCAGAGCCGCCGTAATACCACCGACCGCAACACCCAGCGCTGCGACCACGCCGATATCCAGCTTCTTCGGTGCTGCCGCCGGAGCCGCCGCTGCTACTTCACCATCCGCGGCAGAATCCGCCGTGGCCGCAACTTTCGTCAGCTTCTCATCCGATTTCGCCTCGGCTGCCTGCGCACGCTTGGTTACCTGTTCTTCGATAATACGCAGCAGCTTTTTATACGGCGACCAGAATGCCTGGCGCACACTCACCGGATTATCGACAATCTTCGTAATCGTCGCATCCCAGTCATTGCCCTGACGGTCATAAAAAAGTCCGTTGCGACCAACCATCAGATTATCAACATCGCCATCCGTCAGCGCCGCTGCAATCGAGCGCTTCTCACCGGCCGCATTCTTCAAATCGCAATAAATCAAATACGACTGAGAATGCAGCGCCATCGAGGCATGACGCCCGGCATCCGTCACATCGACGCACAACTCACAGGCGCGCTGATCGATGTACAACGTTCCAACCTGGAAAACCCCCGGCTTTTTGCGCGAATAAAAATCACGGAACGCAACAAAGTTGTTCGCCAGACACATCAAATCGCGCCGATAACGAACCAGCCGCTCCACACTCGTAATTGCAGCAGCCTTATCGGCTTCAGCCGCATCGCGCTCGATCAGTGCAGTAACCTTCTCCTGCCAGCCGTCTGCAAGAAGCTCCCGCAAACGCGCCTCTCCCAACGCCTCCACACTGTTGCCGGCCTTCGCATCAAGCCAGCTCTGATACGGAGCAAATGCCTTGCGCACCTGCATCCACTCCGCTCCACTCAGCTCGCTTCGCTCGCCAAAAATCGGCTTGATGACACGCTCTACAAGCGCATCGACCGCATCAGCCCATGCCGGATTGAGCCCTTCCAAAAGCGGCAACACGGCCTTGCCCGTAACCTGCGAAAGCGGAAACTGCTCAATTTCAGCCGCGCTGATCTGTAAATCCTTGGCCGCGATCTCCAGATACTCAGTCTGCTCACGATTGATCGTTTCCAGAGCGCGCGCGTCATACGCAGCCACACGGCTTCGCGCAAAGAAGTCATCCACTTTGGCACGAATCGCAGCAAACGCCGCATAGGCCGTATCGCTATCCTCACCCAGCGGCCGCACACCTTCCGCCTGCCCGGCATCCAGCCAGCCAACATAGGCCGCCACGGCTTCAAAAAACGCAGTCGCCGCCCCGGCATCAACCCCGGGCTCTCCACTTTGATCCATCGCCGGCTCGGCCGTACACGACAAGATATCGGCGATCACCTGAGCGCTGTCTGCATCTTCACAGGCTGCCACCGGCACAATGCCGTCGCCATTCCACGGCTGCTTATTAAACGCTTCCGTTGCCTCCATCGAATCCGCAACGCTGATGGTTTTGGCGTCCGCTTTTCCCAGCGCTGCCAGCATCGCACGCGCAGTCTTGAGCAAAAGACTATTTTCTTCCTTATCTTCGCCGATGGCCGTCAACGGCAAATGGTCTTCGCCCACCGCCAGCTGCTCGACATCATTGAACATCGCCCCGGCCCAGTGAATCGCCTGGATCAACTCACGTGCGCGAACACGACCATCTTTATCTTCATCGATGAGCTCCAGCGTACGCTGATCAAATTCAATCCCTTTCACCGGACAGGCCAGCGCCAGCCAGAGCTTCTGATCAAGCTGGTCAAGCGCCATCAAATCCGCGCCCGTGGTAAGCTGAACCTGATCCATGCCACCGGATCGAAAAAACCGCCACGAATGTACTTTCATTACTGCTCCATTCCTAAAGCCCGGGATGTTTTTTGCCAGGCAATGTGTTTCCCTCTTCGGACAAGGCCGCGGAAGTTATTGATTCTTTCCAAAGCTGTCAAACGCTAGTAACTCACCTTGGAACAGGCCCAGGACATCTTTACCACGGTCCTGATTCACACTCTGCATGAAAACCCAGAGTGGTGGCCCATAACAGCCTCACAACGGTTTTCCATTTCTATTGTCTGGTGTTTTCCCACCGTTAATTACTTTTTCCACGAGGTACGCATGAAAGTAATCGTCAATACCAACAGCAGCGTTCCCAATGACGAAACTCTCCAGTCCTATGTCGAAGATCTCCTCAACACGGAACTCGAACGCTTTCGAGCCGAGCTTACACGTGTTGAAGTCCATCTCAATGATGAAAACAGCGAAAAAGGCGGCAACGCCGACAAACGCTGCATGATGGAAGCCCGCGTAGACGGCCTCAACCCCACCGCCGTAACCCACCACGCTGACAATTTCCGAGCCGCTATCTCCGGTGCTACCGACAAACTCAAGCGTGCTCTCGACTCCGTCACAGGCCGCCGCAAAGAACACCGTTAATTCCGAACATCACCTGTTTACGTACGTTTTTCATAGAAAAAGGCGACCTCACATCTTCGTGAGGCCGCCTTTATCATTTCTGATCGCTTACACGCGTGCCGCGATTACTCGCCCTGCTGCATCAGAAGACTTCGACAGGACGACTAGGATTTTTATCGTATCCAACACCGATCGAAATCAAGAAAGATGGCGTGTAACGCGTCGAGGAATCGCCATCGTTCGAGAAATCAGACCGACTGGCTGTAAAAAACGGTAGGACGGCATTGCCCTCCACAAAAAGCCGAATCGTGCTGGAGCGTAAAAACTCATACCCGACCGCAAATTCACCCTGCAAGCCAGATCCGCTGTACACTCGATTCCCATCCGTAACCGCAGACCAGCCCCAGCTCAAACCAGGATTCAGATACAGCGAGCTGTTCGCAATCGGATCAAAGAAATACAATCCGCCCAGGCGAACCAATGTAAAATTGGCTCCCATATCGTCATGATCGGCCGTCGGCAAAATCGTATTGAACAGAGCAATTTCAATGCCGAACTGATCCAGCTCGTAGCGCCAGCCCAGCCCAAATCCCGGTCCCGACGTAAAATCGCCACCCAGAACACCGCCGTAACCCAGCCGCACAAACCACAGACTATCAGCCGCTTCACGCCGCGGCGCTGCCTGACGCAACGTCACATTATGACGATCCTTTCCTTGCCCGGCACCTCCGTTCAGCGAAGACTGCACCAACTGGTCATAAGTTTCCGGCAATTCCTCGATATTCTGCGCCTTCAAGGATTTCGATCCTTCTGGCCCGATCAAAGTCGCCGTAATCGAATTCCCAAGCCGCATGCTGTAGACAATATACGTGCTAGAACAATTCTCACGGCCTACATCCTGCCCCTGCTGACGCAAAGACTCTTCGACCATCGTCCGCACAACGCTCTGCTCTTCGGGAGCCAGATTGTCCCGACTCTCATCGACTTCAACGCAGATCGCAGCAAATGCCGTTGTCGAAAAAAACAACCCGCCGGCAACAATGCTTGTACTCAGCCAGTTCTTCATATCGATACTCCTCAATGATTCTATCAATTTTCACAAAACTTTCAGTCAACGGATTCTGCATCTCAACTTAAAGCAGAAAACATGCCAACACGATGATTTCCGATCGACGAGCGGTTCTGCGCATAGCCTCTACGGCAAAACAACACAATAAATATGGCACTACCCCATCAGTTCCGGAAACACAATTTAACAATTACTGCCTTCATCACGCCTTAGAAGCTTCCACCCCATCCTGAATCCTGAACTTTCGGAGTATAACTAATCCACACCTGGAATAACCCCACGCCCATACGCCCACACCTGCCCCCAAAGCACATAAACTGTTAAGCCACCATATTGATCCACATTTCGAAAATCGGTAAACACCATACAGAGCGCCATTTTTTTGACTCTTTATGGAGATTTTTCGATGTCAGTTCGTTCCCAACGCCCAGGAAAATTCAGGCTCCATGCCCTGATCACGCTCCTGTTATCTATCACCATGCTGGCAGCCGGCTGCAGTGGCTCCGACGAAAACAACAATGCAAACAACGACAACAACCACGCCCACGAAGATGTTGGCCATGACGCCGACCCTGGCGATGATGTCGACGATGTCGATGATGCCGACGACTCCGATACAGACCTCACAGACACCGGAGAGCAAGACTCCGGCGATACCGACATCGATCCGCCCGATACAACGCCAGAACTTCCCGACTTTGAATGGCCTGCCCCCACAGCGCCCATCGAACTCCAGCCACATGAATCCTGGAAATCACGCATCGATTACTGGGAAGACCCATTCATTGTCGGCGACTACATGGAAGTACGCTGGGTAAAATTCTCCGTCCTGATGGGCGACCCCGGCTACGTAATTTTCCAAAACAGCGCCACCTATCCATTCCACTATCATTTCGCCACCGAACGACTCGCCCCCTTCCAGGGCATGTCGCACAACGATTTCGACGCAATCTCACTCTACGAACAAGACCAGGAAATCATTCTTGGCGCCGTCCTGTTTCCGCCCCAGCAGCGCACCAACGAAATCGGCATTCAGCTCGTTCGTCAGGATGAATACCACCCGGAAATGGTCAAAATCATCCACGACCTGGTCAAAAACAGCATCGACGCGCGCGAACCCATTACACCTTTTTATTTTCCCGCCTACGAACAGGTTCCATCCACCGTATACTGGGCCGATGCCTACCAGGAGCGCAATATCACCGTCAGCTCCGTCGATCGCTGGATCGAAGGCAATTCCTGCTACAGCCCCGGCTGGGCCTACGGACGACTTGTCCACGTCGATAGCGAAAATATCGACGCTGCCTACCGCGACGGCACGCTCACAAGTTCCGACATCCTGCTGACCGACGGCGTTCCCGCAGAAATCCCGCACCTGGCCGGCGTGATCTCTCTTTCTCCCGGTGTCCCCAACTCCCACGTCGCCATACTCGCCAGCAGCTTCAACATTCCCTACGTGTATCTGCGCACCGAAGCCGACCGCCAGCAAGCACTCGAGCTCGTGGATCAGCACATCATCCTGCGCGCACGTCCCGGTTTTTCCGGCACACAAAACTGCGCGATCAAACTCGCTGATGCCGAAAACCTGCCCATCGATGTCGTCGACGAACTCCAAAACGCCAAGAAAGTCACACCGATAAGCTATCCCGCCAAACAACCCGCCGGGCACTACGCCGTGCCCACCGACGCACTCATGCCCGAGGACAGCTCCTTCTACGGCGGCAAAGCTGCAAACTTCGGCATGATCCGTCGCGCTGTTCCCAACAACACGCCCCTGCCCACGCCCATGGCCTTTTCCTTCGACCTCTGGGATGAATTCTTAGACCAGACGCTGGCCAGCGGAAAAACCCTGCGCGCAGAAATCGCCGAGCGCCTGGCGCCCTTCTCGACCTATCCGCCACAAATCGATGCGCTGGACGATACGCTCAAAGAAATCCGCAACATCTTCAAAGACGACACCGAATTTACCCAGGCGCAAATCGACGGCATCCTCGACGCCCTCAGCGACTTTGACGATCTGACGCGCACCCGCTTCCGCAGCTCCACCAATGTCGAAGACTCCGAACACTTCACCGGCGCCGGCCTCTACGAAAGCAGCACCGGCTGCAAAGCCGACGACCTCGATGACGACGACACCGGCCCCAGCCTGTGCGATCCCGACCGCGCCACAGAACGCGGTATTTTCCGCGCAATCCGTCACACCTTCGCAAGTTTCTACAACCTGAACGCCTACCTGGAACGGCTGCGACACGGCGTCGATGAATCCGAAGTCGGCATGGCCATGCTCGTTCACTATTCCGACCCGGATCCCACCGAAATCGCAAACGGCGTCGTCACTGTCTCCGTCAACGGAGCTTCCGCCAATCTGACAATCGTCACCCAGCCCGGCGCCGCCTCCGTAACCAATCCCTCCGACAACGCTCGCCCGGAAATTGTCACCGCCCAGGCTCTGAGTATCGGAACCTATTTCGAGCTGGTTCAACGCTCCGAACTCCTAACCGTCGGCCAGACCACCCTGCAGTGGGAAGACGAATACCAGGAACTCGCCGGATACATCATGGCCGTAGTCCAGGAATTCAAAGCCGCACATCCCTCCAAATCCAGATTCCTGCTCGATCTGGAATACAAAAAACTCGAACCCGGCAAAATCATCATCCGCCAGGTCCGCGAAATCCCCAGAATCGATAGCAACGCACAAACCACACCGATTCTCATCAACCTTCCCCGAAAACTCTGTGCCGCCCAGGGCGAATCCAGCAATGTTGCAGGCATCCACCGCAATAAAATGCAATGGCTCCTCAACATGAACAGCGTCGTCCTCACCCCCGAAAACCGCGACCAGAACCAGATCCAGGACATCAGCGGAGGCATGCTCGTCGATGCCGACATCATCTCGATGCAAGGCTCACCAGCCACCTGGCAGGACGCAGCCTTCGACAGCGACGAACAAAACACCATCAACTACTGGAGCTATGGCCAGGGCGCTCAGAAACGCGACTATGCGCTCCGCATCAACATCCCCACCCAGGTCCGCATGCAGGACAGCCCGATTGTCTTCACGTCCGACTTCTGGCTCAGCCTCCACACAACCTACGCAACGCCCCAGCCCCGGATCGAATACTTTGGAGGTCTACAATCAACCACAGAAGACACCGTCCTGCTCACGGATTGCACCCACGATCTACAACTCGATAACACCTTCATTCCACGAGAAGCTCTCGTCCCATTTGGCGCCAACATCACCGCCACCACCTCCTACTGGTGGCCGCCCGCACCAACCGGCATCACAGCCGGATACACCGCGCCTCTTGTCCGCTTTGACCAGACCGTCATCGAAGGAATCGGCGACGCTCCCATCACCCTGACCGACTACTACGCGCAGACCTACCGGCCGCAACACCACAACTTCAGCGAAGACTTCTACTTCGACTTCCTGCTCGAACCCACCCTGAGCGCCGAAGTCCTTGCCGAACTCCAGGCCCTGGACATCCGCGCGCTCGTCCACACCGCCAACGGCTCCTACTTCGTTGGCTTCGACGGAAACTTCCGCCCTGCCAACGCGGTAACCGAGTAACACACGCATCCCCGCCCGCTCCCCAAAACCATCACGGGAGCGGGCGTTTCATTTTCCCCGCTCCCCCCTCCCCCATCCAGCGCCACTCTCCCTCCTTACGCGCCTGAGAATTCTCAGAAGATCAGATCACAGTTCTGCAAAATCACTTCGAATTGTATAGTGCTCTCCAGAATTGTGCGGAAACACTCTCCCACCACCTAACCTTCCATAAGTACCCGGCGCATGAGTCCAACAAACCAGACCAACACCTCCTCCCCCGAACATTTTGACTGGATCGTCATCGGCTCCGGCTTCGGCGGCAGCGTTTCTTCCCTGCGCCTGGTCGAAAAAGGCTACAAAGTCCTGACCATCGAAAAAGGCCGCCGCATGACCGCCGAAGATTTCCCCAAAACCAACTGGGACGTCCGACGCTGGATGTGGAAACCCGAACTCGGCATGACCGGCCTGTTCCAGATGTCCTTCATGAAACACGTCACCATCATGCACGGCGTCGGCGTCGGCGGCGGCTCCCTCGTCTACGCCAACACCCTGCCCATCCCCAGAGACGACTTCTTCCAGGCCGAATCCTGGGCCCACCTGCGCCCGGACTGGAAACAAGAACTCGCCCCGCACTACCAGACCGCGCGCCGCATGCTCGGAGCCACTCAATACCCCGGCCGCAGCCAGGCCGAAGACGTACTCGAATCCATCGCCCGGGACATGGGCCGACTCGACGACTTCGAAAAAACCACCGTAGCCGTCTACTTCGGCGAACCCGGCAAAGAAGTCGAAGATCCTTATTTTGGCGGCGAAGGCCCCACCCGCACCGGATGCATCGAGTGCGGCGCCTGCATGACCGGCTGCCGATTCAACGCCAAAAACTCGCTCGACTACAACTACCTCTGGCTCGCCGAACGACGCGGCCTGAGAATCGAAGCCGAAACCGAAGTCACCAGCGTTCGCCCACGTCCCGAAGGCGGCTACCTCGTCGAAACCCGCCCCTCCATCACCAATACCAGGCAAACCAAAACCTTCACCGCCGACCGTATCGTCTTTGCCGGCGGCGTCATGGGCACCGTTCCCCTGCTGCTTGCCCTGCGCGAAGATCCCGACGCCCTGCCCAGACTCTCCCGACGCGTCGGCGACTTCATCCGCACCAACAGCGAAGCACTCCTCGGCGTCATGCAACCCAACAAAGACGCCGACATTTCCCGCGGACTCGCCATCACCTCGATTCTGCACACTGACGACCACAGCCACGTCGAACCCGTACGCTACGGCCGCGGCTCCGGCTTCTTCCGCCTGATTGGCCTGCCCCACGCGCCCGGCTCCAATGTCGCCACACGCCTGGGCGGCGCCCTGGCCAGCTTCGCAAAAAAACCCGTGCGCTGGACACGCGCCCTGGCCACACCCGACTGGGCCAATCACACCCAGATTCTGCTCTACATGCGCACCCTCGACAGCACGCTCTCCTTTCGCCTGGGCCGCAGCATCTTCACCGGCTGGAAAAAAGCCCTGGTCTCCCAACTCGACGATCCCGACAACGCACCCGCCGCCTTCATGAAAGAAGCCACCGACCTGGCCGAACGCTGGGCCGAAAAAACCGGCGGCGTCACCATGGGCCTGCTCTCCGAAACCATCCTCGGAACGCCCAGCACCGCCCATATCCTCGGCGGCGCATGCATGGGCGCCAACGCCGAAGAAGGCGTCATCGACGTCGACCACAAAGTCTTTGGCTACGACGGCCTCTACGTCATCGACGGCTCCGCCATCTCCGCCAACCCCGGCGTCAATCCATCCCTCACCATCACCGCACTGGCCGAGCGCGCCATGCAAAAAATCGCCCCCAAAACATCCGTTTAATATCGATAGATTTACTAAAAATCAGCTTGAGACCAACGTCCCCGGCCAGTAATCCTCATCGCGCGTCGGCCGTTCCCCAAACACGGCCGTGCCAATCCGCACGATCGTAGATCCCTCCTCAATCGCCGCCTCAAAATCCGACGTCATCCCCATCGAAAGCTCCTTCACCGTCTCCATGCCCCGCGCCTGCAACGTATCGCGAAGCTCGCGCAACATCCGAAAACACGGCCGCGCACGCTCCGCATCCGAGGTCAACAACGCAATCGTCATCAACCCGCGAAGCTCCAGATACTCCGACGCCCCAATCCGCTCCGCAAGCTCAAGCGCACCCTCCGGCGCCACCCCAAACTTGCTGCTCTCACCACTGGTATTGACCTGCATAAACACCGGATACTTCTGCCCCGGCTCCAGCATGCCCGCCAGACGCTTCTCCAACGCCTCCACCAGCGCCACCCGATCCACCGACTCGATCACCGTCGCAAAACGCAACGCATGACGCACCTTATTCGTCTGCAAATGACCGATCATGTGCACATCCAGCTCACCCTGGCGTCCCTCATATTTCGTCAACGCCTCCTGCACACGATTCTCACCCAGCAGCACATGGCCCGCCTCGATCACTTCCTCGATTCGCGCCATCTCCACCGTTTTCGTCACCAGCATCAACCGCACATCCGAAACCGAACGCCCCGCACGCTCACACGCCTGCGCGATCCGATGTTGAATCGCAGCCAATCGTTCCAACCGTTCTGACTTCATACCTTCTTAACTCCACAAGCTTTCAAAATTCCAGGCAAACTCAAATCCGCCCTGTGTTACCCCAGACGCCTCATTTAGTTAACCGTCTTTCTCTTACTCAATACGCTCCAGAGGCTCCTGTACCCCCAACACTTTTCCCGCTTTCGTATTCCAGAAGACTTGTAGAAGCGCATTGCAATGTCGACCACCACAAAGACGCAACTCGCCAACCCGGCCCCAGGAAACAGCCGTCAAATAAACCTCCCTCCCCCAATCTATCTCTGCTTTACAAACATCATCCGCCTGCGACCAACGCGCAGGCGGATTTTTTTTCAAATTACCGCTTCAACTCCAGCACCGTTCCACCCATATCCACGGCGCGACCCGAACGATAATCCAGCAACAAACTATCCGCCTTCGTCCCCTTGCTCACCATCTGCCCCTGCTTCGTGTCGAGCACAAACACGCCCCCTTCCTCGCCGGCAAACAGGACACCTTTCTCCGTCCAGAACGGCGGCTGCGGCCCGGTCGGAAAAACCTCCGCCTTTTCCACCAGCACACGACGCGTCCCCGCCGCAACATCCTGCACATAAATCCGCGCATTCCCCTCCGGCGTCACCGACGTATACATCACTTCACGCCCGTCCGGCGAAATCGCCGGCGCCCAGGAATTCTCCTCCAGCGCAATGCTACGCACATCCACCACGGCGCGACCCTTCCCCTCCTTTGCGCCAATCCTCGCCACCTTCAACGTCAGCTGCTCTCCGATATCGCCCACCATATACGCCACGCAACAACCATCCTGCGCAGCCGCAGCCATCCCGCCCTTCTCGTCAAACTCCAAGGCCGTGCCATGCTCCACATCCACATGCAGCATCCGCCCGACCGACGTCCACACAACCACCGAAGGCACATCACTGCCGCTGCCGGCCGCCGGCGGCACAAACACCGCGCCACTGATCGTCTCCGTATCCGCAAGCGGCCATTGTACGTCCTTTCCATCATGACGCAGCTTCACCGCAAACTGTGCCAGCGCATCGGAATTCGGCAAAAGCTCCACCAGCACACCTTCCAACGCCCAGCCACCATAGGTCGCCAGTAGGCGCGACGCCGCCGAATTGATCCGATGCGCCCGCGCCTCACCTTCCTGCAACACCGCCAGCTCCCGCGGCGACATCTTCGCAGCCACTTCAGCATCCACGCCCGACACCAGCGCCGCCCTCACCTCGGCAACTTCCTCCGACCCGGTTTCCAAAGCCCCGCCTTCCACCGACTCACCCTGCGTCACCACCTGCACACTGTCGCAACCCGCGCCCACAACCAGCGCACTGCAAACCAACAACATCACCTTCCAGACAGATTTTTTCTCCATGCCAGCTCCCTGCTCCACCTGCCGGCCGCGGCGCCGCAACCAGTACAATCCGCCCACCATCAACAACATCGGCCAGACACCACCCGGGCGCGAACCCGCAGACGACACCGCCGAACACGACGTCGTCGAGGTCAAAATCGTCGAACCGCGCTCTTCATTCTCGCCCAGATCACTGCCAGACCCGGCATCGTCCCCATAACCGGCATCCTGATCCGAGCCGCCATTTTCACCGCCAGCGTCACCACCAGTGCCGCCCGTTCCACCGGTGTCGCCACCCGTTTCACCACCCGGCTCTTCCGTCGTAACACCCAACTTCAGCGACACACTCGGCGCCGGACACTTCACTTCGCCATCCGGCGACACCAGCACAAACAACACCCGCTCAAAAAGCGCTTCATCTTCCGGCACACGAACCGAAAACACCCACTCTCCGACCGCGCCCGGCGCCGTCGCCGCCGACAACGTCGCTGCCACCGATCCATCCACCCAGCCACCAGCCGGCTTCAACGCCTCGATCAGCGCCGGATTGTTCGCCACCGCCTCCAGACTCAACTGCCCGGCCGCCCACGCACTGCTGCCTTCATTCAAAAAGCGCACGGTCGCCTGCACCACCGAACCCGCACGAGCCGTTTCCGGAAGCACCGCCTCCACCAGCCGCGCCGCATACTTCGGACGAACCACACCCATCGTCGTCGGCAGCCCCTCATCGATCTGTCCATCGCAGTCGTCATCAAAACCATTGCAAAGCTCCGGCTTACATTCCCCCGTCCCGAGCCGCAGCGTGCTGTAATACTTCTCCTCATTCCACTTATCAGCGTTTGTAAAGGCATCCAGGCGAGTGATGGAGGCAAAGCCGTCGTCCGTGGCGCGAACGCAGGTCAGGCCAGCTCCGGCGCGCGCGCAAATATCACGCCGCCGATCCGGATCGATATCCGTCACCGTAATCGTCTGGAAATGCTGTGGATTCGCCCAGCCCACATCATCCGCCCAGGCCGGCCCCACCATCGAAAACCCCTCACCATTTTTCAGCCCGTAACAACGCATTCCGGCATTGGCCCGCACACAAAAATCAGCCGCGCCATCGCCATTCATATCGCCCACGCGCAGCGTCATATAATTCGTCGGATCGTCCCAGCCGCTCGCGTCACTCAGGCCGGCTATCAGTTTATGCGGCTCAAACCCGGAATCCGTCGCACGCAAACACCGAATTCCACCGCTGAACCGCGCACACACATCATCGCGGCCGTCGCCATCAAAATCCGCCAGCCGCAACGAACTCCAGTACTTCATCGCAGACCAGCCACCCGTATTCGAGAAATCCGCCAGCACACCCCGACTCTGAAACCCTGTCCCCGTCGAGACAAAACACTCATACCCGGCCGAATGCCGAATACAGACATCCTGCTTGCCATCCCCGTTGATATCGCCCGTCCGAATCGTTCCGTAATACTGCGCCCGCGCAAATCCATTCGCATCACTCCAGGCCGGCCCTTTGACCGTGGCCCCAAACCCGCTCCCGGTCGAAAGCTGGCAGCTCCAGCCATCCGGCCCACGCGCGCACACGTCATCGCGACCATCCCCGTTGATATCCGTCAAACGAAACGTCGTATAATACTCCGGCTTGTTCCAACCGGCCGCATTCGTATAACCCGGCGCATTGCCATACGCTTCAAATCCCTTACCCGTCGAACGCCAGCACATATAACCCTGTGTCGAATGCCGCGCGCAAACATCGGCCAGACCATCGCCATCGACATCACCCGTGCGAATCGTCGTATAATGCGACACATGCCCCCAGCCTCCCGCGTCGGTCATCAACGTCGTCTGAATTCTCTCGCCCCAGCCCGTTCCCGTCGCCAGGAAACAGCCCCAGCCCTCCGGAAACCGCCCGCAGGCATCCTGCAAGCCGTCCCCGTTCACATCCGTCGTCACCGAAGGCGCATACCCGGCCGGCGCCTGCGTCAGAAAATCGATCTCGCAAACATCGCCCTCATCGATCTGCCCGTTGCAGTTGTTATCCTTGCCGTCGCAAACTTCCGTGCTCGGCACACATCCGCACGAAGTCCCCACCGGCTCACGATACCCGCGCTGCTCACGCCAGGCGCCCGGCGAAGACGTACACGAACCACGAAACAAATCGCGCGTCCCAGCACTACTGGTCCAGCCCACATGCAAATGCGGCCCGGTCGAACTACCCGAACTGGCCGATTGCCCGATCTTCTGTCCGCACGAAACCGTCTGCCCCACCGAAACCACCAGCGAATTACGCTTCAGGTGGCAATAAAGCGATACCTGCCCGTCCGAATGCTGAATCCGCACATAGTTCCCACAACGTCCACCACACGTGTTCCCATACGAACCATAGTCCGCACACGTATTGTTGATGCCCGTAACCTTTCCGCCCTCGCCCGCAAGAATATTGGTCCCCACAACCATCGCATGATCCGTGCCCGTATGACCGCTGTAGCACACGCCGCCGCAGTTAAAATCCAGACACGAACCACTGCCTCCCCGGTTATCAAACCCGTAGTTGAACGCGATGTTTTCCGCGAACGGACGCCGCAACAACACCGCATCCGCATCTGAAGAATACCCGGCAATCGCCAGCAAAACTGACAACATCGAAAAACACACCGTGAGCCTACGCAGCATAGCCATTCTCCAGTCATTTATGCGCAACATCGATCCACACCATACAGTCCACAAGCACCTGTATTGGTTAGCAGATTTCCCCGCACATGCACAATACCGCGCCGACTCCCAGGCACGCCCCGCCACTTCCGAACGATTTTTTAATTTCTCGAAGGCCTCCCCTTCGAAAAAAACCAAAAAAAGTAAATTTTCGAAGGCCTGACCCTCAAAAATTTACTTTTTTCAACCATTTCGGCAGACGATGCCCTCGAATTTTTACTTTTTTCAACGCGTTCGGCAGGCAACGCCCTCCAAAATTTACTTTTTTCTTCGATTTCCGCAGGCCGCGCCTCCCCAAAACTGCATTTTCGGACCTTTTTGGCAGACCGCACCTTCGATAATTTACTTTTTCCAACCCATTCAGCAGGCCGCACCTTCGAATTTTTACTTTCCCCAACATTTTCGGCAGGCCGCGCCCTCAAAAATTTACTTTTTTCAACGCTTTTGGCAGACGATGCCCTCAAATTTTTACTTTTTTCGACGCTGCAGGCAGGCCGCACCGTCGAAAATTTATTTTAGCGCACAAAAACCACCCGCGCGCGCCCCCTTCGCGGCAATTCACATACGCTGCGCCACTTCAAAGCGCTCCACCATCTCCCGCAACGAAACCGAAAGACTCGCCAGCTCCGACGCGGCCACGGTCACCTGACGGATTCCGACCACACCCTGCGTCACCAGCCCGGACAGATCTTCCATCGCGCGATTGACCTCCCCGGTATTCTCACGCTGCTCCTGCGTCACAACCTTGATCTGCATCGCAACATCCGTGGTTTCTTTGGCGCGGATCACACCCTCGCGGCACGCCATCGCCGTGCTCTGCGATGCTTCGCTGATGTCGTTGATCAGGCTCTTACTCTTGCCGACGGAGTCCATGATGTTTTCGGCCAGCCGACGCATTTCCTCGGCCACCAGGCTGAAGCCTTTTCCGGCCTGCCCGGCACGCGCACCTTCCAGGCTCGCGTTCAATGCCAGCAAATCTGAACGGTCGGCAATATCGCGGATCAGATGCAAAATCTCGGCAATCCGCCCGCTGTGCTGGTTCAGATCTTCAATCCGTTCACCGACCTGCCGCGTCTGGTCGCTGGTTTCCTTGGCCACCTTGAAAACCTGCTGCGCACTGGCCGCGATAGCATCCGACGAATTGAACAGCCCGGCCACCGTAAGCTGCGCCTGGCGAATGCGCTGCGCCTGGTGACGCGCCGATTGCTCCTGCGCCTTGAGCACATGCAACATCTCCTCGGTCGACGTGGCCACCTGCACCGCGCTGCTCAAAATCTCCTCCACCAGCTCACGCAACCCGCCGATCATGTTGTTGAACACGCGTGTAAGATCGCCGTTCCCTTCCACATGCGAGGTCAAATCGCCCTGCGCGATGCGTTCGGCGCGCCCGGCCAGCGTCCGCAAATTGTCCACCATCATTTCAAAAGCCTCGCCGAGCTCACCCGGGAGTTTTTCGTCGAGCGCCGGATTAAAAAGCTGATCGTTGGCGATGATATAAGCCTTGACCGTCAGGCGACGCATCTGATTCGTCAGATGCGCAAAGCTGCGATTCAAATCACCCTGGCTGGCGCTTACCGGCAGATCGACAGTCGAGAGCTGGCCGGTTTCCAGCACGCGCTCCTGCAAGGTGCGCACACCGATAAACCCTTCGGACAGCTCCATGGCTTCTTCACTGAGCAAACGGAGCTGCGTAATCAGCTGATTGATCGCGGTGGCCATCGTTCCCACCGAACCACTGGCCTGCACGGTCAACCGAGGCTGCGACAGATCCCCGGCCGCAAGCCGCTCCAGCGCCTGCACCAGCTCGTCGTAAGGTTCCATGGTCGAGCGTACAAAGAGAATAACTGCGATTCCGGCCACCGCCATCGCTGCGGCATTGAGCCAGCTCCCATTCCACAACGCCAGCAAGACTCCCAGCCCGGCAAGCGCACCGATGGCAAGGGCGAGTTTTTTCCAATCAAGCATGGTACTACTTTTTTTGAAGGGGTTGATTGACGACGGTACAGAGAAAAAAACGAAATCTAGGATTCAGGGCAAAAGCCCTCGTCAACATAAATGAGCGCTGCCCGCAAGGTTTGCAGAGCAGCGCTCATTGTATGTCAGCCTGGCGATTCAACCAATAAGTTAGCCTCGCCTACCTGGTACATTACGGAAGCGTATTGATAAACGCTTCGATTTCAGCCGCGGTACGAACCGGATCTTCAACCTGGAGATAATGTCCGGAACCGGGGAAGTAGTTCACGAAGGCATTATCGATCGGATCGGCGACCAGCGCCTGCAACAGATCCACGGGCATGAACGGATCGTCGGACACCAGAACCATGGTCGGCGAGAAGATCTGGTGGAGTTTGTCGGCAAAGTTGGCACCGGTCCAGGCAGCCAGAGACTCCGTAACAGCCACAGCCGGCATGCTATCGGCAGCGGATGCGACGTACTCGATATCATCCTGCGTCATATCCGGCGAAGAGATCGAAAGGATCAGACGACGCAGGTCGGGATCTTCTCCCGAAGCGTGGAACAGCCCGTAGATATCATCTGGCAGCGGGAATCCAGAAGCCGGCACCGGCGACATCAGCACCAGACCCTTCACGCAGGTTTTGCCCTGACCGTAGTTATTCTTGGTAACGTCTTTGCACTTGCTATCCACAGCCGCGTACTGCTGCGCGATTGCGCCGCCCATGCTGTGACCAACCAGAATGAAGTTGATGGCTTTGGCATCCTTCAAGACTGCCTGCAGATCCTTATTGTAGGCATCCAGCGTATAACCACTGGAAGGCTTGGAAGAACCGCCCGTACCGCGCAAATCGACCGCGATAATCCGATAATCCGGACCGGCCAGCTCTGCGATCAGGTTGTCGTAGACAGCGCCCGATACGCTCCAGCCGTGGACGAGTACGATATCCTGAGGACCATTACCGATAACCCGATAAGCAATCTGCTTCTTATCACTGGTTTTTGCGGTCTTGTACGTGACATTTTGAAGCGCTTGCGACGTACTCGTAACTTCATCGCCCACCGGCTCAAAATCACCACATGCGGGAGCCAACAAAGCCAGAGCTGCCACACATATCATTGCCGTCGTCCACTTTTTCATGATTCTCTCCTCAGTAACATCTACAGCATACAAACAGGCATCTACAACGAATGAAAATTACTCCGAACCACACATCACTTCATCCAGACTCCTTGGGTTGGTTACACAATTGACAGCACACCTTTTATTTTTCAGGCGCTCAAGACTCACGCGCCGAAAAACTCCTCCAAAAGCCGGGCCGTTTCCGCCGCTGCTTCCACCTGCGGATAATGTCCGCAGCCAGGCAGATACGCGAACTCTGCACCGGGAATCGGCTCAGCCACGGCTGCCTTCAGAAAATCATGAGGCAAAAACGGATCATCCGTTCCGACCACAAGCGTGCGCGCCGTAATGGCCCCCAGATCCGTCGTCGAATCGCCGCCGGTCCAGGCAAGATAAGCTTTCTGAATGCAATCCGCCGAAATAACGCCTGCATCATCCAGCATGCGCTCACGCGATGCCTCCGAAAGATTCGTGCACGCCAGATTCAAGATCGTACCCTGCAAGTCACGGTTTTGACCGGAATTGATAAACAATTCATGCGCATCAGCCGGCAACTGCATGCCGGACGCCGGTACCGTGCACAACAACGCCAGACTCTCCACACGCTCGGGATACGTCGCCGCAAAGAGCTGCGCGATTTGCCCGCCCATGCTGTTGCCTGCCATGGCAACCGACGTTGCCCCTGCATCCTCCAGAACCGCGCGCAAATCATCGACATACTCGGCCAGCGATTCGCGCAACGATCCTTTCGTGCCTCCGGTTCCACAAAAATCCGGCACGATGACCCGATACTTGCTCGAGTCCAACGCCTGAATCAGGTCATCATACACCGCACCTGAAACCATCCATCCATGCACCAGTACAAGATCACGCGAGCCGTTCCCAAAAACCCGATACGAAAGTTCACAACCGTTGTTCTTTACTACCGGCATCAACGACCTCACTTAAAAAAGTTACTGAATTGACCGCAGCCTTCACGCACAGGCTGACACTTCGATGAAATCCCAACCTATCTTGCAACCATCACCCTTCGACGCCTTCCTCCTCGGTGCGGCAGCCGGTGACTTCCAACACTTCGTTCACAACCTGCTCGATCGAGCGAACGTTCTTGTTCAAAATTCTCTCTACGGAAAACTGCAAACGCGCCTGCTCCGAAATGCTCAGATCCATCGCCGTCACAACGATGATCGGAATATTGTGCCAGCGCAGATCCTCACGCATGATTTCCGCCAGCTCAAAACCATCCATCTCCGGCATCATCAAATCGAGGATGACCACGTCGGGATGCTCCTCCTCCAACATTTTCAAGGCTTCCACGCCGTTGCCGGCCGTGCGCACATTCCAGTCTGCGCGACGCAGATGCCGCGCAATCAAATCGCGAATGTCTGCCTCGTCCTCAACCACCAGCGCCGTGCGTCCCTGGTTGTTCGCAAACCGAGACAAAACCTGCAGCAAGCGATCACGCTGAATCGGCTTCACCAGATACTCCGAAGCTCCCAGCGCGTAGCCAATGCCCTTGTCATCGACCATCGTAATCATGACCACCGGAATCGACTGCAACGTCGGATCAGATTTCAGCGTCGACAACACAAACCAACCGTCTTTGCCGGGCATCATCACATCCAGCGTGATCACATCCGGCATCAACTCCGCCGCAAGGTCCAGCCCCTGCGCTGCGGACTGCGCCGAACTGACCCGGAACCCACGCGGCACCAAAAACCGACGCATCAGCTCATGCATATGAACGTCATCATCGATCACCAGTACCAGCGGTCCTTCGCTTTCATCGTCATAAATTTCGCTGGTCTGATCCAAGCCGCCCTGAATAGACAGCGGCCTGAACCGAGGATCCTCATGCAGCTCCAGCTGCACACTGAACACAGTCCCCTCTCCCTCGACGCTTTCTACAAGCAACTCCGCGTCCATCAACTCACAAAAGCGCTTGCAAATCGTCAGCCCAAGCCCCGTCCCGCCATGCTTACGCGTGGTCGACTCATCAGCCTGCGTAAACGGTTCAAACAACCGTGACAGTTTATCGCTCGAAATCCCCATCCCCGTATCGATAACATCGAGCTGCAATCCCGGCTTGTCTCGCAGGGTGATCGAAGTCGCGCGCAGCGTCACCTCGCCATTTTCCGTAAACTTGGCGGCATTACTCGTCAGATTCAACAACACCTGCTTGAGCTTCGTGCGGTCGGCGACCAGCTCGGCGCCGAGTGTCTCATCCCGCTCCCAGTGAATGACATTGCCATTCTTCAAAGCCTGAGGCCGAACCGTATCGATCACCTCCTCAAACAGCGTGCTCAGCTCAAACGGCTCTAAAAACAACTCCATCTTGCCCGCTTCTACCTTGGACAGATCGAGAATATCGTTGATCAACGCCAGCAAATGCGTCGCAGCACTGTGCACCTTCGTCAGATCCTGCTCAATGCTGGCCACCGGCACCATCCCGGCATCATCGCCACTCATCTGCAGGTCTTCCAAAATCAGCTCGGTATAACCGATCACGGCATTGAGCGGCGTGCGCAGCTCATGGCTCATATTGGCCAGAAACGCACTCTTCGCCCGACTGGCCTCCAATGCACGCAGCTCCGCCTCGGTATGCTCGATGACCTCGCGCTCCAGAGCCGCATTCATCTCCATCAACTGCTCGGTGCGCTCCGCAACACGTTGCTCCAGCTCATCACGCGCCTCGCGCAGCTCCTGCTCCATCTTCTTACGATTCGAAATATCCTGAATCGCAACCAGCGAGCCCCACTGCACCCCTTGCTCATCATGCATCGGCTTGGCTGAAACCAGCGTCCACACGCCGCTGCCATCTTTGTGCTCCCAGAGATGATCAAACATCTCCTCCACACCTTCTTTACGGCGCTCGAGATTGGATCGCGTAAACTTGGCCCACTCCTCGTCCATAAACTCGTACAGCGTGCAGCCCACCATCTCGTCCGGCGAATAACCCAGCATCGTCGCCATGCTCACATTCGCATACACAATGGTCGCATCCAGCGTGCACAACAAAATTCCATCGTTGATCGTCTCTACAATCGTTGCGAAAGGAACCACACCATGCAGAGAGCCGGTCACTTCAATTCCAGAGTTTTTTGAAGAAGAGGTTTTATCCATGGAACCCAATTTCCTTGCCAGACAAAAATTTCTCAAAAGCCAAAAAATACAAAGCAATGAAGCTCCAGCCACGTAGCGGACGCAACGATAGCCAAAGTTTCCATGAAATTTTTTCTTACTACTTTTCAGGTGACGCGGATGTTTCAGGGGTTTTTCTACCTTTCACCTTGCCCCACTTATTCAGCTTACGCAACGATAACTAGCACATTATTCCCGACTCTATGCGATTTGCTATCGAAGCAGGTTGCGGAATCCGCAAATTCAAGGCAGCCTACGCCCCGATACGGATTTTTTTGACCAATCAACAATAACCCGAGATCACCACGCCTCATCGAACCGATTCGTAATGAGTACCGATATGCAGAAAATCCTTTTGGTTGAAGACAATGAAATGAATCGCGACATGCTCGCCAGGCGCCTCCAGCGCACCGGCTTCGAAGTCGTCGTCGCCGTCAACGGTCAGGAAGCCATTGAGCTGGCCAACAGCGAAAAGCCCTCCCTGATTTTGATGGACTTAAGCCTTCCCATTCTCGATGGCTGGGAAGCAACCCGACGCCTCAAGGCCGATCCCAACACCCAGGCCATTCCTGTCATCGCCCTGACCGCTCACGCCATCGCCAGCGATCGCGACGAAGCCCTGGCCTGCGGCTGCGACGATTTCGATACCAAACCAATCGACATGCAACGCCTGCTCGGCAAAATGAACGCCTTCCTTGAAAAGGCCGTCTAACCCCTCCCCAACCGTTCCCCACGCCAGAAAACAAAACAGCCTCGCTGCGTTCAACGCGGCGAGGCTGTTTGCATTTTTCGATGAAATCCATCGACCCGTAGTCGCACGGGCCGAGCTCACTTCACATCCTTCCAACCATCAATGGACCTGGAACGAACGCACCGTCGTAAAATCCGAGTGCCCGCCAATCCATTCATGCCCGGCGCCATCGCGACGCACACGCCAGATATCCTGCACTTCTTTGGCAAGCCCCGGATCCGTCACATTGGGATTCGTCGCCAGAAACACCAGATCATTTCCACCCGGCGACAAAACCGCGCTGTTCACACGAACCACGCAATTCTCCACATCGACGCTGCGCGTTTCCCCGTTGTAGCAAAGCCCGTCGTTATAATCCTGTCCGAAATCGCCCCAGACCGTTTCATACGCCTTGGTTACCGGATCAATCGCCACAATCGCAGTCTGCTCGATGTTGAAAGCACCACAATCACGGCCCGCCACGGCATACAGTTTGCCGTTCTCACCAAACGACAGCGGCCCGCGAAGATCCGTGTACTGATACGCCGGATTTCCTTCCGTCAGCGCGCAACCACTCTGCAGCGGACTGCCCTGATGCGGCGTCCTGGGAAGTCCCACAACCGTGCGACCCGGCACGCAGCGCGCCTGATCAAACGCCGTATCCGAGGGAACATCACAAACATGCACATCACCGCACGCGTCCATGCTCAAGCATTCCTTATCCAGCTCGCCCTGCCGCTCAAGCTCGATGAAATGCAAGGTAACTTCCATCGCCGTGCAACGCTGGAATCGACCGCAGCGCTGCCCCGGTCCGGTGCACTCCGGCGCACTATCGTTACCAGGAGCCGTGCAAAGGTTGTAGTCATTGGGAGCAACCGTCAAAAACGACAGATATTTGCCATCTGGCGAAAACGCGGCCGGCACTGCTCCTCCAAAATAACTCCCACTGACTTCCTGGAAGTTCTCAGCATTGACCGTGAAAACCTTGTTCGTAATCGCCTGCCCGAGTTCACCGATGTACACATCCATCGTCTGCAAGTTGTGCACAAAAATCGCAACCTTGTTCAGATCCGCATCGATATGCCAGCTCGCTTCCGGTGCGCCAGAGCCGCCCACATCTCCCACCAGATGCTCCATATCTCTGCCCAGCTCGCGATAGTACGCCTTCAGTACGCCGCCAACTTCGCGGCTATACGTCAACAGACTGCCCACCATGCGCAGCCCACGAACTCCAGAAACAACCAGCTCCCCCTCGCCATCAAACGCATAATCCGACGTCAGAGGAACCACATACACATCACTTGCGCCGGCAATCTCCGCGTTCTCACGCGTATAGATAAAATGCTTCAGATCCTGCGAAACCAGACAGTTCGCCGGCGGGCTGCAGCTCACATCGTCCGGGTGCAACTTGAAGTCCTGATCGCCGTGCAAAAGCCGCAGCTCATACACTTTCGGAGTCACCGTCGTTCGCTCCAGATAATACGAAACCGCATAATCCTCAGGCTCAATCGGCTTTTCACCCGTATCATCCGTGCCATCATCCACATCATCTTCGCCCGACGGATCCACACACTGCTCAGCCCGACAAATCTGACCCTCTGCACAATCACTGTTTTCCGTGCAGCCCGCAGCGTTATTTTTGTCACTATCATCCGAACAAGCTCCGAGCGCTGCCGACAGCAACAAAACCATCAGTGGCCCTGCCCACCTCATCTTCCTCATAATATCCTGCTCCAAACTGATTTATCTTCTGATCCATGCAAACAGAACGAATCCAAAATCGCCCTTTCTACGCGCGCCCTACTATAGAAATCTGCCCCACACATAGCAATCACGATCACTCGCTGAGAAATCGCCTCATCATCCGCCCGCTCCCGGCCCGCACAAACACGCCGGCAACATGCTCTTTGCCAGAAAATCCTCCCCGATGCTAAGGAAGTCCCCCAGTTTTCTGTTGTCCCAATCTCTTTCTAACGCTAACAATGAAAACTGGGAAATTCACCCCTTAAGAAACCAGCATCGCCCGCTCATTCGCCCAGATCATGCGCGGCATCGATCCGATGTTCTGCGATTCGATTTTCTGCTTTACAGGCGCGGCGCACTCTCTTTGAGCATAAATCGTATGGCACCCTGTCACACTTCCTACGCCCATCCCGGCCAGGCACTCCGATGGTGGCTGACCGCTGCACTGGCGACCGCGTTTTTTCTAGGCGTACTCTGGCCCGCTTCATCAGCACACGCGCAAAATTCCGCGCCCGACATTTCGGCAAGCGTTTCTTCGCAGCCCGACGACATCGACGCCCGGATGAAAGAAATGATCAAAAAAGTCGGCAGCTCCACCCGCAGCGTCGATGAAAACCCGATCCAGCCCACTTCCGTCACCCCCGTCAACATGGAAGTGCACTGGCGCCTGTGGAAACGCGTCGCTACCCAGGGCCAGCCCGGAACCAGCGAACTCACTGCCTTTCGACACGACGCCTTAAGCCTCGGCCACTACAATCTGCCCGTCTACGCAATGGCCGTCCTTGCCATCGCCAAAGAAGCCGAACAAAACGGCGCCGACCCGACCACTGTCGCCCAGATGTACCGCGAAGCTCATCGCCTGGCCCCCAATCTGCCCTACGCAGAACTCGGTTACGCATCCTATCTCTACCGCAATCAAATCACCGAGCTCCCCTCCATGATCGGCGCCTACGTCCGGGGCATCCAAACAGGCCTGCAATCGCTCGACACGCGCCTTGCCTGGGAACTCAAATTCATCGTCCTGGCCCTCGTTGCCTTTCTCGGCGCATCCTTTGCCTTTCTCTTCTGCCAGCTCATGCGCTACTTCGGCATCCTGGCCTACGACGCCACACGCCTGCTTCCCCACGGATTTTCCAGCAACCAGAGCGTCATCCTGACCATCGCACTCGTCGTCGTGCCCGGCCTGCTGCTACGCTCTCCTCTTCTCTCGCTGCTCATCCTTTTCGGCCTGCTGACCATTTTCCAGCAAATCAACGAACGCATCATCTCCGCCCTCATCTGCGCCGTGCTCATCATGCTGCCGACCCTCGACACCCACGTCCAACACATGATTTCCTTCCCGGACAGCCAGGCCCAAAAACTCATGCACGCCCAGTATTTCCATTGCGACGCCGACTGCATCGCACAACTCAAATCCGACCTCCAATCCCTGGAAACCAGCCCCCTCCTGCAATACACCTACGCCCTGGCCGTCTACCGAACCGGCGACACCGCGCGCTACCAGGAACTCATCCCCATGCTCGCCAACCGCGCCGGTTGGCCGTCCTTCATGCAAGGCTACGTAGACAACCTCCACGCCGCGATGCTGATCGCCACCGGCAATCCGCAAGCAGCCACACCCCTGCTCGACCAGGCACGCACGGCCCTGCCCGAAAGCGCCGCGCCCACTTTCAACAAAATGCGTATTGCCCAGATCACCGACCAGAAAGACGCCGCCGAACGCGCACTCACCGAAGCCGCCAGCCGCGATCTCCAGACCGTCACCGATTACGTCGAACGCGAACGCCGCGACGTCAACAGCTTCTTGATGGCGCCGCCCCTGCCTCTGCCCCACTTCTGGACCTACCACACCGCCCAGAAACTCACAGACCTCTCCATCATCCAGCCCATCTGGACCTCCCTGGCCGGCGAACGAATCCCGCTCGGCGCCAGCCCCATTTTTGGCGGTCTGGGCATCCTCCTTCTGATCAGCTGCGCGCCCTTTCGACGCATGCAACGCATCAGCACGCCCTGCCCGCGCTGCGGACAGGCACGCGACCCCACCGACTCCACCAAAATGGGCGGCCACCACTTCTGCCTGCCCTGTTTTCGCACCTTCCAGTCCGGCTCCACCCTCGAATACCAGGCACGCATCCACAACGAAACCGTGCTCGGACGCCGCCACCGCACGCAAGCCCTGCTGCGCCGCACCTTCTCCCTGATTTTACCCGGAAGCGGACACACCCTGGCCGGACACGCAATCCTCGGCTTCACCACCACCGCCATTCTCCTGCTCGCGGCGCTCGCCATCTGGCAACCCATGGGCATCTGGCGCCCACCCTTTGAGCTTTTCACCAACAACTGGATCGGCCAGCGCACACTCGCCTGGATCGCACTCGGAATCTGCATCGCCATTGGCCTGAGCGGCACCCTGCGCGATATCGCCCCGACCTACCCGGTATCTCCCGACGCGAGGCACCCACAATGAGCAAACAGCCCGACAAACGCAAAGCCACAAGCCTGAGCGTCATCGTTTTCCACCACGCCATCACCGTATTCATCCTCCTGCTACTGCTCGGCGTCGGCGTCTGGTCCTATTTGACCTTCAGCAAATCCAGCTTTTTTGTGCCCGGTAACACCTCCAACACACCCCCGGCCGCGCACACCCACATCGTTCAGGCACAGCTCAAACGCATTGCCACGACCCTGGAAACCTTCGAAGTCATCCACGAACGCTACCCCGCACGTCTCGAAGAACTCGTCGATGCGGGATTGTTACTTCCCTCTGATTTGTACTATCCCCTGGCTAGCAACAGTTATCACTACGCACGCTACCAACAATCCTACGAACTGAGCCTCATCGACACCAACCAACCCGAGTTCGAATTCATCTCCGACGACGACAACAACAACGCAAACGGCGATGAAATCCACGATCCATCTCTATGAGGAACCCCTTGAGCGATAGCATTACCGAATCCCTGTTTTTCGACGAACACGAAGTCGCCCGCTACCTCTACGGACACCGCGATGAACACCTGAAAGTCATCGAAACCACGCTCAACGTCGAAATCGGAAACCGCGGCGAAGAACTCCTCATCGCCGGCAATCCCCTCGATGTACAACTCACCAAACTCGTCCTGGCACAACTCTACATCCTCGCCAAAAAAGGCCATCCCCTCTCCCGGGCCGACATCACCCGCGCCATCACCATCCTCTCCGAACGCCCCGAAACCTCGCTGTCCGACATCTTCGCAAGCCAGATCTTTGCCTCCAAAGGCGCAAAAAACATCACCCCCAAAGGCATCAACCAGAAACTCTACGTCGACGCCATCCGCCACAACGACATCGTCTTCGGAATCGGCCCCGCCGGCACCGGCAAAACCTACCTCGCCATGGCCATGGCACTGTCCGCCTACTTCGAAAAACGCGTCAAACGCATCATCCTTACCCGACCCGCCGTCGAAGCCGGCGAAAAACTCGGCTTTTTGCCCGGCGACTTAGCCGAAAAGGTCAATCCCTACCTGCGCCCCCTCTACGACGCCCTCCACGACATGGTCGAACTCGACCGCGTCGAAAAAATGCTCGAACGCGGCATCATCGAAGTCGCCCCCTTAGCCTTCATGCGCGGCCGAACCCTCAACGACGCCTTCATCATCTTCGATGAAGCCCAGAACGCCACCTCCCCACAACTCAAAATGTTCCTCACCCGCATCGGCCAGAACTCCAAAGCCATCATCACCGGCGACATCACCCAGATCGACCTCCCCTCCATCAAAATGAGCGGCCTCATCGAAGCACTCGAAATCCTCCAAAACATCCCCGGCATCAGCATCAACCACTTCTCCGACGCCGACGTCGTCCGCCACCCCCTGGTCCAAAAAATCATCCTCGCCTACGAATCCCGCGGCTCATAATTGGGCGGAGCGCAACGTCCCCACCCACGGTTTCACCGTGGGCTAGCACAACAACCGCGCTCCGCACGGGTTTCACCCGGCTCCGCGGTGCCCTGAAACATTTCTACCCACACACCCCAAAAACCACCCAAACCCGCGCCACCACACGCCCGGCTCCCATCTCTGAGACGGTACCACACCCAACGCCACCCATCCTCCCGCGTAGCCAGGCATCAGCCTGAGCGGAGCGCCGTAGATCGTTTTAGCCCTCGGCGTCAGCCGACGGGTAGAGCCGCCGCACACCACCCAATCCCCTCTCAACCACCCGCGAAGCCGGGTGAAACCCGTGCGCAGCGCAGCGTCTGTGCTAACCCCCGGTGAAACCGGGGGTGGGGCCGCCTCAAACCGCCCAACCCCCTCTCAACCACCACACCGCCCGCCGCCAACCCCACGTGACCCCCCAAAAACCCACTGCTATGCATAAATCTCCCAATTAACTCGGCCATACCTACGTCGGATCTGGGGCCCCTCCCGAATGGAGATCGTCGTTATGAATGCAATCATTGCAGAAAAATTCTCGTCGTTCGTCACGTCGTATGTCTTTTCCCCCGGCCGTCGCATCGTCACGGCACAGACGATACTCGACGTAGCCACCGAAGTCGGAGACACCGAGCTTGCGCAGCAAGCCACCGAGGCCATCGCGTTTGACCGGAACGTCTGGCAAATGCAGCGAAAGTGGGAGAAAACCCGCACCATCAAAGAAGGCACCCGCGTCGATCTGCGCCAGATCGACCAACAGCTCGACCGCAACCTGGTCGGCATCTTCAACGTCGCCGATGGCCACGTCTACAGCCTGCTGCCCGGCGACGAACAGTACGATATCAGCCAGGCATTCCTCGAAGAATTCTTCCCCAACGGACCCGGCGCCATCACGCGCCTCCCCTACGAGGACCAACTCGCCACCGTCGACGCCTACCTGGTTCGCTGGCACTCCGACTGGAAAGACCGGCTCGATAAACTCGCCCTCACCACCCTGGTCGCACGCGCAACCAGCCTGACCGCCGAGTACCGCAAAGGCGTCACCACCATCACCCGGCGCGACCTCACCTGGGACGAAGTCAAAGCCACCGACAACATCGGCCAGGAACTCATGCTCGCCCTCGTCATCCGCGTCTGCGGCTTCTACAACTCCCAGAGCCCCGACGACATCAACATGCGCACCCGCTACCTGGCCACCTTCATCGACCAGAACCAGCGCATCGCCCAGATCCGCAAACGCACGCCCATCGTAGCCGACATCGACCCCGACAGCGGCGAAGAAATCCCAACGCCAACCGGCGACACCGAAACAACCGACACCACGGAAACCGTCGAAAGCTAACGCCCCACCCAGATCCCCATCGACTCCCCCGGATCCCCCAAATCCGGGGGATTTTTTTCATTCGACTCCCCCAAATCGCTCAAATCTGGCCAATCCGCGACACTCGACTCCCCCAAATCGCCCAATTCTGGCCAATCCGCGCCACTCGCCCCCCCCAAATCGCCCAATTCTGGCCAATCCGCGCCACTCGACTCCCCCAAATCGCCCAATTCTGGCCAATCCGCGCCACTCGACCTCCACTTCCACCAACCCTTCAATCCTTTGCTGTCCCTTCGCGACAATTCGCGCCTTCGCGCTTTCGCGTGCGCCTTTCGCCGTTCGCCTTTGCTGTGCTTTACCTTAAGCCTTTCCTTCGCACTTCCACCCCCCTCAAGACCATGCTACGGTTTTACCCGTAGTTACTTTTGTTCACTCTCCGCCCCACTCTGCACCGATTTCACTGCCCATGTCCGATAACAATCGCTACGATCAGCCCCCCAGACTTCTGCCCGAGCGAACCGGCAATCCCGACGCACTGCCTTTCGTGCTGTCCGAAGACGATAACGCCGAAGCAAACCACCCACTTTCCGGCTTGCTCGCCTCCAACGACGGCGAAGACGAAGTGCTTTCCTCCGTGCCCGCCGACGAATATCCGCCATGGAATGCCCCCCTCCGCCCCGCCACGCCCCAGCCCATGTCCATGCCGGCGCCCGAGCCCGTAGCCGCGCGCCATCCCTGGATCAACGTGCAGACCTACGGCAGCCCCACCGCCCAGCGCTACGAAATCCGCGGCAGCCGCTTTCTCATCGGTCGCGAACGAGCCGATCTGCCCCTGGCCGACCCCTTTGCCTCCAAATGGCACGCCCAGCTCTATACCGACCACAACAGCCTCATGCTCGAAGACCTGGGCAGCCACAACGGCGTTTATTTGCGCGTGGCCGACGACTTTGCGCTCGAAGACGGTGACGAAATCCTGGTCGGATCGCAGCGACTCATCTTTCGCACGCGCCCCATCCCCGTCACCATCTCCAGCACCAACTTGCCCGAACACCGCTCCATCCCCACCCTCGGCGCCCCGCACGACCACACGCCCCGCATCATCATGATGCTCGAAAACGACCACGTCGGCGCCATCTACCCGCTCACCGACAGCACCCTCATCGGTCGCCAGAACGCCGACATCTGTGCCAGCCAGGATGAATTGCTCTCCGCACAACACGCCACCATCTCCCGGCACGGACAGCAATATTTCCTGCACGATCTCAAAAGCCAGAACGGAACCTTCATCCGGGTCCGAGGCGCAGTCGAACTGATCGATGGCGACTGCTTCATGATCGGCCGCACACGGTTGACCATTTTCTATCCCTGATAACTCCCCAACCCACACACGCATCTGCCGGAGCGAGACGTATGATTCCTGGCCCGAAACTTCTGCTGACCGCCCTCGCGCTGCTCACCCTCAGCAGTGCCTGCTCCTGGTCGCAACCACCCCGCGTCCAGGACGCCATCATCCCCCCGATGGCCGTACAAGATCCCCTCTTCAAACGCTCCACCGGCAAAA
Source organism: Lujinxingia vulgaris (assembly GCA_040393065.1). Lineage (GTDB taxonomy): Bacteria > Myxococcota_A > Bradymonadia > Bradymonadales > Bradymonadaceae > JACCWM01. The sequence goes on along the minus strand of JBEBUW010000003.1, from coordinate 54,002 downwards.
TCTTCCTGCTCCCGGAAGGCATCTGGTCGTTCATTCCCGACGCCTCCGAAAACGCCTTCCGAACCATGCAACCCGGCGACCTCATCGCATTCAACCCGTCCGACGACACCCTGCTGCCTGACCAGCAGCCCCCGCGCCACATTTTTGCCATCATCACCAAACGCGACTGGGGATTTCTACTGCAACGCCTGGACAGCCAGCCCATCACCCGCAACGCCCGGGGCGTCCTGAGCCCCCTATCGAGCATCTCCTTCGACGACGCCACCGACGACGCCGCCGGCGAAGTTTGCTACGGCACTGCCAACGACCTCAACAACCCCTGCCTCACCGATCAACCACTCGCCCGATTCGACATCTACGCAGCATCCCATACCGACGAAACCGCCCCTGCCTTCCACCACCGCCTCCAGATCCAGAATCCGCCCGAAGCGCACACCCTTACAATGCCCATCCTGCGCCAGGCACTGCTGTACGTAGACGCGCAAAACACACCCAAAATCTTTGCACCCGCCGAACTTCCCGAGCGCTGGATCGCCATCCGCGCCACCCAACCCGCAATCACCCCCGACCAGATCTCCCTCGTCACCAACGACACCTGCCCCTCCCTGGAGCAGTCCGGCAAAATCCTCAGCGGCCTGACCATCCACCACCGCACCCAGGCCTCTCTACCCCACGCCACCCATCCACTCGAAGTCGAAGCCGCCGCCTACCAGCACGCTGCCGACGCTCTCATCTGGTGTGCGTCCGACGCCCAAAACGCCGCCCAACCAGGTACCCAACCAGGCGCAAAGCCAAGCGCAACCATCGCCGCTACGCCCGCCATCCACCACCCGTTTCTCATCGCGCGCGGTCAATACATCCTCGGCAGCTCCACACTCGGCCTTCGCCCGATTCATCTTCCCACCAACCCCACCCAGCGCGCCTTACTGGCCCAGATCACCGCGCTTTCCTCGCGCGCCCACTTTGAACTGGCCGATTTTGCCCTGGAAATCCTGCTCCAATCCCAGCCGGACGCACCACCTATTTTGCGCCAGCTTGCCATCCAGACCATGCAACTTACCGCCAGCGCCGGACGCCCCGAAGCCGCACTTCGCCAGGGCTGGTTCGCAACCCGTGAAACCTGGAACCGCGACGGCGATCCCCTCTACATGCTCGGACAGGCCGCCGCCTTTGCCGCCTTTGACCTGAACGCCGAATACTCAAAACTCATCCAGCGCTTCTCCGAAACCCTGAAATCCGCCAACGACACCAACCTGGTCGCCTGGCTCATCTACGACGACTTTCGCCGCAAAATCGCCGCCGGCACCGAAATCCCCCTGCTCGAATTCGAAAACATCGAGAAAAGCCTCGTCGCCCGCAAACTAGACACCTGGGCCCTCACCATCCGCGCCCTTGCCATCCAGCACGAACTCCAAAACCAGAACACCGTCCCCGCCTCGGCACTCGAAATCCTTCAAAAAGCCTTCGCCGACCGCAACCTGACACCACTCTGGCCTGCATATTTCCCGCAATCCCCAACAACACCACTCGATTGCACCGACAATGCCCGGCAAACAAGCTGCAATCTCGACAGCTTCGGCCGCCGCCTTGCACACATCCGCTCTGAAAACCCCGAAGAACCCGCCCGGTTGATAGGCCAACTCCGCCAGACGCCACGCGTCGAACTGCGCCCGAACTTTAGCATCGACGCACTGCACCTCGCTGAAATCACCGCACCGTCCACCCGCGCACGCCTGATCCTGGCTGCCTTTCCCCTGCTCAACGCCTCGGACAAATCCACCATTCTCCCCGAGCTCTCCCAAAGCCTGGCACACACCCTGCGCGATTCACCCGCGCAAGACACCTGCACCGATTTATCCCAGATCCAGGCGCTCGGCCACGAACTCCTCCTGCGCGCAACCGGCCCCCAGGTCTCGCCAGCCGAGCAAACCACTGCCCGCAACGCTGCCTGGCTCGCCAACGAAGCCTTCCCCGCCGCCTGCCACAGCCTGGAGAAATTCGAAGAAACCACGCGCAATTATGTACGCCAGCACCCGCGCCAGTCTGCTGCCCCGAATCATCTCGTGGTTCCTTTTTTCGACAGCCTGCTCGCGCGCGCCGCAGCACAGTCTTCCACCGACACCGCCCGCGCGCTCGCACGCCTGACCACCGAACTCGGCAACAACGAACCTTGCCGACGCTACAACCTCGCGCTTGCCGCCGCGCTGGCACGCGCCGGCCAACTCGACAACGCCCAGCATCACCTCCTGCTGGCCGGAAACTGCTCCCAAATCCAGAACACCTTCTACGTAGATTCCCATAACCTCATCCTCAACTACATCGCCTACGAACGCAGCGGAAACTGGCCCAACAACCAGCCCCCGCAAGCCCTCTCATCCGCAACCCAACCCGGCGCCAAGCCAGACGACCACTGCATCGCATTCGGTCCCGAATCCTTCGACATCCTCCGCTATCTCGAACCCGAAATCGCGCAGCTTGCCGCCCAACTCCAGCTCCCCGCTGCCTCCACAAGCCCGGGATTCCTCCAACTTCGACTCTCCTCGGCCGCCATCGCCCAGGGCGAAGCCTCCTACCAGGTCGCGCGCCGCGCCCTCTCCGAAGGCCGCCCCCATGTCGCCGCAAACCTCCTGTCCGAAGCCCGCGCCGACTTCACCAGCAGCAGCCACCTCTCCGGCATCGCCCGCATCGCCTTTCTCGAAGCCACCCTCTTCAACAACGATCTCGCGTCTTTTTCACAGCCAACCAGCCAATCCACCCGCTCCGCCGCCCCACAATCGCTCCTTAAAACCGCACCCGCAGCCCTGCCCGAACTCTTTCGCTCAGGCTTCGCCCGCGCCTGGCTGGAGCAATTCGACGCCACCGCACCCGCACAACGCCCCCAGATCCCCCCGCACCTGCTCGTTGCCGCCTCACTCCTGGTCGAAGAACCCGCCCGAACCCAAAATCGCCTGAATTCCCTGCCCGAGAATACAAAAACGCCCCATTTCCAAACGCTCTGCGGATTTTCCACCCCAAATGACAGGTTGCTCCACGAAGCAAGCACGCGCTAAAGATAAATAAGCGGCTGAATCTCTCGCAACCAACAAACCACAAGCCGCCGACCACGCTTTTCATCATGACAACCCGGACGAACCGTCGTACCCTGCACACTTCTGTCTTATCCATGGCCACACCGGCTCTCGAGGCCCCAAGCAACTGCGATGATCGGCTCCTCAATTGAACGCTACAAAATCTTGGAAGAACTCGGCCAGGGCGGAATGTCTGTCGTCTATCGCGGCATGGATGCTACCCTGGAGCGCGAAGTCGCCATCAAAATGCTCCACGGCCACCTCGCCGGAAAACCCGAAAGCCGAAAGCGTTTCCACCGCGAAGCCAAAGCCATCGCAATGCTTCGCCACCCCAACATCCTCGAAATCTACGATTACTCCAGCGAAGACGCCGACAACGCCTTCATCGTCATGGAGTACATCCCCGGCCTAAACCTCCGCCAGTTTCTCTCCCTACACGGGCCGCCCCCCGCCGAAGTCGCCGCCGCACTCGCCATCATCATCTGCAACGCGCTCCAACACGCACACCAGAACGGCGTCATCCACCGCGATTTAAAACCCGAAAACATCATGATTTCCACCGCGGGAACCGTCCACCTCATGGACTTCGGCATCGCACACGTCATGGGCTCCGAAACCATGACCCAGACCGGCAGCCTCCTCGGAAGCCCTGCCCACATGGCGCCCGAAATCATCGAAGGACTCAAAGCCGACGTCCGCTCCGATATCTTCTCCCTCGGAACCATGATCTACTGGATCGCCACCGGCCAACTCCCCTTCGACGGCCAGAACGCACCCCAGGTCCTCAAACGCATCATCGACGGCACCTACACCGACCCCGCCATCGTCGATCCCCGCATCGGCTCCGAACTCGCCAAAATCATCAACCAATGCATGGCCAACGCCCCCGAAAACCGCTTCGCCAGCGTCTCTGAAGTTCGCGACGAACTCATCCACATGCTCGCCGCCAACGACTTCAAAGACCCGGCCGCACTCTTCAACCAGTACTTTCAAGATCCTGAAACCTTCACCCGAAACTTCCCCGCCCTCATCATTCCCCGACTGACCCTACGCGGCCAAAAAGCCCTGCGCGACCACCAGATTGCACGCGCAACCCAGTGCCTGGGCCGCGTCCTAACCTACGAACCCAACAACGCTGAAGTTCTGGCTTCGCTCAACTCAATCTCCAGACAACATACCCTGCGGCGCACCGGAGTCGCCGTCCTGGTCACGCTCCTACTCGGCACCACGCTGGTTGGCGCCTACACCATCACCCGCAAATCTTCCGCCGACAAAGTCACGGCCGCGGCCGAAGCCGCCAGAATCAGCCACATCGCGCTCACCACCGCAGCGCTTCTCGACGCTGAAAATATCATCGCTTCATCGCTTTCGAGCGCCCAGGCTCTGGCCCTGCACACTGCCTTGAGCGAAGACACGCAACACAACGCCCGAGCCATGGCCCAGGCCACCATCACCCGCGCCCGGGCGCTGTCTTCCAGCCAGCGCCACAACATGCTGCACGCCAACATCGCAGCGCCTGCTTTCCAGACGCGCCCCAATCTCACCGTCCCACCAAACCTCATCAATTCGAACAATAACATCCCCGCCAACGCCATCATCCAGAACGATTCACCCTCCGAACAACCACCAACGCCCATCGCCGTGGCCCGGCCCACCTCGCGCTATCGTTTTAATGTTTCCCCGCCCGCCGCAACGCTATACATTGAAGGCCGCGCCGTCTCCTCCATCGAGGCCGCGCAAGGCATCACGCTCTCGCACGGACGCCACATCATCACTGCACGAAGCCAGGGCTGCAAACCTTTCCGCCAGGAAATCCTGGTCGACAGCGAACAAACCGAACGAATCCCCATCGTCCTCACCTGGGAAGACGGATTCATCCACATCCAGACCAACCACGACGCACTGGCCTGGCTCAACAACGACGCCCAGCCTCTGCCCGTTCAGGCCGGCCCTCAGGGCACCGTTCTCCGCATTCCCTTCGGACCGGCCGACAAAAGCCCGAGCGAGCAAACAGTCAATCTGCGCATCGCCCCCAGACACGATCTCCAGCAATCACGCCGCCAGACAGTCAACGTACGTCCCGGCGCGCACACGAACGTCAACATCAACTTCACCTCGGAAAACTAAACCTTGACGTTGTACTCGAACACCTCACCAGCCCCCCGACGTACATTTTTCCCGGCCTCTCTTCTGCTGGGATTTCTGTTGCTCTGCACCCCCATGCAAGCCCGGGCAGAATCACCCGAATCACCCGAGACACAACCTCACGCAGAGAACCTGGAACACACCGCAACCCCCGAGTCTGCGCCGGAAGCAGAACCCGAACCACAGTCGCCTCCCGCCCAGGACTTCCCCGCCGATCCCGCCACACGCCTGTCCATGGCTCGCCACGCCTTCAACACCGCGGACTTCGATCTCTTACGCCCTCTGCTCGAACCCCTGCTCACCCCGCAAAGCCTGCTTGACGATCTCCTCGACCGCCAGGAAGCACGTCAGCTCCTCTCCCTTGGCCTCTTCTTCGAAGCCCAGCAAGTCCCCGACGCCAGCCAGCGCCGCACACTCCTGCGCGCAGCACGCGGACACTTCCTCAATCTCCTGCGCGAACAACCCGACTTCACCCTCGATCCCCTGGTCTATCCCGCCAGCGTCGTCGAACTCTTCGAAAACGTCCGCGAAGAAAACCGCGAAGAACTCCACAACATCCGCGCCGCCCAGAGCGCCGAAATCATCGCCACAACCACCCCCGAATTTCAGATGCTCTACATCGAGCGCGAAGTCCAAACCCACCGCTTCGCTCTCAATTTCTTCCCCTTCGGCGTCGGCCAATTCCAGAACGACTCCCCCGTCAAAGGCACACTCTTCGCCGTCAGCCAGGGACTCGCCCTGGCCATCAACATCACCAGCTACCTCATGATCGAACACCTGCGAGGAGCCGATGGACTCTACGAAACCTCCTCCACCGCCCGCGGCGGCAACTACGCCGAAGCCCTCGCCTGGCAACGCGCACAATACAGCTCCCTCGGCGCATTTGCCGCCCTGTACGCCTGGTCCATCCTCGACGGCATCCTCAACTTCAATGACACCCAGATCCATATCCGAACCCTCGATGCACCGCCGCCGGAACTCAACATACCCGGCCCTTCCGCTGGTAATGACCCTGGCCTTACGCTAGGATTGTCAATTCATTGGCGCTGGTAATGCCACGCCGCAACATCCTCAAACCATCTTTTTACCACAGTCGGATATGCCAACATTCAAGCTTCAGAGCCCTCAGACAAACGCATCCCGTGAAATTCCTCTTCACAAAAACATCACCTCCATAGGCTCCGCACCCGACAACGACATCATCATCCCCGCCGCTGCCGACTATCACGCTGTTGTCCACTGCGACAAAAGCTCCTTTCTCATTCAGGTCACCAACCGAAACCTGGACTACGGGCTCAACGGCAAAAAAAGAAAAAAAGACACCCTGCGCCATCTCGACGAAATCACCATCGCCGACACAACCCTGACCTTTTCTCTACTCAGCACCGGATCCGCCGCCGCAAACCATCCCCGGAGCACCAACGCGCAAGCTCCAAATCCTGCAGAAACCGAATCCCTGAGCGGATACCGACGTCTGCACGACTTCTCCCAAAAACTGCTCACAGAATACGAACTCCCCTCTCTGCTCAACAGCCTGATGGACGCCGTCATCGCCATCACTCAGGCCGAGAAAGGCTTCCTGATCCTTTCCGAAAACGACGAATTCAAAATCCACGTCGCACGCAACATCCACGCCGAAGACGTCTGCAACGCTGTCGAACAAGTCTCCGATGCCGTCATTGCCCGCGTTGTCAAAGAACGCAAACCCCTGATCGTCAACGATGCCCTCAACGACACCCATTTCAACAGCTCGCAATCGGTCATCAACCTCAATCTCTGCAGCGTGCTCTGCGTACCACTTCTCGACCGCGGAAGCCTGCTTGGCCTGATTTACGCCGGAAACTCCAGCATCACCAAAACCTTCACCGAAGAAAACCTCGAACTCCTCACCGTCTTCGCAGCCCAGGCCAGCCTCATCATCGCCAACGCGATCATGGTCAACGAACTCAAACTCGATAACCAGGAACTCAGCCGCAAACTCACCGAAAAACGCTTCGGCAGCATCATCGGCTCCTGCGATGCCATGAAAGACGTCTTCCGCACCATTGAACGCGTCGCTCCCACCAGCGTCAACGTGCTCGTCGTCGGCGAAACCGGCACCGGCAAAGAACTCATCGCACACGAAATCCACGCCCGAAGCCCACGCGCAAACGGCCCCTTCGTCACGCTCAACTGCGGCGCCATTCCCGAAAACCTCCTCGAAAGTGAACTCTTCGGACACGTCAAAGGCGCCTTCACCGGCGCCACCCACAACCGCGAAGGACGCTTCAAAGCCGCCCACAACGGCACGATTTTCCTCGACGAAATCGGCGAAATGCCCCTCAACCTTCAGGTCAAACTCCTGCGCGTTCTCCAGGAACACACCATCACTCCGGTCGGCGCCACACGCCCCGAAAAAATCGACATCCGCGTCGTTGCCGCCACCAACAAAGACCTCGAACTCGCCATCCGAAACAACGAATTTCGCGAAGATCTCTTCTACCGCCTCAACGTCGTTATGCTTCAGCTCCCCCCGCTTCGTCAGCGTGGCAACGACGTCGTCGTCATCGCTCAATACCTCATCAAGAAAATCTGCGAAGAATTCAACCTCCCCCTCAAACAACTCGGAGCCGACGCCGTCACCGCACTCAAAAAATACGACTGGCCCGGCAACATCCGACAGCTCGAAAACCGCCTCAAAAAAGCCATCGTCCTGGCCGAACGCAGCGTCCTCACGCCCGAAGACCTCGATCTTCCCCCCGAAGTCCTGCGCGACATCGTCCCGCTGGCCGATGCCAAAGAACAATTCGCACACCGCTACATCCTCGAAGTCCTGGAACGAAACAACGGCAACCGCGCCCAGACCGCACGCGAACTCGATGTCGATCCACGCACCATCTTCCGTTATCTTGAAAAAACTCCCTGAGCCAACAGCGACATCTACGTCATGGTTTCAAAGCCCTTACCCGCGAAACCTCCGACCTGGTGCATGGATAATTCGTTGAAGTCACAGTTTCCTCACCCAAATCACGCGCTGGCACATTTCATGCCTGTCTACTGGCTGGTAGTCCCCCTGACGGGACTACTCGGCGCGTGCCTGCTCACGCCCCCGATTGAGCCCACGGAACCTGAAATGAATTATCCGCCCTACATCGATCCCGACTTTGTCCGTCCCGACCGAGACGTCATCCGCGTCGAACGCCAACCCGGCGCCACCAACGTGCCGCCCATCCGCGTTTCCGTCGAAACACTGCTCGATCCCAACCCCGAAAACGTCCTCTACTACGCATGGATCGGCCGGCAACTGGGACTCATCGAACAGGCTCAAATCAGCCGAAATCTCGAACAATCCTCGCCCTACAACGGCATTTTCTACCAGTTCGGACGCGTAGAACTCGAACTTGACCCATGCATCGATCGCCTGCGTGGAATCGACAGCGAAACCATCTGGATCTTTGTCGCCGATCGCAGATTTACCCGTGTTACCGCCGACGGCGTCGAAGTCGAAGCCGGCGGATTTGTCGATGCGCATGCATGGCTCTTTGAATTTGAAGCAGGATTATGCAGCAATTAATCGTTCCCCATAAACTATCCTGGCTTTTCTTCCTCGTGTACCTGCTACTCGCCGGTAGCAGTTGCGCCGACTACACGTCGGACATTCAGACGACAGACGACGATTCCACCAAACCCGTTTGCACCGAAGACACCCAATGCCCTCAAGACCAGGTCTGTCGCCGGAACTACTGCACCCTTGCCGACATCCAGCCTGTCAATCTCGGCCTTACCTTCATTCCGCCCCATTCCACCAACTATCTCCCCCAACGCGTCGCCCCATTCGACGTGAACCCAAACGTCTCCCTGCAAATCGGCCTGGAAGCCAGCATTCTCGTCCTCGGACAACTCAACTACCAGGATTCCGCGCTGCCTGGCCCCTCCGGCCTCCTCAGCATTCAACGCAGCGACGATCCATCCGGCTTCCACAGCCAACAAACCCGCGTAGAATCCGGCCATTTCGAAATCTTCCTTCTCCCCGGCCAATACACTCTCTCACTTTTCCCCGATGAAACCTCTATCCCGGGATTTATCTGGCACAACGAAGTTTTTGCCAGCGATACCGACTTCAAACGCACCCTTCCCAACCCTCGCTCCACTCTCTCCGTCCAGGGAAATATCTCCTTTCAGGCCGGCACAACAGACACCTCCCGAGACGTCCCCGTCGAAAAAGTCCGCGTCATGGCCATCTCCAAAACCGGACTCTCCAGCACCACCACGACCACCGATGAATTCGGCCACTATTCCCTCGAAGTCTGGCCCAACACAGGCTCGTACGACCTGCATATTTCTCCCACCTATTCCAATTCCCTCACACCTTCCGTAGTAATTCGCGACGCCTTTACCGCCCACGACCAGACCGTTCTCGCTCCCCAGACCCTGGGCACCTACCAGAACGCAATCATTCCTGCCCAGATTCGCCTCCACCCCGAAAGCACCGACAAGCACCCGCAGCTCGATCCATCCACGCGACTCGACTGGTCCCAGACCAGCGTTTTACTTCATGCCAACATCGGCCAGGGAGTCCTCAAACTCACGCCCGATATTTCCAGCGAAGGATACATCGATCTCAAAGCACTCGAAGGCGAATACACGATCGAAATCATCCCTCCGCTCGATTCTCCCTACGCTCGCACCACCATTACCCACGCACTGACGCCTTCCGAAAACGTCGTCGATATCAATATCCCACTGAAAAAAAACATCCGTGGCCTGATTTATGACGCCGAAGGCAACGCACTCGAAAACGTCAAAATCCGACTTACCCCACAATCACCCGACAATTCCTCCACCCGCTCCCGATCCGAAGCCCGCACCATCACCACCACTACAGACGCGCAGGGCCAATTCGATGCCTGGCTCGAAAACACAACCTACCTGCTCAGCGCAATTCCCCCCGCCAACTCCGGACTCCCCCGAACCTTTGCCACCATTCAAACCGCCGATTTTTCCGCCGACACCGACGAAATCGCAATTACCATCCCCAGACCTGTTCTGATTTACGGCACACTCTACGAAGAAAATGGCCGCGAAGTCCTGCCCAACGTCAGCGTCCAGGGCTTTGCCCTCATCAACGGCCAGCAACGCGTAATCGCCGAAGCCCTTACCAATGCCCGCGGCGAGTTTCTGCTCATCACGTCGAGAAACCTTACCCCAGCCAACAACCAGCAAACCTTATCGCCCCCTCCCGCCCACTGATCGCTCGCCTTGATCGCCTACAAACAAAAAGAGAGCCTTCTCAAAAGACTCTCTTCATAATCCATAACAAGCAGCCCCCAAAACACCTCATTCTACCGCTGCACCGCTTTCTGCTCCCCGGCCACTTCGCAATCCATCCCGGCGAGAGCGGAGCATGTCGTATACGTCATTGTGCTCGCTACGGCATCGCGCAACCCAGAGGCTAAAGCGCTTATCCCAACCCGCGCTCCCACCACTGACCTGCCCCGAACTTCCCGCCGCAGCTCCATCCAACGCTTTATCGACGATCAGCTGCTGCGCTTCATCCAGACAACTGATCGAGCTGTCAGCACGACTGACGGCATGACCGGTAAACGGATCCCAGATACGATCCTGCTTAATTCCAAGCCCGACGCCAAGAATCAGCGGCACAAATACGCAAAAAGCTGTTCCAAAAAGCACAACATATCCCACACGCCGAACGATTTTAAGAGTTCGTTCCTCGCGCGCTTCGCGTTCTGATGGTTGTTTTGGATCGCTCGATGTAGTCATCCGAAATCTTCTCTTACGAATAATCCGTGGTTTCTCGGCAATTCAACTCGTACCCATAATCGATGCACAACCGATTAGCAACGTCACCGCCAGATCACACAATCCTACGAATGCGCAGGCTCCCACTCACCGAGCTGATGATCTTCCATCCCCGGCATTTCCCGAAGTTTCTCGCGCGCAATCTTCCACGCCAACTCCATCACCCAGCTCACAGACTGATCCTGGCGCAAAGCCTCTTGCCGGGCTTCATTCAACATTTCTTCAGAAAAACACATCGTCAGTTTCTTTTTTGCTGCCATATCCAACAATTTGCCAGTGGTTCATGAAATAGAAAAAAGCCTGTATTCGTAAGAATACGAGCCCGATGAACCACGCACTCTAGGTCGATACGGCCGCGCGTCAAAAAAATCACCGGCTTTCCTCAAAACTCCTCACTTTTAGCCATTCTCTGCACATGCTCACCTACTTTCTCAATGATTTAATCACGGAATTCGACTCACTCGAGCGCCGCGCACACGATCCGGTCGACCTTGTCTGGAACTATAGCGCTCCTGAAGATCAAGAAGTCGTCGCCCTCCTCACAAGTTGCCTGGCATACGGCCGCGTTGAACTCCTCAAACGCGCAACCTCCCAGATCCTCGCCCACCTGGGCCCTCGCCCTTCTCAATTTCTGCGCGAAGTCGATCACGCCGATCTCCCCGTGCTGCTTGAAGGTTTTGTTTATCGCATGTCCCGAGGCGCCGACGTCGCCGATCTCCTGGCCGGAATCTCCCACCAACTCAAAACTCACGGCAGCCTAGAAAACGCCTATCTCCAAAGCCACGCAGCCACGCACCTCGGCCGCGCAAGCGACTTTGTCCATGCCATACGCGCCGGCAGAATTCGCCCCAATGTCGAACGTGGCCTGCGCTACCTTCTTCCCGACCCCGCAGACGGCAGCACCTGCAAACGCCTCCACCTGTTCTTTCGCTGGGTTGCACGCGGCCCCGACACCATCGATCTCGGCATCTGGCAAAGTCTCAAACCTGCCGACCTGATTATGCCCCTCGATACGCACACAAGTCGCCTGTGCCGCTATATCGGCCTTACCAGCCGCAGCAGCGTAGACGGAAAAATGGCCGAAGAAGTCACCAACTCCCTCCGCCAACTCGATCCCATCGACCCCCTTCGTTTCGACTTTGCTTTATGCCATCTCGGCATTTCCAGACGCTGTATTCATCGCCGCTCGCCTGACCATTGCCCCGGCTGCCCGATCGAAGCCATCTGCACGCTCTAAACGCCTGAAGACAGCACGGCTGCCAGTCACTCCAGATTCCGATACGAAATCACTTCGACATCGATCATCTTCACATCGACAAACAAATTCGTCCCCACCATCCCCACAACGCTTGAAAACACAAACGCCAGAAGAAAAATACAGCCCAGCTCATACCAGCGACGCCCCGGTGAAAACACCGCAGCAATTGCCAGCGCCACGAAAAAGCAAACCGTCAGCACCCACATGATCAAAAAAGGCTGCATATGCGTAACGAACACGACTGGATTTGCAAAGCTACTCTTCATCACTCAGCCTGTGCGCAACGTTCTCCTCGTGAGGAGACATCAACAAAAGGTTGAAGAAATTTATCGTAAAATGCGCCAGAATCGGAGCCAATAAATTTCCTGTATAAATATACAGCCCGCCCAAAACCGCGCCCAGCACAACGGCCATTACGGTCCATGGCCAGAACTTCCGAAAATCCGGCCCGAGATGAAGCCCGCCAAAAATCAAACTGCTCAGTATCAAACCAAACCAGATCGCATAATCACCCTCGTACACTCGAACCGTGAGCAATTGCTGCAAAAAACCACGAAAGAAAATCTCTTCGGCAACGCCACTGCAAAACGCAAACACAAACGCCTGCGTCACCGTTAAGGAACCCAGAATCCTGGTAAACTCATCCGTCAGCACCCGCGCCCACTGCGTCGTCCGGTCCAGAATCTGACTGCCGACGACGACCACAACGCCCACCAGTGCCCCCAACACGGCATCCCAGACAATCGATGTGCCATTGTGATTATGCCACACCATCACATCGATATCCCCCAGCCAGCGACCACAAATCAGCGCAAATGCAGCGACCACCCCATAAAATATCACAATAAACGATGTCGGCAGTCGCTGTTCCATGCAAAACCCGTCCCTGAAGTCTGGCTCAATCAGTCGTCGCTCGGCTCACCCAGCAGCTCATCCGCCAACCGCTCCAGCCCCGGTTGCGTCAACCGACCGCGAAAACGAATCTTCGTTCCCTCAAACGGATAGATTCGCCAGTCCGCATGAAATCGATTCACGCGATTCTGACGAAAATAATCGTGCAACTGGCCACGCAGAAACTCAAAAGCCAGCTCCAGTCGCTCTTCCGGCACCAGCACCTGCGTAACCTCAAACTCCTGATCCTGCACGATCACGGCCGCCTCTATATCCAGATGATAAGATCCATCCGGCATCTCGACGATCATTTGCGCATAAACAAAATCCTTTTCGCGCTCAATCTGTACCCGCAAACGCTCTCCAGGCCTCAAATACGCGCGGAAACGCGATTGCATCGCCTTCTGAATCCGCAAACATGCTGCCGCCAATTTTTCCGGCAAAACCTCTTCGCTCGTTCTGCTCTGATTCGATACTTCTGACATAGTTTGTAATCCTGGTTACCAATCACTTACTCAATTGTCTGCGTTCCACGCGCAAATTCTTCGCTAACTTCCGACAACAAGCCCGCGTACGCTCGACTTCCCCACATTCTGACACGCCGCCCTCCATCACTAGACTCCAGCGCAATCAATATCCCCTCGCCCGGCCAGGCCTGCTCAATCCGATCAATCCATTCCACACACAAAATCCTGTCCTCCGACTCCAGGTAATCCCAGTAGCCGACTGACTCCAGATCGTCGATATCTTCCAGACGATACAAATCCATGTGCACAATCGGAATTTCCAACGCATACACATTGACCAGCGCATACGTCGGACTACTCGCCTCCGCCCCTGCATCGATTCCGCTGACAAAACCCTGCATAAACGTCGTCTTACCGGCGCCCAGCCCGCCCACCAGACCAACAAACGCCCCCGGCAAAACATGCCCCATCACCAGCGCATGCAATGCCCCCCCCAACACCTGCCCGAAAGCAAGCGTAGCGTCCCGATCAACCAGATCCACCACGATTTCCGAAGCATCCAGCAGCCCCGAAAACCGTGCCGACATCACAGCATCATCCATGACAGCCCTTCAGCCCGCAGGCTTTCTGATGGAATCCTTTTATTGAATATAGAACGGATACGTCACACCGCGATTGCTGATCGCACCATGCTCAGGAAACTTCATCGCACGGAAACGCTGCACCAGACACTCGCCAACCTCACGATTCGCATAACGTGTCTCCTTGATCTGCACACCGCCCGTCGTACCTGATGGCCGAATAAAGAACTGAACCGTAACGCCCTTAAACGAGCGATTTACATTCAACTCCAGCATCATACAGGATCGAAGCTGCCCGAAATGTGACAACACAATCTCGTTGATTTCGTGATCACTCAGATAGCGATCCGAGCCGCCCGCGCCCATATCCACTTCGGCCACGCCGCTATCACTATCATTCGGCGCACCGCCCTTTTTACTGGCTGACGCCTTCGCCCTGCTGCCAGATTTCGAGCGCACACGCTTCAACTGCTGCGCAATCTCCTGCTCACTGGCGCGCGGATTGAAAATACTCTGCAAAATCGCATTATCGACCGCGACCGCCTGAAACTCCTGCGGAGGCGGCAAGAAATTATAGCCCAGCGACGCAAACGCCTGCTCCAGCGCAAGCGGCTCCGGCTTGGGCTGCTGCTGCCAGAACCAGATCATCGCCCCGAGCGCAATCAATCCGGCCACAATCCCCACGACCAACGCCGCCTTACCACCCTGCTTGACCTTGCGCTGCAGTTCTGCACGCGCCTCAGCCTCGCGACGACGCCGTTCTTCACGAACCGGAATATACTCCTGCACCACGTCCCGGAACTTGTCCATCTCTCCGAGAGCAATCCGCTCCTGCGTAATCCGGTCCAGCACCAGCGAATGCTCATCGATATCATCGCTATGTAGCTGCTCAATCAGCTGCGCTTCCGTAAACGGCCCGTAATCCAATCCTCCTTTCTGGACCAGATACCGATCTTCTTCAGAATTGCCGCCAGCGCCTATCGAGCCCAACGCAAAAATATCATCAAATAAATCGTCGTCGCCCCCTACCTTGGACTTCTCATCGCCTTCGGTAAGAGCCGACTCAACCTGCAAAGCTCCCGGCGGCGTTGGTCCATCTAACTTCGCGCCCACTTCACGCGCAATCTCTTCAAAACTTGCCCGAAACTCCGCCACCGACGACGGACGCTCCGCTGGATTTTTCGACAAGGACTGCGTAATCAGCGTAAACAACGAAGGCGGATAGCTCGACAGCCCATCAATGGCCATTTCACCGGCCTGTTTTCGATCACTGGGCAACCCGCGCGGATTCAACAATTCCGCCGCAATCATCCCCAGGCTGTAAACATCCGACTGCGCACTCAACGAACCTGGATTCTGATTCACCTCGGGCGCCACATAAATACTGTCGATATACGGCCCCTCACCCTGCGCATGCATGTACTCGCTCACAATCTGACTGAACGCCAGATTGCCAACCTTCACTACGCCTTCCCGATCCACATAAATATTGTACGGCGTCAAAACACCATGCGCTAAATTCTGATTGTGGACCGCCGTCAACGCATTGCACACATGCGCCAGCACAACAAACGTATCCCGGATGCTGAACGTACGCCCTTCGCTGCGTCGCTGCGCCACCAGTTGCGACAAAGTCGTGCCCTGCACGAACTCCATCACAATAAAAACTTCCCCGCTCCGAACCCGCCCGATCCCCATCAAGCGCATCAGATTGCGATGCGAAATCAAACTCGCGACACGCACCTTCTCATTTTGCTCGGCAAACACCTCGTCGCCAGGAAACGGCATATCAAGAATCTTGACGACCACCTGCTCCTGCGTCTGTTTGTCCGCACACAGATAACTGATCCCGCCTCCTGAACTCCCCAGATAACGATCCACCACAAACCGATTCCCTACCTGATCGCCCGTACGCAGCGTGGTCGCCTGAACCGGCGCCTCCGTATTGCTGCGAACCCCGGGAGCTTTCGGCCGAATCGCAAGTTTCGGCGGCTGCGGCGGCCCCCCATTCGAAGGAATCGTAGGCGGACCTTGAGGCGGACGAGCGGGCGGGCGAGTTTTCATGGCGGAATCGGAAGTATCAGTCATTATCAGTGCTCACATCTTGATCCAAAAGCTGCAAAGCTTCGTCATCTGCATCTTCATTGCCTGTTGCATCTACAACATCACGCGGTGGTTCAACGTCTGCCGCCGACTCCGAAAGCGCGACATACCAACGGTCTCCGCCCCAGACCATTTCCACCTGCCCTTTCCGATCATCAAAATACTGAATTTCAACCGTTACGCGATCCCCGCGCTCATAAGAAGCACTTGCACCCGAAACAACCTCCAGGCGCCGAATGTCATAGGGATTATCCACGCGACCTACCACCAGCCATTCTTCAGCCTCCATGGGCGGTAGCTCTGGCAATTTCTGACGAAGCTCCTCGCTCGAAGCCATCAACCGCTGCCGGTCTTCCGGCCACACAGCCTCAAAAGCACTCGCCCGTTCTCCACGCCACAAATCCATTACAAACGCTTCAAAACTCTCTTTCGGTCCCGGCGTTTCCTTGGAGCATCCCGCAAAAAACAAGGAAGCACACACCAGGACAAGAGCACAAATTGATAATCGAAAAGGATTTTTCACACTCCGACAATAGCCCTCAAAGCCCGATGCCGTCAAGCGATCCTGCCCGGTTTGAGCCACCCGCACCGGACTTTGAACTTCCCACGATCGTTCACGATTCTTCATCTTGCTCTCCTGACCCGAAGATCCGTTGATCGAGTTCACCGGTATCCGGCAACTCACTCGAAACTTCACTCATATCAGCTCGTTCAAAAAACAAATCCAGGCCATCCCACAGCGCATCGTCATCTTCTTCGCCCTCCGGGAACACCACATCCGAAATATTCGACACTTTCTCCAGCAATCCCGGAATCGGAATCGCCCAGTCACTTACCGCTGTTGGACTCTGATGCGGATCATGAACCGGAGCAACCAGCGCATCCAGATCAAAATCCAGTTCAATCCGCGACGCCTGCACCTGACTTCCCTGCCCCGCAACATTCTGGTTCACCAAACTCTGACCAGAAACTACCGGAGAACCACTCTGTGCAGACGCAAGAACCGCCCGCCGAGGATTCGCCCGCCGCGCATCCACCTTATGCGGCTTGAGCAACTCAACACGCACCAGCCTGTCCACAATCCGCTCGACGTCTTCCCCTGCATTCCCAAAATGCCGCCGCGCCTCCCCGATCGTTTCACCCGCCTGAAAAAACAACAACAATTCACGCTCCGAATCCGCCAGCGCACTGGAACGAACCGACGCCGCACGTACCGGATCAAAAATCAGACCTTTTTCTGCATTCCAGGATCGAGAAGTCTCACGCACATCCACCCGCAGCTGCCCTTCACGCAGCAAACGCAACAACATTTCATCGATATTCAGCCGCAAACCCTCGATCGGCCACGCCTGTCCGCTATCTTCCCGAATCTCAATAAATGCGTAATTTCCCCGCCGCTCCTGAAACAGACCGCCAAACAGCTCACGCGCCCGCAACCTGCGCGCAGCACGCAAATCCGCATCGTCGACCAACTGCTCAATCCGCAATCGCATCTCCAGCGGCGCCCCCAGTCCATCCTCGTCCTCATCAAGAGCCGACAATCTCTGAAATGTCGCCTCATCAATCGCCGCCTGCTCACGCAAAATCCGCAGCAAAACCGCGTCCGTGCTCCCGCCCAGGCTCTCAATATCTTCCAGAATTCCGCCATCGATATACAGCACGAAACTTTGCTCCCCCACGCACAGCTCAAGCCGCCCACGCAACCTTCGCTCACGCAACAAATGCAGCACATCGATCAGCCCGAGCACATCCAGACTCCCACTCAAGCCACTCGCCCGCGGAATCCGACTCAACGCCGACGCAGCCCCCTGCAAACCATCCTTAAACAGGGCAAACAAAATCCGTTCAATCCGATCCGCCCGATCCTCCGTACGCACCGCCAACCCGAGTCTGTCCCACGACTCCGCCAGCATCCGTGCCGTTCCCGTAATCGAATGCACAATCTCCGGCGAAAGCCCCGCCGCCGAAACCGAGGAATGACCGCTCCCGAGCCTGTGCCGCGAAACGACCGAAACACCCGAGCCACGAACCACTTCGCTTCCCTCCGCCGGATAAACACCCGACGAAGACACACCCGACGAGGACACCTCCGACAGCGTTTCGCTCAGCAAATTGCCTTCCGACGGCTGACTCAACTGCAGCAAAGCCGTCGGCTCCGGCAAATGCTCCATCTCCCGCACAAGCTCCGCGTCTTCGACCAACCGCTCATGGATCGAGCCCACCAGAACACCGCCCCCTGCCAGCTCCTCAACAAGTTCCTCGGCATCCAGACTCAATAATTCTTCCAGCTCCAGCATTTCCTCCGACGAATCGGCACCCACCAGAGCCTCATATCCCTCACCCAGCTCCACAGTCGGTGGCTCATCCGCCTCAAATCCAGCCGGAAACACCGGAAACGCTTCATCCGCACCGGCTCGAAAGGCTACGCTCTCCTCCACCGCCATCCCGAGCAACTGCCGACATACATGCACAAGCCTTGCCCCCGAAAACGGCCGCTGCAACCATCCCTCACGCTGCGTCACACCGCCCGCTTCATCCGCCCCCGCTGATTCTACACGATACTTTGCCTCAGACTGCGCGAGCCCCAACACCAACACCGGCGTCTGACTTGCTCGAGCGACCTTCAACAACAGCTCAACACGTGCATCCGCAATGCCACTATCAACGTCGACAATCAGTAAATCGACATTCTCATGACCCAACGAAGTCGAGGCGTCCACGAACTGCACGCTCGTGAACGCCTCACCTAAGACTTTCTGAATGAGACCCCGCAGAGTCTCATTCCCCTCGCACAATCCCATGCTAAAGCTGCCCGTTAAAGGCATCACTCTACTCAGCTCATCGCTCACTGGTCGCTGCAGGCCCACGATTGGCGACCATCCAGCCACGCAACAAGCGCAATCGATTGTGATCAAGGCGGTAATCCGCCCCGCTGCGACTTGCTTCCTTCTCCAGAATCTCGGCAATCTTATCGATCGCCGCCTGGCTCGGTGCACGATACAACGCAAAGCTAATCGCTTCACGCGTCTGCAAATTCTCCGTATCCAGATTCGCTACCAGAACAGGTCCTGCCACTTCTGCCGGCAAACGCGACAATTCCAGCGCAGCTTTCTCGCTCACTGCATTGTCCTTGTCCTTCAGCTTTTCACCGTAACAGGCCGCACGCGCGCTATCATCGGATTTTTCGTCACATTCTTTTGCCACCGCAAACAACGGCAAGAAACTCTTATACTTTTCTGCCAGCGCCTCATCCTTGGTCGCCGCAATCAACGTATCAAACTCTGGCTGATGCTCGGCCTTGGCCAGCATCGCATACGCCTGAGCAGCCATCCAGTTAAACTGATAACGCTCCAGCGAAGACGCCGGCTCACCACGACGCTCAAGCATCACAAAACGACGCTCCAGATCACCGATCACGCCCTCACGCGCTGCTTTCATCAACGCCGGCAGCGCCTCACGATCTCCAAGCTTATTCAGCGCCGAAGCCGCATCCTGACGAAGCTGCAATTCTACCATCCCGTCCGTAATATCTTCCCAGGCCACCTTGTTGCGCTCGCCGCTCAGCACAAGTTCGAGCACCGGACGCGCCGAAACATCGCCCAGATCGCCCAGCCCCAGAATCACTTCGTCCGTAATCTGGCCTTCTTTCACACGCCACGACACCGCATGATTCGTGCGGCCAAGAATCGCCGGCGCTTCCTTCACGCTCTGCAAATCCGCAATAAACGGCGCAACCGCTTCCTGCGCACGCATACTCGTCAGACGAATCGTCGCCACCAGCTTCGAGTGATTCGACGGAAACGCAAAATCCGGCGACTTATTATAGCTCATCAGCAACTGCTGAACCGACTCGTTCTTGCCTTCAAACGTTTCCAGAAGAATCGGAATCATGCTCGAACCAACCTGCTGCACAGCAAGACCGCACTCACGGCCTACGTTCTGACTGCGGCTGTTCGCCAGAAACATCGCCCGCACAAGCGTACGACGCGCATCCTCATCAAATGCGTCCGGATTCTCCTGACCGATCTCACCCAGAATTTCACAGGCATAGGCATGCAGCGCGATCGGGTTGTTATCCACGTCCAGCTTGAGAATCTTCGTCAGCGGTCCCACATGCTGCGGATCCGGCATATGCGAAAGACCACGCAAAATCCCCTGCTTGATCTCACCGGAATCCGTTTTCTCAAGCTGCTCCAGCATCTGCGGAATCGCCTCACGGATCTTGGCCTGACCAATGGCCTCAGCCGCTGCGCCCGCATAACCGGTCGCATCCGTCTTCACTTCCTGAATATAAGCTTCCGAACCACCGGTATGACGAAGCTGCACCAGCATCGACATCGCCTCTTTCTGGCCCACCGAGCTCTCCAGATAAACCTTGCTCAGTGCCGGAACCAGCTCTGCCTTTTGATCATCCGACAGACTGCGAGCATGATCCAGAGCCATACGCTTTACCGCCGGATCACTATCCAGAAGCTTCTGGCTAATATAGCCAGGATCCGTCCAGTCAGCCTTCTCACACCCTGTACCAACACTCAGCGCCAGGGCAGCTACGCCTGCAAGTAAGATCCCGCGCCCTGAGCGCCAGCCATTCTTAAGTTCCGGTTTCATGCTCGCTCTCTCTCTCAGTAATAAAAAGCCAGATTAACGCTCTCAATTCGAGCTGGATTCCTCATCGGCATCCACGACCACGCCAATATACGGCAGATTGCGATAAAATTCGCGATAATCCAAGCCGTAACCGATCACAAACTCATTGGGAATCGTGAATCCAACATAATCAATCGAAACTTCCGTCTGCAGATTGCCTTCCTTATACAACAACGAAGTAATCGCAACCGATGCAGGCTTACGTGTCGCCAGGTTATCCAACAAATAACGCATGGTCAGACCCGTGTCGATGATGTCCTCCACGATTAACACGTGGCGATCCTTAATCGGAATACTCAAATCCGAGGTCATCCGAACCACGCCACTGGTTTGCTCACTGGAACCATAACTCGACAGCCCCAGAAAATCGATCGAGACTTCCAGATCAATATACCGCGCAAGGTCCGCCAGATACGGATAACTGCCCTTCAGTACGCCGATCAAATGAATCTGCTGCCCGGCATAATCTTTCGTAATCTGGGCTCCCAATTCCCGGCAACGCTGCTGAATCTCGTCTGCCGTGATCATCACCTTGATTCGCTTTCCTTCCAGCATCGACATAATGCGTTTACTCCACGCTCAAGAAGAGTGAGAGGACGGATAACCCTCTCGAAAACAACGGCGACATCGCGCCTGATAATGCTCGCCGCTTCCGACCAGCACCTGCTGGGCATCCTCGGCCAACCGATAACTGCGATTGGCCGGATTGCCACACTTCACACAGATCGCCAGCAATTTCGTAATGTACTCGCCACTGGCCAGCAAACGCGGCATCGGACCAAAGGGTTTCCCCATATAATCCTGATCCAGACCCGCCACGATCACGCGGCAGCCCCGCTCGGCCAGTTCCTCGCAAAACTCAATCACCGACTCATCAAAAAACTGAACCTCGTCCACCCCCACCACATCCACCTGAGGCTCCACCAGGCTGCGCATCTCCGCAACCGAGCTCACCCCGATGCTGGGCAACATCATCTGATCGTGGCTCGTAATCGAATCTTCCTGATAACGATTATCGATGCGCGGCTTAAATATCTGAACCTGAAGCCGCGCATACCGCGCACGCTTTAAGCGACGGATCAACTCTTCGGTCTTACCCGAGAACATCGGGCCACAGATGACCTCGATCCAACCAACGTCACTGGGCTGCAAAATCATGGAAAGACTCGTACAAGAACGGCGGAATTTTTCGGGCGAGTAAAATTAGGAAAGAATGAAAACGAGGAGGCAGCGCCTGACTCCAGGAGAGCCGGGCGGTTGATATCCGCGCCTCTATAACGTGGCGCGACCAAATCTCGCAACCCTTACTTACTTCAGGGCGCGCTCAAAATGCTTCAGAAAAAAACCACCCAGCTCAACGGCCAACATCTTATCTCCGCGCAGCGTAAGGCCGCGCGCAACCTCCGCCGCCGAACGCCCGCCGCCGATCACCTCTTCAAGCGCCCCGTAAGGCAGCTCCAGCGACAGACGCCGCGCATTTTTGTCGGCTTCGTAATCATTCAAGACCACCCGAAAATCCAGCGCACTAACCCCGTCCGCACCGGGCTTCATACCCGTCAAGCGGATCTCGATCACCCCATCAAAACGCTCAAATTCATCGAGAATTGCCTGCGTCAAATGCACCTGCCCGACGTACTCATCCGCACGCCGCTCGGCCTCATCCAACAAAACACGCAGATGCGACTTCACCACTTCCCAGTGCTTCTCCTGCCCCTCAAGGCTCACCACAGGAAAGTCCACCATCTCACCCGCACGCACACGCGCCTTGCTCCGCCCCAGCTCACAGCTGTAACGCTTTTGCGTATCCGTAAACAGCACGCTGAACAAAATCCGCGCGCTCGAAAACTGACCAAACCGCTCCAGACGACTTGCATGCAACTGAGGAATTACCTGTCGAAAGAATTCCTCCGGCGAAATCCCGGCTGCGAATGCTTCCTCCGCTTTCATTCTAACTCATCCTGCCTGGCTGCCGGCTTGACCGAATGCCGGTTCAACTTCAGCGTCGACCAGAACAACACACACGCCACCACCATCGACGCCGTATTGCCTGCCACAAAAAACGTCTTATCGCCGCAACCCGTCATCAACATCACCAGCGATGACAACGCGACCAGCAAACTTACAGGATAATTCCGTACGAACATTGTCCTTGTTCTCCCAGAGGATCGATACGCCTGAACCGCCTTTCGCCGTCCCATGCAAAAACGGCGGCTCCTAAATGCATGGACTCACGCAGACTTGCAACCTCGTTTTCTACCAATTCGCACTTCAGGCACTCTGAACCATCTCCTGCAAACTCTCTCGCACCAGATCGCTCATCTCCAAAAACTCATACGCCATCCCCGGCGTAAAATCCGCGCTCACCGCCTGCCCGTAGCCTCCTCCCTGCTCCACACGAACCACGCGCGCATGAACCCGGAAAAAACCTTCCCCACCCACAGGACGAAAAATAAGATCGTGAACCTCGCCGACCTCAAACAAAAAGTTCGAGCGCACAAACATCCCGCCCGGGCTGACATCCAGACTCTCCAGCGGAATCTCCCAGCCCTCGGCATCCTGAATCAAAATCTCTAGCTCCATCTGCTTGCGCATGGCCTTGCGCAAGCCTGCAAACATCGGACGAACTGCCGGAGCACGACGGATCTGCGAACCACTCGAACCATTCTTCAACATGCTTCCTCCTTGAAGCTAAAAACATCCAGAACCAACCAGACCAGCCACTTTCTGACCACGAAATTACCGTGCCCGGCCTGCTCGTCAAATTTTTTCACCCCGACTTTCCACAGCCTCCCTCGCGCTCCCCTTCCTTAACCAATCCATCGCCTCCAGAACCTTGCAGGCTCTGAGAGGAGTGCTACTATCCCCGGCCAAAGGCCCCCCAACGGACCACACTTTTCGCAAAAGCCTTTCTTTTAACGCTTCACCAACCCAGACCACACACCTTGATCGAAACCATCAGTTCATACTCCGTTCGTCTCGCCGGCGCCCTTCGAGACGTCCTCAATCAGGGCTACACACGCCGCGATCTACGCGCCGACATCACCGCCGGAATCGTCGTCGCCATCATCGCCATTCCCCTGTCCATGGCCCTGGCCATCGCGGCCGGCATCCCCCCGCAATACGGTCTGTACACCTCGATCGTGGCCGGCATCATCGCAGCCCTTCTGGGCGGCTCCCGCATGCAGGTCACCGGCCCCTCGGCAACCTTCGTCGTCATCCTGGCCCCCCTCGCCGTGCAGTACGGCATGGGCGGCCTGGTCATCGCCACCATCATGGCCGGCCTCTTTCTGATCTTACTGGGCTTCATGCACATGGGCCGCCTGATCCAGTTCATCCCCTACACCGTCACCCTGGGATTCACCGCCGGCATCGCGGTCCTGCTGGCTACCATGCAAATCCCCGACTTCATGGGCCTGACCCTGGACGCGCGCCCCGAAGACTACATCCACCACATCACCCTGCTTTTTCAGGCCCTGCCCACCCTCCACCTGACCGACCTGGCCACCGGCGTGCTCACGCTTGCGATCTTACTGATCTGGCCCAGGTTCTCCCCACGCATCCCCGCGCCGCTGGTCGCCCTGTTCACCGCGGCCGTGGTCGCCGCCCTCCTGCACTGGCTCTTCCCCGACTTTGCCGTCGCCACCATCAACTCGCAGTTCTCCACGACCATCCAGGGCAAAACCATCGCAGGCATCCCGCCGCTGCCACCCATCCCCTCCCTGCCCTGGTCCTTTCCCGGCCCCGACGGAGCCCCCCTGCCCTTCTCCATGTCCCTGCTCCGCGAGCTGGCCCCCTCCGCCCTGGCCATCGCCATGCTCGGCGCCATCGAATCGCTGCTCTCCGCAGTCATTGCCGACGGCATGACCGGAACCCAGCACGATCCCAACAACGAACTCGTCGCCCAGGGCATCGGCAACGTCGTCGCCCCGCTCTTTGGTGGCATCGCCGCCACCGGCGCACTGGCACGCACTGCCACCAACATCCGCAGCGGCGCCAGAAGCCCCTTCGCCGCAGTCTTTCACTCCCTCTTCGTTCTACTCGCCATCGTCGCCCTGGCCCCGGCCCTGGGCTACCTCCCCATGGCCTCCCTGGCCGCCCTGCTCCTGCTCGTTTCCTGGGACATGAGCGAGGCCAAACACATGATCCGCATCATCCGCATCGCACCACGCACCGAAGTCATCACCATGATGATGTGCTTCTTCCTCACCGTCTTCTTCGACATGGTCGTCGCCGTCACCGTCGGTGTGTTGCTGGCCTCCCTGTTCTTCATGCGCCGCATGGCCGAAGTCTCCGAAGTCAAACTCATCGACGCCCCCACAAAACACGGAAGCCGCCGCGTCCCCGACGGTATTTTGGTCTACCAGGTGCAAGGCCCCCTGTTTTTCGGTGCCGCGCAAAAAGCCATGAGCCAGCTACACACCATCAAAAAGAATGTCCACACCGTCATCATCGACCTTGAAGCCGTCCCCGCACTCGATATCACCGGGCTTTTGAACCTCGAATCCGCCGTCGAACGCCTCCGTCAGGACGACATCTTCATCCTGCTCGTCCACGCCCAGCCCCAGCCCTACCAGGCCCTGCAAAAAGTCTACTGGCAGTTCTCCGATCCCCACGTCACCCTCTGCGACACCCTCGACGAAGCCCTCGACCAGACCATCGATCGCCTGGCCGCAAAATCCTGACTCCCTTCCGGCTGCACCAGCGTTCATGCTTACCGCTCCGCGCTGCCCCCGAAATACTCCAGAGACAACGCACACCGGGCCACGCCGCCGCCAGAACTCTCCAGAGTAAATTTTCGAAGGCCAGCCCGCCCTAAATTTACTTTTCAAAGTAAATTTTCGAAGGCCGGCCCGCCCAGAATTTACTTTCAAAGTACTTTTGCGAAGGCTGCGCTGCCACCAGACTGCGCCAGCGTATATTTTGGCCGGTCCGCGCCGCCGCCAGAGTCCGTCAGAGTAATCTTTCGAAGGCCAGCCCGCCCAGAATTTACCGTCAAAGTACTTTTGCGAAGGCCGGCCCGCCCAAATTTTACTCTTCAGAATAAATTTTCGAGGACCGGCCCGCTCAAATTTTACTTTTTCAATGAATCTTCGAAGGCCGCGCCCGCCCAAAATTAAAAAAACGCACGCGCGCCGCAGCTCCGACCGCTTTGAAGCTCCATTTTTGCATTGCAACCGCGGACCGGCCCGGATCACCGATGCAAAAACGCCTACACCCGCGCCTCGCGACCGACGTGCGCTTTCTTTCGCGTCTCAATCACCAGGAAACCATCGGCATCAAAATGTCCCCGGTCCCCGGTATTGAGCCACCCTTCCTCATTCAGTCCGCCCACACACGCCCCGTCTGCGCCGACATACCCCTGCATCACCGTTTCCGAGCGCACCCACACCTCTCCCGCCTCCGAAATCGTCACATCCACCCCCGGAAGCGGTCGCCCCACCGTCCCAAAACGATACCCGTCGGGCATATTAAAACTCAACGCCCCGGTCGTTTCCGTCTGTCCGTACCCCTCCAGAATCAAAAGCCCCGCCGCATGGAAAAACTCCGAAACCTCCGGCCGCAACGGCACCCCGCCACTGATCAGAAATCGCAGCCGATTCCCAAAAATACCGTGCAACTCCTTAAACAAAAGTCCGGACGCCAGGCCATGCTCCCAGCCCACCAGCCGTCCCACCGGCTCGCCACGCTGCAAACTCCGACTGATCCCCCGCCCCAGATCGAGCGCCAGATGAAACAACTTCCCTCGCACCGGCCGCTTTTCTGCCTGTGCCAGAAAACCCTCCATAATCCGTTCATACACCCTGGGCACACCCGCCATAAACGTGGGCTCCACCTCGCGCATATTCTCCACCAGCCGCGACAACCCCTGGCCGAACACCGTCTCCACCCCGAAGCCCACCGACGCCATCAAAATCATCCGACCGAACACATGCGACAGCGGTAACCACAGCAAATGCACATCGTCCTGGCTGAACAACCCGAGCTCGCCAAGCGCCCGGACCTGACGCGCAAAATTCCCATGGCTCAACATCACCCCGCGCACTTCCCCACGCACGCCCGAGGTGTACACAATACTGGCCAGATCCTCGCTTTTGACCGCGCGGCGACGCCCCAGAACCCGCTGGTGATCTTCACTCAATGCCCGACGCCCGAGCTCCGCAACGTGCTCCAGCGAACGCAGCTCCCCGGCCCCCCCGGCCACATCCTCCAGCCGCACACGCGTTCGCCCCTTCCAGTCCGCAACGTCCATCACTGCATGATTCTCGATATAAACCAGATGCAAATCTCCCCGCCTCCCCTCAGCCAGAAGGGTCCTGGCCTCCAGCACCTTATCGACCTGGCTCGGATCTTCAGCCACAACCACCCGCACATCGCATTCCGCCAGCACCAGCGCGCAATGCTGTGGCGTACTCCCCGCCGACAACGGCACCAGCACACCGCCCAGCATCGCCACCGCCATGTCCACCCACGCCCACTCCATACGCGTCGTGCACAGCAGCGCGACCCGATCCCCCACGCCCACTCCGAGCTCCATCAGCCCCGCCGCAATGCGCTCCGAATGCTCCCACCATTCCTTCCACGACTGCCGCTCCCAACAACCACCGACCTTACGCCGCAGAGCCGCCCTACTACCCGACTGATTGACACGCTGTTCGAACAAATCGAGCAATGTTTCAGACATTTCCATCCCTGTTTTTATCCATTCCCAAATACGTTCAACCGAATTCTCAAAACAAAAAACCCACGTCGAAAACTAACGACGTGGGTTTTATTTTATAGGCTACCTCGGTCGAAAACATCGACCGAAAACACCTGCCAGCGATCAGCTCGACGTAAACGTAAACAACGAGGCGGCCGGGCGCTCTGCAAGCTCACTCAGCTTGCTATCGATTCCGCGAACGTAGTTATTCAAAATCGTCGCCTGAATCTTCAGATCGCGCACGCGTTTCTCATAGCGCTGCAATGCGTTGTCACCACCGGATTTGATGATGTCGCCCTTGGCCAGCGGGATAAAGCCCTGCATTTCGCTTTTGTCGGTACGATCGCTGTTCAAATAATGAAACTCGATCTTCCCTTCCTCATCGCGCTCCAGGCTCTGAATCGTCACCAGGCTACCATGCTTGGGCTGGTAGTTCGCATCACCGCCGCGACGAATCATATCGCGATAATCAAACACAACCGCAAAGGTCGTCGCTTCCACCAGCGCTGCGTTCTCGGCGAGCAAGGTTTCGAGCTCTTTGCGATCATCGGCGGTGGCTTTTTTATGCTGCGCAAGCATCGTCTGCAGCATCGTCGAGTCCGCCATATAGTTGGTCACCAGGTTGACGAGTTCGGTGCCCAGCAAAATCCGGTTGTTTGACAGCAGATTGCCACTGGCCGCAAAATCGATATCACCCAGCGCCTCGGCAGCCTCAAAATCAACCTGCGTGGGATGCAATGCCTCGATCTTCGTGACAACTTCGATGGCTTTTTCCACACGCGGACGCAATCCATCGCGGATTTCCTTCGCATCAGCCGTACGCGCATTATAAACCTGGCGATGCTGGCTGCCGACAGCCGAAAAATAACCAAACAAAAGGCCCAGTGCCAACGCACCCACAATCACAATCAGCACCGGCCCCGAAAACAAACGACTTCCGGGCGGCGTGATGTCTCCCATGTCCGAAACGTTCAAATCCGGAAGGGGTTCACGCGGCTCCTGCGGCGCAGGGCGTGCGGCCGGCCGGGGCGCTGCCGCAACCGGAGGCTTGCGTGCGCCCGGAGGCGGTGCCATCGCCCTGGGGGCTGCCGGAGCGGCTGCCTGCGGAGCTGCGGCTGCAGGTTGCACATCATACCCTTGCGCAAACCCGGCCTGACTCTGCACGGGCGTACTCCCGGGACCTGGCGCAGCGGCGGGCGCTGCAGGCGCGTTGTCCTGGGATGCTGCGGGAGGCACGAAAGCTGCCGGACTGCCGCCCGGTTGTGGCGCCGCCCCGGGAGCTGCACCAGCCGGCGGCTTCTTCATACCCAGTCGAGCTTTCAAATCGGATAAATCAGGCTTGTTTTGATTCGTGGCCAAAAGAAATCCTCCTTAAGCTGGTCGTAAACCACCGATAAAAACCAGTATCTACACCGCGCCAACTCATGCATAAAACTCACGATTTCTACGCGTTCACACGCGAAGATTTGATTCCTCAAGCTAGCCCAGCACGCGTAAACTCGTCAAGCCGCAAAAGCATCCGCGCCCTTGCAATTACCGGCACTTTTTGCTTTTTCCCAGCTCTCCAAAAAACTTCCCTCCTCGGCATTTTCAGACCACACTGCAGCTCGGACACTTGCGTTTACAATTCATGCAAACCTTCAACCAACTTCTGAGCATTTCCCCATGACACACAACACGCCACACAACACCTCATCCAACACTTCACAAAACACCGCAA
The DNA here is from genome assembly GCA_040393065.1 of Lujinxingia vulgaris. Taxonomy (GTDB): domain Bacteria; phylum Myxococcota_A; class Bradymonadia; order Bradymonadales; family Bradymonadaceae; genus JACCWM01. The sequence continues at coordinate 24,623 of JBEBUW010000003.1, read as the reverse complement.
CGCCCCCTACCGTTTCCCTCAAACGCCTGCCGCATGCCCACGACATCGAACTGCCAGCCTACGCCACCCTGCAAAGTGCCGGCATGGATCTGCGCGCCGCCGTCCCCGTAGACAATCCGCTCCTTCTTTATCCCGGTCAGCGCACGCTTATTCCCACCGGCCTGTGCATCGCACTGCCTCCCGGCTTCGAAGCGCAAGTCCGTCCTCGCAGCGGACTCGCCCTCCACCACGGCATCACCGTCCTCAACGCTCCCGGCACCATTGATTCCGACTACCGCGGTGAACTCAAAATCCTTCTCATCAACCACGGGCCGGAGCCTTTTCTGATCCAGCGCCACGAACGCATCGCCCAACTCGTCGTTGCCCGCCACGAACAAATCCGCTGGCACGAAACTACTTCCCTCGACACCACCACGCGTGGCTCCCGGGGCTTTGGTCACACCGGCATCTAACCCCCCTTAAAACGCCCTACATTTTCGAGCGCACAATTTCCTGAAACACTTCCCCTCGATGCTCAAAGCTTTTGAACATATCAAAGCTCGAGCAAGCCGGGCTCAAAATCACCGCCGTTTCTGCAGCACCTCTCGCACCTTTCACGCGAAGCGCCCGCTCCAGCGCTATGGCTACTGCATCTTCCATCGTTGCAGCCCGCTCTACAAGCGCTGCATCCATGCCGCCGGCCAGCAGTTCCGCCTCAAATCGCTCCCGGATCTCACCGATCACCACGACGCCCCCGGCGTGCTCGACCAGATACCGAACCATATCGTCCAGCTCCAATCCTTTGTCGACGCCGCCCACAATCGCCACGAATCCGTCCGGCATCGTCCGCAGCCCGGCAAGCGCTGCATGTACGTTGGTTGCCTTGGAATCATCGTAAAACCGCACGCCGTCGATTTCACCGCACAATTCAACCCGATGCCGCAGCGGCTGAAACCGCATGATCACATCCGCAACCACCTCCAGCGAAACACCCTGACTCACAGCCAGCGCCGCAGCACACATCATATTCAGTGCATTATGCCGCCCCTTCAACGGCGAGTCGGCAAGCCGTGGCAGCCAAACACCGACTTCCTCGCCGTCGATTCGAGCCAACAAACTTTCGCCGTCGCACCACAGCGCAACGTCACAATCGACGAGTGCTCTGGCATCAAATCCGTAGCCGAATTTCCGCCCCCGAAAGCCACTGGCCCAGCTCCGAATCACCGGATCTTCGAAGTTAAAAACCACTGAATCGTCAAATCCCGTCAAATTCAGCATCAGGCGATGCTTATTCGCCACGTATTCTTCGTAACTGTCGAAATAATCGAGATGATCCGCCGCAATATTCGTAAATCCTGCCACTGCCGGGTGAAAACGAAACGTCGACCACAACTGAAACGCACTCACTTCAGCTACAATCACGCCCTCAGGCGGAATCGTCTCCACCACCTCGCAAAGCGGAATCCCGATATTTCCCGCAATCGCCGTGACCTTGCCGGCCGCCTCAAAAATCTCCCCCGTCAACTGCGTCGTTGTCGTTTTTCCATCCGTTCCGGTAATCGCCACAAACGGCGCTTCGCTTGCAAAATACGCAAGCTCAACTTCTGACAACACCGGAATCCCGGCGGCGCGCAGCTCGGCAAAAATCGTCAACCGGGGTGGCATCCCCGGCGACAAAATCACCACATCCGCATACGCCGCCTCGTTGCGACCGTAGACGACCTCCACCCGCGGATCGAGCGCCACGCCCCCGGCCGCAATCGCCGCCACAACCTCCGCTTCACTTCGCGTATCGCTTGCCACCACCCGTTTGCCGCGCCTGGCCAGAAGATTCGCTGCTGCTACACCGCTTTTGCCCAGTCCAAAAACCGCAAACCGATTCAAATCCAGCGGAGTTCTCATCAGCCTTCACCACCATCTTCAGCCAGCGGACCATCCATACGCGGCTGCTCTCCACGCGCTTCCGTCCTGGCCGCACGCCGCGCAAGCTCTGCCGTAAGCTGATCCGCCTGTCGGAAGAAATCATCGCCGCCCAGAAACATCACCTTGTCGCCCGGAACCAGCGTCTCCAGCAGATAATCATTGATCTCCACCTGCTCCGGAATATAGGTCACTTTCAGACCATTTTCGCGGATCTTATCAACGACCAGTTGCGTATTGATCCCCTCAATCGGCGGCTCATTGGCAGCATACATCGTCGTGATAATCACTTCGTCGCTGCCCTGAAACGCCGTCGCATATTCATCCTGCAAATACTTGATCAGCGTATAACGATACGGCTTGAACACACTGATCAACCGTCCCGCCACCAGATCCTGCGCGGATTCGATTACCTTCCGAATTCCGGTCGGATGGCTGATATAATCCTTCACAATCGTCACGCCGCCGCCACGCGCGATCGTAAACCGATTCTCCATGCCCTTATACGTGCTGAGCGCCTTTGCAATGACGTCCGAATCGATGCCGATTCGCCGCGCAACCGCAATCGCGCCCATCGCATTGACCACGTTGTAGCGCCCGGGCAGATTCAACTCAAAATCGCCCAACTTCGCGTCACTCTGAAACGCCTCAAAACGAATCGGCAACTGCCCCAGACCGCTCAAATCACCACGAAACTCCGCTTTGTGCTCAATCGCATAACCCGTCGGCCGCAACGAAACCCGCTCAACCAGGTCACGATTGCCCGCACAATCCAGATTCACAAACACTTCCTGCAAGCGCTCATTGCCTTCCAGATACCGGACCATCGTCCCGATAATATCATCCAGACCACCGTAGTAATTCAGGTGATCGAGCTCCATGAAATTGCACACGACATAGTCCACCTTGATATTCTGGTGAGAACCGTCGCTTTCATCGACCTCAACCACCATCCAGCGCCCCTCGGCATCCCGCGCATTGGTCGAAAAATTATTCAGCATCCCGCCGATAATAAAGCCCGGCTTTAAGCCCGCACACTCCATAATCCAGGCGATCATGCTCGAAACCGTGCCCTTGCCATGTGTGCCCGTCACACCGATCGTGCGATAGCCGGCAATCAGCGCATTCAAAACATCCGAGCGATGCACAATCTCAATGCCCTTCTCACGGGCTGCCACCAGTTCGAGATTCGTTGCCGGAATCGCCGTTGAAACAACCACCATATCCACGCCATCGACGTTTTCCGCCCGGTGCCCGATCGTGACCTTCACACCCTCCGCACGCAACGCTTCGGTCAGCACACTTTCGCGCACATCCGAACCAGAAACTTCAAACCCGCGCGCATGCAAAATACGCGCAACGCCCGAAACCCCGATTCCACCAATCCCCAACAAATGGATTTTTTTGACACCTTCCAACATCACACGTCCTCACTAAGTTTTGAAAAACACGACCCGCAAACCGCCTGCTGGTAACATACTTTGCAGACCCATGCCACCCGGTTGCAATCTGGTGCTTCCGGCGATAAGGTGCGCACGCATTATGCCTTATTTCCTTGCTATTTTTTCCGCATACATCGGATTCGTTTCCTAATCTTACCCCAAAGTAGAATTATGCGTTCAAAAACTCTCTCTCTTTCTGCAATTGCCCTTGCTTCTGCCCTCACGCTCTCCACCCAGACCGGCTGCCAGGAAGTCGAGGAACCCATCACCGTCCTTACCCAGGAGCAGTGGACCGAGGTCAAAAAGAACCTGCTCGAACAGGCGCCCAGTCCCAAATATAAGATCGGAGCCATCTTCAACGACGAAATCGAACTCATCGGCTTCGACGTCGAAGAACCTCTGGTCGCCGGCCGCCCCACAACCTTCACCTGGTACTGGAAAGCTCTCAAGGACATCAATCAAAACTGGCAAGTTTTCGTCCACTTTGATTCGCAATCCGAATCTTTTCGCCAGAACCTCGATCACCATCCCATGAACGGCCTGTACCAGACCGGACGCTGGAAAAAAGACCAGATCATCAAAGACGTCCAGAAAGTCACCATCCGCGACAACTATCCCGACGGTTCTGCCATCCCCTTCATTGGCTTTTTCCGCGGTGACACGCGCATGACGGTCAAAAATGACGTCAAAAAAACCAACGATAACCGCGTAATCGGCCCCACCCTCAAAGTAAAAGGCAACGCGGCCACCGGCAAAGCCGCTCAAAACCTGACCTACACCCTGCAGCTCGCCAGCGAGGAGCATGCCGCCGAAGTCAAAGTCGATGGCAAGCTCGACGAAACCATCTGGAACCGCGCGCCCGTCTTTAATTTAACCCCCATGGGCAACGCCCCGGCGCTCGATACCAGCGTCAAAGCCTTCTGGACCGGCACCGATCTCTACATCGGCGCCGTCCTGACCGACACTCATATCTGGGGCACCCTCAAAGAACGCGACGACAGCCTCTGGAACGAAGAAGTCTTCGAAATCTTCATCGCCCCCGAAGGCCCCTCCGGTGAATACATCGAACTCCAGGTCAGCCCCCTCGGCACCATCTTTGATGCCTACTTCAAACAACGCCTGGGCCGCGGCGAAGGCACGCGCCAGGAACAAATCGACCGCGCTCGCGCCTGGAATCTCGAAGGTCTCGAAGTCGCTGTCAACGTCGATGGAACCGTCAACGACAAATCTGATCAGGACAAATCCTGGACGATCGAAATCAAAATCCCGCTCGACCAGATTCCTGCCATGAAAGAAAAACCCACCGCCGACTCCGCCTGGAGCGTAAACCTCTACCGCTTCGATCGCCCCGAAACCAACGTCAGCAACGCCTACGGCTGGTCCACCAAACCACGCGGCGACTTCCACCGCATCGAGCAGTTCGGCACCTTCCGTTTTGCTCAGTCCTCCATCCCGGTCCGCCTTCAGAAAATCGAACCCCAGAACTTCGAAAAACTAATACAGAAGACGCCCACGCCTCCGCCCACCAAAGCTCCCTGAGACAAGATCCATTCAGCCGCGCCCTCACACGTAGAAGGCGCGGCTGAACTCCACCTACCTACCCTCCCTGCCAAATATCAAATCACAATCCGCCGCACTTGCCCTCCTCGGCTCACCACCGCTTCAAAGCCCGTACTCGTGCGCCGCAGCGAAAGCAGACTATCCCCGCGCAAAATCCCGGCCTGCCCGGCAGGCATTTCCGGATCAATCACATCAAACAGCCATGCGCCGTCCACGTCGATCAGCTCAACGCCAAGCAACGCCTCAACCTGTCCCGGTTGATGAATACGCCCGGGAACAGCCCCCGAAGAAAAAAGCCGCATATTCAGCGTAATAACCCGGTCTGCCCCCTGCTCATCGGCCTCTTCCTCTCCACCGGCCGGCAACGACAACTCTCCCTCGCCCATCCCCGGATAAATCGCCACAATTCGCGCCGCCTGATGCGAAACCGGCAACTCCAAAGGCTGATGCCCCTTACTCGTGCCACTGACTTCACGCCGGGTCCCTGCCCAGACCTCCACGTACGCCCCGACGACCGGCGCCCCGTAATCATCCACCACAAAAACCCGCAAACGACGCTTGCTCGCTTGCTGTTCTTCTGACGCCGCCTGCGACGTATCCGAACTCTCCGTGGCCGGCCCACTGCCCGTCGGCTCCGACGAACCTTGCGCGGTCGCACCGGACGGCCGCGGCGCAGCATCTGGATTTTGCCGCCAACTCAACGGCCGCCGAAAACTACTCCCTTCTCCAAGCGTCACCACATGCTCAGGAGCCTCCAGCTCATGCGTCACATCAAATACAGCACGCGCAAACCCGTCTGCATTCACCGTCACTCCGTACGTCCCCGGCGGCAAGCGCGCAAAAACCACCTGCCCATCCGGCCCCGATGTAAACGTCAAATGCAGCAGCCCCACGGAATCACGCGACAAGCGCACAAACGCACCGGCGACCGGCTGATCCTCTTCGTCCACAATCCGAAAACGAACATCAGCCGCCTCCACCATCTCGATTTTCGCCTCTTCCACCAGTCCGTTCTCAAAAGCCGTCGGCGGCGGTGATTGATACTCGCCCCAGAAAGCCATCGGCCGCGCTGGATCATCAGAGCGCGCAAGCAATTCGTAGGAAAACAACTGATTCCTCGCCAGCGTTGTGACATCCACCGAAGGCAGTCGCACCACGCCGTCAGAAGTCGTCCCCAGCGTTTCATACGGCCACAAACCCGGCGCCCCGATCAGCACGCGACCCGACACGCCCAGCCCATTCTCATCCACAAACTGCGCCCAGTTACCCGCATCATCACGCACCATTTCATCGACACGCGCCGTCTGCTCAGCAAGCTGTCTTTGCAGCACTTGAGCTTGCACAAGCGTAGCGCCCTCTCTATCTTCGCCTGTGACTTCGGCGCTCTCCGCCCTGTCGACATCCAGAAACGTAAGCGTCTGCAAAGTCCCGGATTCCGACTCGACATCGATTGATTTCGAAGCCCGCCCTGGCCAGCCCCACCGCTGGATTAGCAAAGTGGCGCCAACTGATACCAGCACCACACAAAGAACGAAGCCTGCGCTCTGAAGTTTTTTTCGCATCAATTCCACATCTTTTTGGTATGGAGAAACTCATTGCCGAGGTTACAAAGTCGCAGCGCCTGAAAGCGCGCGCCTCAACACCCGATGGTAGATGAAAACTATGCACCCCTGGCCTATAGATATTCCATTTGCATCTGGCACAAGCCTCAAACTTCAAGCGTTTGGTGAAGATTTACTGTTTGAACGTATCAACGCTTCCAGACTGACCTATACCTTTGGCAAGCCGGAATCAAAACGTCTGGTCGCAGTTGCCGACAAAGCCACGATTATCCGCTTTCTTCCGACGCTCGGCGAGCGTGCTTTGTTATTTTTTCCAGAAACCAAGTTTTTGTGCCCGGCGGGATTGGAATTGCGCACGATCTTTCCACTGCCGGTTCATTTACACATCGGCGTTGGCACCCCGACCGACGTCCGGCTGATCGAAGATCTTGCACCACCCACCACAACCCGCGCCCTGTACGGCCCGGTGGACTCTGGCATCATCTGTACATCCGTACGCGCCCGAACCGCCTCCAGCATTACGGATTATCTCAACAGTCATACAGACGAAGGCACCAAAGTTCCTGAATTTCACTTTGGCAGCAAGCTCCCCAACGACGATCCGTCAGTCGCGGAGCCATCCGATGCAACCAACGCCGGCACAACAAACGCCTCCAACAAAATTCGCTTCAACCAGCTCATTGCATACGCCACGATCACGATCATCAATACGACCAACGAACCACTCGAAGTTTCAAAAATCATGATCCCCTACAACGCGCTCAGCCTGTACCAGACCAACAGCTATCTGCTGTGCAACGAAATTCAGATGCGCTTGCTAAGCCGGCTTGAAGCCGAAATCACGCCCGGCGATTGCCCCGATCCCAAAGCCAAACCCGTCGACCAGGGACAGGGACGTTTCGCCGTCGTCGATCGCCGCCCCCATATCTTTGCCTACGCCTACCGCTCTAAAACTGGATTGGATTACGGATTCTAATGGACTTCATCGACACCAAATTGCAGGCGTTCTCCAAATCGCTCGAAGGCATGACCAGTTGGGAAGCACTTTCTCCCTATCTCATCGCCCTGCTTACGCTGATCATCGGCTATCTCATCGGTCGCAGCCTCGCAAAAGCAGCAGGCTCGATCGTTCGACAAAGCGGTTCGGCACACGGCGCCCTGCTCACTCAGAAAATCGTTCTGTACGTCGTCTTCACCATCGCCGTCATCTTTGCACTCGCCAATCTCGGGCTCAAAGTCAGCGGCCTACTTGCTACGGCCGGTATTTTTACCGTCGCCCTGGGTTTTGCCGCACAAACCAGCGTTTCCAACGTAATTTCTGGCTTCTTCCTGTTCTTTGACCGCCCGTTTTCCATCGGTGACACCGTCAAAATCGATACCACCCTCGGCACCGTGCTCTCGATCGATTTACTCAGCACCCGCATTCGCACCTTCGACAACCTGATGGTTCGCATCCCCAACGAAGGTTTGCTCAAAAGCACCATCATCAATTACACGCTGTACAACGTACGCCGCGTTGAAATCCCTATTTCTGTCGCGTTCGGCAGCGATCTGCAGCATGTGCGCGAAATCATCATCGGCATCATGAACAACCACAAACTGATTCTCGACGAACCCGCCCCCGCCGTGATTTTCGATATGATGACCGACAGCGGCATCAATTTACTGGTCCGCGCCTGGACCGAACGCGCCGACTACATCACCGCCCGCAGTGAACTCACGATGGGCATCCACAACGTTCTCGTAGAATCCGGCATTACCATTCCTTTCCCCCAGCGTATTGTTCACCTGGAACAAACCGGCCCCTGGCGCGTGGAAACCTACCAGACCGACGCCCCTGCCGAGCCCGTCGCTCGCAAAGGCGTCCACATCAAAGCCACATCAGGCATCCAGGCGCTGCAAGATACGATGGGCAAGCCCGAGTAACATCGAAGAATTGTGCAGCATATTCAGCCAGCCTTCCTGCTCCGACAAACCCTCAAGGGATCCTAGAGGGTTATTGTCGATCTGCTGCGAACACTGCTGCAAATGGTTTTGCACCATATTGTGGTCAAAACAACGCTGCAAATAATTGAAAACAGCCGGCGTCCGCCGCCACAGCCCGATACAGGCATCGACGAATTCTTCCGCATACGCCTCACTTCCCAGGTAACCTGGAACACATCCTGCCCGATACACATAGCGCCCGAGCAACAGACTTGCGATGTGCACATTGGACACAAAAGCCTGGATAAAACTCATCGCAGCCTTTTCCAGATCATCCTGCTCAAAATACGCAAGCCCCAGATTGTAAAGCACTGCAGGTTCCAGCGCGACCATGCCATAAAGCTCGATCGCCCGCTCCAGATCCCCTTGATGATGGTAAATTTCGCCGGCCAGATAACGGCACCCCGTGTACTCATCGCCGCACTGCATGCCCAAAAACTCAAACAACGGCAGCGCCTGCTCCAGATCACCCAGCTTATACAAGCACAGCGCACGTCCTTCGAGCGCACGCAACCCACGCGTTCTGGCCGACTCCTCAACCTGCAGCACCAACGTACTGTTGAACGCCTCGGATTGCTTAAAAATCAGCGCCGCAGCCTGCGCATAATACCGCTCCGCCGCCCGCAAATCATGACGCTCCCAGGCGATCAGCCCCAGATAACTGAAAAACTCATCGTCATCCGGAAACTGCACCGTCGCTTCCAGCAAAATCGCCGCAGCCTGCTCAAAACGCTCTTTGGCCAGCGCCTCCAGCGCACGCTGCAGCAACGCCTCACGCTGCTTTGCCGAAACACTCATGCCATCACGAAAACCTTCATCTTCACTACGCGCGGCTTCAAATTCCGCCTCCGTAATCGAGGCATCCATAAAGCTCGTCCCGCTTTGAGGCCGTTGATCCAGCAGCCTCGTCGACTCATAACGCAATTGATGAAGTAATGCTTGAAGTCTCTCCTGAGAGTCCGGCCGCAAATCACTCAACCGATCCAGTCCCGTCAAAAGCTGGCAAGCGTCTCCAATAAGTTCAAGTAGTAGTTTCATATCCCTGCAAAAGTACGCACAACGACAAAGTGAGCTGGCTAAAAGCAGTAACTGCCATAACCTCACCGACAACCTGCATGCGGTCAAGAAATCTTCACAGAACGCTGCGTGTTGAAAGCAGTCCAGCGCCGTGCTACACCCACCGGCGGTCGAGGCTTCGCCTCAAATTACTTAATTTTCGCTGTTTATCGCCTGTGCATTCTTTGCAAGCAGCCCTCGCCTAAGAAAACTCATGAATCCCAACCAGATCCGCGATAGTTTCCTGAAGTTTTTCGAGTCGCTCGACCACCGCGTCGTTGCATCCTCTCCCGTCGTTCCGCAGGGTGACGCCACGTTGCTCTTTACCAACGCCGGGATGAACCAGTTCAAAGACGTTTTGCTCGGCAACGAAGTCCGCGACTACAAACGCGCTGCCAGCGTTCAAAAATGCGTTCGCGCAGGCGGTAAACACAACGATCTTGACGAGGTCGGCAAAGACGGTCGCCACCTGACTTTCTTTGAAATGCTCGGCAACTGGAGCTTTGGCGACTACTACAAACGCGAATCCATTGAATGGGCCTGGCGCTACATTCTCGAAGTTCTCAAGCTCGAGCCCAGCCGCCTCTACGTCACCATCTATAAAGACGACGACGAATGCTTTGACATCTGGACCAAAGAAATGAACGTCCCGGCCGACCGAATCCTTCGCCTGGGCGACATCGAAGAAGGCAACGAAGAGAACTTCTGGTCTATGGGCCCCACTGGCCCCTGCGGTCCCTGCACTGAAATCCACTACGACCTCTATCCCGATCAGGGCCCGATTGACTGGAAAGTTGGCTACGACGAAGACCGCATCAACGAAATCTGGAACCTGGTCTTCATGGAATTCAACCGCGATGAAACCGGCGAGCTTAAGCCGCTGCCGATGAAAAGCGTGGATACCGGGCTGGGGCTGGATCGTGTTGCCGCCGTCATGGCCGGCGTCGACAGTGTTTTCAAAACCGAACTGTTTACACCGATCTTTCATCGAACACTTGAACTTCTTGGCCAGCCCATTCCAGCCGATATCCAGGAATTCTACGCGCGTCCGGACTTTACCGACTTCTCCGTCATCGCCGACCACGTGCGCACTGTTACCTTCGCAATCTGCGACGGCGCTCAGTTCTCCAACGAAGGCCGCGGCTACGTCCTTCGCCGCATCCTGCGTCGTGCCGTACGCTACGGCCGGAGCCTCGGCTTCCAGGCACCGTTTCTCTACCGCGTGGCCGATGCCGTGATCGCCGAATACGGCAACATCTACCCGGAACTTCGCGCCATGGGCAACGAAGCCGCCGAACTGATCCGCCTCGAAGAAGAGCGCTTCTTCCGCAATCTCGATCGCGGCATCGAACTCTTTGAAGCTGCCGCCGCACGCGTTCAGGCCGATGGCAAAACAGAACTCTCCGGCGACGAAGTCTTCCAACTGCACGCCACCTTTGGATTCCCACCCGATCTGACGGAAATCATGGCCGAAGAACTCGGCCTGGGCATCGACTGGCAAGCCTACGAACAACTCTGGCGCGGGCACCAGGCAACCTCGCGCGCCAAAGACGTGCACGCAGACGCTGCCGGTGTGGGCGACTGGGTCACCATCCATGAAGGCACCGCCGACCAGTTCGTCGGCTATTCCACGCCATCCGCCACGGCGCTTATCCGCCGCTTCCGCGCGCTGAACACGCCCGGCCACTATGAGCTGCTGCTCTCCGAAACTCCGTTCTACGCCGAATCCGGCGGCCAGATCGGCGACCGAGGCACGCTGAGCGCAGCCACCGGCGAAGTTCGCTTCGATATCGTCGACACGCAGAAAACCCCGATCGGCATCGTTCACCATGCCCGTCTTGTCTCCGGAATTGTCACGCCCGCCAGCTTGAACGGCGAATTCCAGGCCGAAGTCGATACACGGCATCGTGATCTTACCGCAGCCAACCATACCGCCACGCACCTTCTTCACGCTGCGCTGCGCGATATCGTTTCCAGCAGCATCTTTCAGGCCGGCTCCTCGGTCGGTCCCGATAAACTGCGCTTTGACTTCAGTTACGCCAAACCCGTCACAGCCGAAGAACTCGAAGCCATCGAAGAGCGCGTCAACTCGCAAATTCGCCGCCGCCTCGACGTCCTCTGTCACGTAGACATCGATCGTGACCGCGCTGTCCAGGAAATGGGCGCCATGGCCATTTTCGGCGAAAAATACGGCGACAAAGTCCGCGTTGTACAAATCCCCGGCGAATCCACTGAGCTCTGCGGCGGAATCCACGTTGCCAACACAGGTGATATCGGCATCTTCCGCCTGACCTCAGAATCCGGCGTTGCCGCTGGCATCCGCCGCATCGAAGCCGTCACTTCGGAAACCGCCTACAACTTGTACCGCGCCGACCGCAGCCGTCTCGAAGAAGCAAGCCGCATCCTGAAAACCGATCCCGGCCACCTGCTGGAGCGCGCACAACAACTTCTCGACGAGCGCGCCGAACTCGAGCGTGAGCTCGACCGCCTCTCCCAAAAACTCGCCAGTTCCGCAGCTTCTGACTTCATTGCCAGAGCAACCGACGTTGCTGGCGTCAAAGTCATCGCCGCAGAAATCTCCGTCGGCACCCGCGACCAGTTCATGGCCTACGCCGACGGCTTGCGCGACAAACTCGGCGCCACAGAAGCCGTCGTTCTCCTCGGCACACAGCTCGACGACAAAGCCGCCCTGCTCTGCTTGCTTACCGACAGCACCGTCAAAAACCGCAACCTCAAAGCTGGCCCGCTGGTCAATGCTGCCGCCCAACATATCGATGGCAAAGGCGGCGGACGCCCCAACCTTGCCCAGGCCGGCGGCGCACGCACCGAAGGACTGTCGGCGGCAATCGCAGAATTTACCGGCATCGTCCAGTCTGCACTCAACGCCTGAACCACTCGAAAGACCATGACCTGATCAAAAAAGCTCACCCGACCAATCGGGTGAGCTTTTTGTTTTCTTGCTCGAACTTGTATTTTTTCGCGCTATTTCACGCACAAACTACGCCAATTCCATCTCAAAGCTCCGTCCCAAGCTGAATCGGCGCCTCCTCGGCAAATACGTCCAAATTCTGTCCGCTGAATACCGCAAACCCCAGCCCGCCGATCATCGCCAGCAACACAACAACCGCCACGACCAGCCACCGCTGCCGCCGCCGCGCACGCGCAAGCTCCCCGGTCATATACTCGATATAATCCGCCGTTTCCTGAGCAATCTTCTCCGCTTCACCACTCTCTTCGGCACGAGAAAGCTCCACGGTTTCCAGAAAATCCGCCGTTCTGTCCGATTTGCCCGTAATTTTTATCGGCACCACGTCGTTTTCTTTACCCGCTTCAAAAGTCCTGCCTTCTGAAACCTCTCCATCAACAGGCTCTTCAACAAATTCGTCAACAGCGGCTTCCTCCTCAGCAGCTTCCAGCGTCCCATCCTCTCCGGCCAAAGCCTCCGAAGCCTCCGCGCGATCCTTCGCCTCCCCGGTTTCCTCCAGCAACTTGACCGCTTCGCTCGCAGGAAGCAGCTCCAGCATACTGACTTCCATTTCCAACGACGAATCCGCCGACCCACGCCAGCCCGGACTCAACTCCCCCAGCCGCACGCTTCCCAGCGGCTTTGAAGACTCCTGCGCCTCCGCCGCCTGCCGCAATACATCCGCAATCTGAATGCGCTCCTTCGCAAACAATTCACGCATATGCTGGCCAAGTTCCTCATGAACCTGATGCCCCTCATTCAAATGGATAAATTCCAGCAAATCCGCACGCAATTCCCGGGCCGTTTGATAACGCTCCTGCGGATCGCGCGCGAGCGCCTTCAAAATACACTGTTCCAAGAATTCCGGAATTTCCGGCGACAACTCACCCGGCCTGGGAATTTCACCTTCGATCACAGCCTGAATGACTTCCGGCCGCGTCGGGCGACGAAACAGGCGATAGCCTGTGCACAACTCAAATAAAATAATGCCCAGACTAAAAATATCCGAGCGCGCATCCACGGCCTTCCCCATGCACTGCTCAGGACTCATATACGCGTATTTTCCGCCCCCGATTCCCGCGATATCCGCATCTTCACCGCCAATGACACGCGCAATGCCAAAATCAAAAACCTTCACCACCCCATCATACGTCACCATCAAGTTCTGTGGACTGACGTCACAATGAATGATCGAATACGAGCGCGAATCGACATCCTGAAACTCATGCGCATAATGCAAACCAGCAGCAGCATCCGCGACAATCTGCACAACCTGATTGATGGTCAACGCCTTGTCGGCCTTATAACTTCGCTGCGCCAGATCAGAAACCGTCTGCCCGGAAACGAAGTCCATCACCATGAAATGCTCATCCCCCACTTTTTTTGCGTCATGAACCGAAATCAAATTCGGATGCGAAAACCGCGCCGAAATAAACGCTTCCTGAAAGAACAACTTCAAAAAACGTGGATCGTCGCGATAACGCGAAGGCATCGCTTTAAGAACAAGCGGCCGCGCAAACGAATCTGGACCTTGCTTGAGCGCGAGGAAAACTTCGGATTGACCACCAACGGCAAGACGGCGAACCAGAAGGTAATCCCCTAACTGTCGATTGATTAACATACTGGCAGCTCATGATGTAACGCTCAACAAGCCCATAGAATGCGGCAGAACCAGCGCTGGATTGTAAGGTCCTGCCCTTGCCAGTGTCAATGTTTTCAACCTTTTCCTTCGCCCATCTACACTTCTATCGCCATTTTCCACGCCGCTCCCCACCGCACAACCTGACAAACCCCTGCTTCCATCGAAGCCTCGCGCGAGAAGGTTACAATGCGATGCCTGGCCTGTTATCCTGCTTGAGCTCCCAACGGGAAGCGTCGCATTCTGCATCCTATTTTACGAAAGATGTTATGAATTCTCAGTTCACCCCTTCCAGCGTCCTCTGGCTTTGTCTGCTGCTCTGCACTCTGCTGCTCCCCGGCGGCTGCACGCCCGCCGAATCCAATTCCGATCCGGACGGCCAGCGCCAGTGCACCACCCACGAAGAATGCAGCCCGCTCGAGCGCTGTGTCGCCTCGCGCTGCCTGCTCCAGATCGGCTCCAACCCGACCGACACATCTTTCACCGATACCGATACCGATTTCCCGGACGACATCTCCGAATCTCCCGACACCGAGCCCGAAGTCGATACCACGCCAGCCTTCGACCTGGACGACGACGGCATCCCGGATCATCTCGACAATTGTCCTGAAACCTACAACCCCGACCAGGCAGACCGCGACGGCGACGGCATCGGCGACGCCTGCGACAATTGCCCGGATGTCCCCAATGCCCTCCAGAGCGATCTCGACGACGACGGCATCGGCGACGTTTGCGATAACTGCCCACGCATTCCCAACCCCGACCAGCTCGATTCCAACGCCAATGGCATCGGCGATGCCTGCGCCGATCCAGCCTCGGATATCGACGGCGACGGCATTCCCGACCTCGAGGACAATTGCCCGACCGTCTTCAATCCCCTGCAAATCGATCTCGACGGCGACGGCTTTGGCGACGCCTGCGACAACTGCCCGCTCGTCGCCAACGCAGACCAACGCGATGCCAACAACAATGGCCGGGGCGACGCCTGCGAACGTGGCGGACAACCCGACAGCGACCACGACGGCTGGGCCGACGATATCGACAACTGCCCGTACATCGTCCAGGACGCTCTCACCGACTCCGACGGCGACGGCATCGGCGATGCATGCGACCCCTGCCCCACCCGTCCCGGCGCTTCCGGCCCGGATTGCGGCATCGAACCAGACCTCGACAACGACGGCGTCCTCAACGAATTCGACAACTGCCCCTGGCTCGAAAATCCCTATCAAACCGATCTCAACCAGGACGGCATCGGCGACGCTTGCCAGGATTTGCCCTGGCTGCGTGATAGCGACAACGACGGCATCATCGATCTCATCGACAACTGCCCGCACAGCTGGAATCCCCAACAACTCGACGACTCCAACAGCGGCGTGGGCAACGCCTGCAACACCGGTAATCCCGACGTAGACAATGACGGCGTTCCCAACGAACTCGACAACTGTCCCTGGCACTACAACCCTGACCAGCAAGACGAAGACGGCGACGGCATCGGCGATGCCTGCGACGTTTGCCCCCTCGTCGCCGATCCCGACCAACAGGTCAACGAACACGGTCAGGGCCTGGCCTGCCTGGGCGACTTTGATGGCGACGGAATCCCCGACCTCTGGGACAACTGCCCTTTCACCCCTAACCCCGACCAGCGAGACACCAACGGCAACGGAATCGGCGACGCATGCGATTTCCTCTTATTTCCTTTGCCCGACGGCGAGCAAAACCCGTATCCATGCCCCGCACCGTGGTTGCCCGGCGGATCTACTTCTTGCACTGTCGACTCCGATGGCGACGGCATTCCCGACCTGTTCGACAACTGCCCTACCATTGCCAACCCGCAACAAACCGACCGCGACGGCGACGGCATCGGCGACGCATGCGATCTCTGCCCGAACACGCCCGATCCCTGGAATATGAAAAACGAAGAAGGCCAGGGCATCGCCTGCCTGGGCGACAAAGACAACGACGGCATCCCTGACCATTTGGACAACTGCCCCACCGTATCCAATCCCTACCAGAGCGATCTCGACGGCGACGGCATCGGCGACGCCTGCGATCCCTGTCCGCTCATCGCCGACCCGACCGGCAACCCCGACACCTGCCTGGACGACTTTGATGGCGACGGCATCCCCGACCACCTGGACAACTGCCCACTCGTCAAAAACCCCGACCAGAAAGACAGCCTGGACGACGGCATCGGCGACGACTGCCGCGGCGACCAGGACGGCGACGGCATCCCCGATATCTGGGACAACTGCCCCTTCCACCACAATCCCGACCAGCTCGACTCCAACCAGGACGGCGTCGGCGACGTCTGCTGGACCGACTCCGACGGCGACGGCATCCCCGACCAGATCGACGCCTGTCCTCTCCAACACAACATCCTCTCCCCCATCTGCCGCAGCTCCGGCTGGCCCATGTGGCGAAAATAATCGTTAGCCCCGTCCCCAAATACCAAAAAGCCGCAATCCCTGAAGATTGCGGCTTTTTACGTATCGACTCAAACCCCAGAACATACCTCGTCGATAAACGACAAGATGCAGTTCTAGGCGAAAACAGCTTAGTCCACGATGCTCGTCTCAATCGCCGTATACGACGCTGTCAACAACCACGCATCATTCGTGCCATCGCCGTCCACATCGTGATTCAAATTTCCCTCGCCGCCAAATACCGACGCGAGAACAAGCTCACCAAGGTTCGGAACCAATACTTTCGTATTGTTACCATCTTCCTCGGTCACATAACCTTCCAGAATCCCGTCATCAATCGTCGGCTCGCTACCATCCGCTTTTGCCTTCAGCGTTCCGTTCAATTTCAATCCCTTGATCGGAATGACCGTCTTCACCGGACCATCATTGCCCTCAAAGGTCGCGACGAAATCAAGCGCCGGCAGCATCACATCCAACACGCCATCTGCATCGATTTTACCCGGAGCCAATGCCTGCAAATCCGTGTCCGGATCCCAGTTATAAACGCCCGGCGTTTCTGTCTTAATACCCGAGCCGCCACGAACGCTCACACTCTCGGTCTCAACATCCAACTCGGCCATCTCGATCAGAACGATCACCGGATAATTCTTATCCTGATCAAAATTCTGCTTCAAAACTCCGTTGAGTGCCGTGCCCGGCGAACCCGCCGTAAATGCAAAGCTCGTCAGCCGCAACTGGTATTCACTACGATAGTCAGCCTGCACACCTGGTTCGGTATCCTCGCCCTGGCTCACATCTTCAGTTACGCCTGTATCCGTCTGCGTATCATTGTTATTGCCATTCGCCTCATCCTCTCCACAGGCCGCCAAAAATGCGATCAGTAGAATACACAACAAGCTGGCAGCACGGCTCCATTTTTTCGCGTTCATTTGATTCTCCAGTAAGTCAATCGATTGCATTACATGTCGAAAACAACGTCATCATTGTACGGAGTTCGGCTCCATAAACTCAAGCGGCTCGAACGACACCAGCTTTTGAAATTTCTCAAACCGTGCCTCAATCGCTTCCGGAGTCAAATCCCGCAAAGCATCCAGACTGAACTGCTCCACAACAAAGCTCGCCATCACGCAACCAACCACCGTGGCCTGACGCAATTCCATCCCGGAAATCTTCGGACAACGCGCCAGATAACCCAGCAATCCGCCCGCAAACGTATCGCCTGCGCCCGTCGGATCAAAAACCGACTCCAGCGGATACGCCGGCGCAAAAAACACATCCTCGCGTGTAAACGCCAGCGCACCATACTCGCCGCGCTTGATCACCACGTAGCTCGGTCCCATTTCCATGATCTTGCGCGCAGCACAGACCACATTGGGTTCATCCGCAAACTTGCGTGCTTCCGACTCATTGATGATCACCATATCGACATGCGCCATCAGCCGCACCAGCGCGTCTTTTTTGCTGTCGATCCAGAAATTCATCGTATCGCATGCCACAAACTCAGGATCTTTAACCTGCTTCAAAACCTCGAGCTGCAATTCCGGATCGATATTCGCCAGAAAAACCCGCTTGCAATCACGATACGCATGCGGCAGCTCCGGATGAAAATCCCCGAACACATTCAGCTGGGTATCAAGCGTTACCGCCTCATTCAGATCAAACCCATACTGACCGCGCCAGCGAAACGTCCGTCCCGCTACACGATGCAATCCATCACAATCAATACGACGCGATTTCAAAAAATCGATCTGTGCTTCCGGAAAATCATCGCCCACCACGGCAACCAGACTCACCGGTGTAAAATAGCTGGCCGACGTCGAAAAAAACGTCGCCGAGCCGCCAATCGTTTCCTCAACCTTGCCAAACGGTGTCTCTATTGAGTCGAACGCAATCGATCCTACGACAAGCAAACTCATGAATGACTCACAAACGGTTTTGTAGACAGCAAACACCCGCACAGAACATACCGCAGCAACGCAACGCACTGCCGTACGCACTCCGGGCCAGGGATTGAATAAATGTCACAATAATTTTCAGGCATTGGCCGAGGATTTATCGGCAGAAGCCGCGTTGCGAAAGTTCTCCAGACGCTTGCGAACATGCGGCGGCTCTTTATCTCCCGGCTTTCCAAGCTGACCACAGGCGGCCATCTCATCATCACCGCGCGTACGACGGCGGAAAACAGCCACGCCACGCTCCAGCAAATACTGCTGGAACGCGTCAATCGTTTCCTCCGACGGCGTCTTAAAAGGCGTATTCGGATGCGAATTGAACGGAATCAAATTGATCTTCGACGGAATGTTACGCGTCAGCTCAATAATCCGCTGCGCATCCTCCAGCGTGTCGTTCAAATCCTTGAGCAACACATACTCAAACGTAATCCGCTCGCGATTATCCAGCGGAAACTCGCGCAAACACGACATCAACTCTTCCAGATTCCAACGATCATTGACCGGCATAATACTGCTGCGCATCTCGTTGGTCGTCGAATTCAAGCTGATCGCAAGCTGAATATCCGTTTCCTCGCCAAGACGCCGAATCGCAGGCACCAGCCCGGACGTCGAAACCGTCACACGACGACGCGAAAAATTCAGCCCTTCGGTATCCACCAGAATCCGAATCGCACGAATCACATTGTCGATATTATGCAGCGGCTCGCCCATCCCCATGAACACGATGTTCCCGATGTGCCCGTTCCGCTCGCCCATCAAACGACGCGCCTGCACAACCTGATCGACAATTTCTGCCGTCGTCAAATTGCGCTTCAAGCCCATCTTGGCCGTGAAACAAAAGGTGCAGCCCATCGCACAGCCCACCTGACTGGAAATGCACAACGTATTGCGATTGTCCGACGGAATATAAACGGTCTCGATCACCGCACCGTCATCGCAACGAAAGGTCAGCTTCGTCGTACCATCACTACTCTCGAAGCTATCCTGATACTCCAGAGCAGAAACGCGCACGAAACGATCCAGTTTCTCGCGCGTTCCCTTGGGCAAATTCGTCATCTCATCAAACGAACCTGCCAAGTGCAGATAAAGCCATTGAAAAAGCTGCTTCGCACGGTACTTCTTCTCACCCAGACCTTCGATCACAAGCTGACGAAGTTCCTCATGATTGAATTCCTGAAGGTCAAAGCGACCTTCTTTCTCGGCAAGTACCTGGAGAGCGTGGCGGAGATGTTTGGGCGTTTCGGTTTCCATCGTAACTACTCGAAAAGTCAGAACAAGCGGCCGTGACCCGACCTCTCAAAAAAACAGCGCGGCTCTTACCGCGCCCATGACCGACGTTACCATAAGCCGAGCGCCGACCACCAGAAGACCGACGGCTAAACTTTCGCTCGGCCGTCGGTCCTGTACTACAAACTACCATTCTTCGTCATGCAGAGGATTGCAAATTATGCAAAAACATCCACATCACTGAAGAAGTAATTGATTTCGATCACTGCGTTCTCCGGCGAATCCGAGCCGTGAACCGTGTTCTCCTCAATGTTCGTTGCGAAATCCTTGCGAATCGTTCCCGCATCCGCATTGTCAGGATTCGTCGCACCCATGATCTCACGATTCTTCGCAACGGCGTTCTCGCCTTCCAGCACCATGAGAACAACCGGACCACGCGTCATGAACTCAACCAGATCGTTGAAAAACGGACGCTCGCGGTGAACCGCATAAAAGCCCTCGGCCTCACGACGCGAAAGATGCGCCATGCGAATCGCAACCGGATTCAGACCATTGCTCTCAAAACGATCAATGATCTTGCCAATAACATGTTTCTCAACGCCGTCCGGCTTAATGATGCTCAGTGTTTTTTCGACTGCCATGTTCGTATGCTCCAAAAATCTATGGATTAAAAAATCATCTAAAAATTAGCTGATACGTTTTTTCAGCGTGATGCCAATATCAGAGGGCGTCGGCGCCACTTCAATACCAGCGGCCTGCATCGCCTTGATCTTGTCCTCAGCCGTTCCTTTGCCGCCCGAAATAATCGCACCGGCATGGCCCATGCGCTTGCCCGGGGGCGCCGTCGTTCCGGCAATGAATCCGATAACCGGCTTGGTCATGTTTTCCTTGATCCAGGCCGCGGCTTCTTCCTCGGCCGTTCCGCCGATTTCACCGATCATCACAACCGAAGTCGTTTCCGGATCGTTTTCAAACAGCTCAAGCGCCTGAATGAAGTTCATGCCATTGATCGGATCGCCGCCGATTCCGATGCAGGTCGACTGGCCGATACCAAGCGCGGTCAACTGCCCCACCGCCTCGTACGTCAGCGTTCCCGAACGGCTCACAACACCGACATTGCCCTGCAAGTGAATGTGGCCCGGCATAATTCCGATTTTGCACTTTCCGGGGCTGATTACACCCGGGCAGTTCGGCCCGATCAGCTGCGAGTTCTTATCTTTCATAAACTCGACAACCTTGATCATATCCTGAACCGGCACACCCTCGGTGATCGCAATGATCAGCTCAATGCCGGCATCCGCAGCTTCCAGAATCGCGTCCGCTGCAAACGGAGGCGGAACATAGATAACCGTTGCATTGGCGCCGGTTTCCTTTCTGGCATCCGCTACCGTATTGAACACGGGCACACCGTGCACTTTTTGTCCTGCTTTACCCGGCGTCACACCGCCGACCATTTTGGTGCCGTAGGCGAGCATTTGCTCGGTGTGAAAACTTCCGACGGCGCCGGTGATTCCCTGAACTATGACGCGCGTTGTCTCGTCGACGAGTACACTCATGACCGCTCCTTATAAATACTCTTAAAACCTGAAGTAGTGAGTCCGATTATCTCGCAAAAGCCCGATTACTTGGCCAGCGCGATAACCTTCTGAGCCCCATCGGCCATCGTGTCAGCTGCAACGATATCGAACGGACTGTCCGCCAGAATCTTCTTGCCCAGCTCCACGTTCGTACCCTCAAGCCGCACAACCAGCGGAACCTTGAGACCGACCTCTTCCACAGCTGCGACAACGCCTTCCGCGATTACGTCGCACTTCATGATGCCACCGAAGATGTTGATGAAGATCGCGCGGACCTTCTCATCAGCCGTGATGATCTTGAATGCTTCCGTAACCGTTTCCTTCGTCGCACCGCCGCCAACATCCAGGAAGTTCGCCGGCTCGCCGCCGAAATGTCCGATGATGTCCATCGTCGCCATCGCAAGACCGGCGCCGTTGACCATGCAACCGATGCTGCCGTCCAGGCTGACGTAGCTCAGGCCCGACTCGTTGGCGCGAAGCTCGGCCGGATCTTCCTCCGACTCGTCGCGAAGCGCTTCGATGTCCTTATGACGGAACAGCGCGTTGTCGTCGAAGTTCATCTTGGCATCCAGAGCAATCAGATCGCCCGACTTCGTCACAACCAGCGGGTTAATCTCCGCGATCGAGCAGTCTTTCTCAACAAATGCCTTGTACAGACCTTTCAGAAAACCAACGGCCTGAAACACCGTGCGGCCTTCCAACCCGAGCGCAAACGCAATGTCGCGCCCCTGGTAATCAGCCAGACCAATCAGCGGATCAATCTCAACGTGCAGGATCTTCTCCGGCGTAGCCTCAGCTACTTCCTCAATATCCATGCCGCCTTCGGTCGAAGCCATCAGCACGACTTTCTGACTGGCACGGTCCACGACCATTCCCAGATAGAGTTCGCGCGCAATGTCCGCACCCGACTCAATATACAGGCGACGAACAACCTGCCCTTCCGGCCCCGTCTGGGGAGTAACCAGCGTCTTGCCCAGGATCTCCTGAGCCAGCTCACGCACCTCGTCGAGGCTGCGGGCGAGTTTAACACCGCCGGCTTTGCCGCGACCGCCGGCGTGAATTTGTGCTTTGACGACCCACAGCGATCCACCAAGCTCCTTGGCGGCTTCCACTGCCTCATCAACCGAGAATGCCGGAATACCCGTGGGAACGGTAACGCCGTAATCCCGGAGAATCTGCTTCGCCTGATACTCATGAATGTTCATGCGAACCTGCCTTCGTAGGAAATAGTAACCATGTGAAAACACAAAACCGACCGCTCGGATTTTGTGCGCACTCGAACTGCGCGCCTTCTATAGCCACCAGCCTGCACCCACGTCAAGACGGCATTCCAGCCACGCAAAAATATCCAGGATCCCCCCGCTTCGTGTACAAGACTCTATTTGATCCCGAGCCCGACATACTTCAGAGGCAAACGCATATTTCTGCCCAGAAAAACGCCAATCTCATGCGTTTTTTCTTTGTCCGGCGATGCCTCCACAATCGGAATCAAGCGGTTCTGACTGTCTCGCGCCAGCAACGTAAAAGCATGCACCATCACATCTTTGCGCTTTTGAGAAACCGGATAATACGTCATCCCGAACACAAGCTCCGTCAGCTCCTCAAAAGGCACCGCAAGCTGCGTTTCCCCCTCGCGCGGCCAGAGCATCAACTGCTGGTTCAAATCGAGCTCACACAAAAGCTCTTTCGAAAGCGACGATCTCCGCCCCAGCTTAAACATCACCGTCCCCACCAGCAGCGCCAGCACAACCCAGAACGTATCCCACAGCGAGTACAACCCCGTCGCCCCGCGAAATACCACGACCATCCCCAACACCACCGCAATCAGCGTCGCACCCCAGAATCCCCACGGCACCACGTTCTCGGCCAGCCGCCCGCTCACCCGAAACGCATGCACTCCCTGGCCATACACCCGCTCAATCGCCGGATCAAAAACCAACCGGGGCGCATCCTCGTTACGCACCAACAACTCCGTCGGCAGCTCCACCGGCTCAAACGCCTCCGTCTCCGGCAACGATGTGGAATCGACGAACTCTAAATTTCCCGGCTCAGGCACACTACTCATGGTTTTCCTATCGTTTCGTCATTCCCAACAATCCAGAACACTCGCAATGATAATCGCCCTGACCAACCATTTACCAGCCCGCGAACATTCCCACGTTTTTATGTGCTCCCACCGTTCTTTCTTTCATTCTCTGCGTTTCCCTTCGCGGCCTTCGCGAGAGACATTCCTGCCTGCCCAATTTCTATCCAACGTCTATCCAATTTCTACCCAACGAAATCAGGCAACATGCACCAACCCCACCCGTCGGCTGACGCCGAGGGCTAAAACGACCCACGACGCTCCGCAGAGGCTGACGCCTCGCTACGCGGTGCTCCTTTCGTATTCTTATTCCTACTTACAAAACCTTCGCTGCCTCGCGTCTTCGCGAGAGACATTTCTGCCGGCCCCGCCCACACCCGCATCATTCCGTTGACATCCAGACAAAATGAATGGTTAATTCGCCCCCCCAATGGCCAATTCACCAGAAACGGCTACAACCACTGCATAATTTGCCCCGACGGATTCAGAGAAGCGGGGCGTGATCGTTTTTTAGGAGGCTTCGATCGTGGCGATTTTCCTTGAGGAACAAAAGCGAACCCACATGTGCGGCACACTCAACGCGTCTCACATCGGTCAGGAAGTAACGTTGTATGGCTGGGTCGCCAATCATCGCGATCACGGCGGCGTGATTTTTGTCGACATGCGCGACAAAACCGGCCTCGTGCAGGTGCGTTTCGATCCCGATCTGAGCGAAACCGTCTACAAAGACGCCGACTCGTTGCGCACCGAGTGGTGCATCGGCGTTACCGGCACCGTCATCAGCCGCGGCGGCAACGTCAACGAAGACATGGCCACCGGCGCCATCGAAGTCGTGCCCACGCACCTGGAAATCTTCTCCAAAGCGCGCACCACGCCCTTCCCGATCCGCGACGAAGTCGAAGCCAACGAAATGCTCCGCCTCGAGTACCGCTACCTGGATCTGCGCCGCAAACCCCTGCAAGACGCGCTCATCACGCGCAGCAAGGTCAACAACATCGTGCGCAACTACCTGGTCGAAAATAACTTCGTCGAGGTCGAAACTCCGATCCTCACCAAGTCCACGCCCGAAGGCGCGCGCGACTACCTGGTGCCCAGCCGCGTCAACCCGGGCAAATTCTACGCCCTGCCGCAGTCGCCCCAGATCTTCAAGCAACTCTTGATGGTTTCCGGCTTCGACCGCTACTACCAGATCGTGCGCTGCTTCCGCGACGAAGACCTGCGCGCCGACCGCCAGCCCGAATTCACCCAGATC
>JBEBUW010000002.1:0-99817 GCA_040393065.1 Lujinxingia vulgaris | reverse complement strand
AATTTACTTTTTTTGTCGGATTTTGGGTTGCGGGCCTTCGAAAATTTACTTTTTTCTTCGCGTTTTGGGTTGCGTGCCTTCGAAAATTTACTTTTTTTGTCGGATTTTGGGTTGCGGGCCTTCGAAAATTTACTTTTTTGCAGTTTTGGGGCGGCGGCGTCTGCTTTTCGCGTGCGATTTTTGAGTACCGGGGCGGGCCGGTGTGGGTTCAGAGGTAGGGAGAGAAGAGAGCCATGAATCCGTCGCGCAGGCGGACGCCAATGGAGCGTTTGTCGTACTCGTCGAGGGTGTAGCGGTGGGCGGTTTCGATGCGTTGATCGACGTGGGTTTCGAGTTTTTTGGCAAGTTCTTCGTCGTAGCATTCGACGTTGAATTCGAAGTTGAGGCGGAAGCTGCGTTCGTCCCAGTTGGCGGAGCCGAGCAGTACCCAGTCGCTATCGATGATCAAGAGTTTGGAGTGGTCGAAGGCGCCGGGGGTGAACCAGATGTTGCAGCCGCGCTCGAGCAGGGGGCGAATCTGGCTCATGGAAGCCCAGTGGATGAAGGGCAGATTGTTGGTGGCGGGCAGGACGATATCGATCTGGATGCCGCGGACGGCGGCAAGCGAGAGGTTGGTGATCATTTCGGCATCGGGCAAAAAGTAGGGCGTGACGATGACTACGCGTCTTTGTGCGTGGGTGAGTGCGCCGAGGATGGTCCAGCGTAGTTTGTTGAAGTCTTCGTCGGGGCCGTCGGGGATGCCGCGCGCAATGGAGGTGCCGACGCCGGTGAGGGGTGGGAACCATTTTTCGCCGCGGAGTTCTTCGCCGGTGGAAAATACCCAGTCATCGAAGAAGACTTCTTGCAGGTGTGCGACGACGGGGCCCTGGATACGAAAATGTAGATCGTGGGTGGGGAATTTGGGGTTGTCCTGGATGACGTGTGCGGCGCGGATGTTGAGGCCGCCGGTAAAGCCGATGGTGCCGTCGACGACCATGATTTTGCGGTGATTGCGCAGGTTCATGGTCATCAGGTGGGGCGGGAACATGGAGGGTAAAAAACGTCTGGTGGGGACTTTTCCCTGGCGCAGCGGGCGGCGGATCGAGGGAAAGGAGTAGCGCAGGCCGGCGGCATCGACCAGGACGCGGACTTCGACGCCGCGTTTAACGGCTTCGCTTAAGGCTTTGACGAAGCGTTTGCCCCAGGCGTCGTTGTCGAAGATATAGGTTGCCAGGGAAATGGAGGTTTGAGCGTTGTTGATGGCTTCGATCATGGCCGGGTAGGCCTGGTCACCATCGAAAAGGGGCTCGATTCTGGCGCCGGGCAGCAGGGGGCGCTGAACGATCTGATCGACGAAGTGCGCCAGTCCACTCAGATGTTGCACGGACGGGGGCAGGCTGGCCTGCATGGTGTCCGGGCGTACGGGCGACACTTTGGGGATGGTGAAAAAGGGTTTTTTCTTGCTGCGGAGTGTTTCCGCACGGCGTTGAATGCGGTTGATTCCGAGCAGCAAATAGGTGGTGACGCCGAGCAAGGGGGCGAGCCAGACCAGGCCCATCCAGGCGATGGAGGAGCCGGCCGCTCGGCGCGACAAAAGGATGTGAATCGTGGTGAGCCCGGTGGCCAGGAGAACCAGGAGACTGAAGATGATGGTGATGTAGTAATCGAGTAACTGCAACATAGGGGCGAGCTTGCACAATCTGGCGGGGTTTGCCAAGGGCGGAGAGAGGGGGGTCAGGAATCTTCGGGAATGAGGGGGCCCTGGTAGAACTGGACTTTCATGAGGGTTTCGATGAAGGCCGGGACGTTGAGCGCGTCATGGATCCAGGCGTTGAGGATTTCGTCGGGCAGGCTGGCTCGAAACGGGCCGGCGTCGAGGATGCGCGCGAAGCTCGCGTTGTTGGCGGCGATGGCTTTTTGCAGGGTGTCCTGGATTTCGGTGGGTGTGCCAAAGAATCGAGTGAGCTCGGGCAGGGGGCCTTGCAGGTCTGCGAAGAAGGGGGTGCATTCGCCGCCGAGGATTTTTTGTTTGCGCAAGACGAATTTCAGGAGCATGCCCCAGGCGGTGCCCATGAAGTGTCCGAGGGCAAACTGGCCGGGGCTTCGGGGTTCGATGATGAAGGCGTCGGGGGCGTAGCCAAGGGATTCGGCCAGGCTGCGGGCCAGTCCAAAGGAGTAGCGCGGTGCGGAGCGGGCCATGAAAAGGGACTGGTCGCTGCCGTCGCTGGTGTCGACGAAGGCGCGGTTTTCGCGGATGCGCAGGACCTGGCGTTTTTTTCCGGCCAGGGAGAGGTTGACGTCGGCGCCCTGGCGCAGGCGTTTTTCGTCGTCTTTGCTGAGGGCGGCGCGGCCGATGAGCTGGCCGGTCATTTCGTCGTAGATTTCGATCTCGGAGGAGTCCTCGATGTTGCCGTGGAGCAGTCCGTACTCGAACATTTTTCGGGCGCGTTCGTCGGCGACGTAGCGGCCGTTGTCGATGCGGTGGAAGTAGCCCTGTTCGGTCATGTGATCGAGGATGGCTTTGCAGTGTTGGACGGTCCAGCGTTGGGCGGCGTCGGCTGGCAGGCGCTCGTGCAGGGCGCGGGGGGCGATCCAGTTTTTGGGATTCTGGAACACCAGGGAAAGTGCCTGCTGGGCAATGATGGAGGGGCGAAAGGGAACGAAGTCGTCGAAGATTTCGCCGCGCACGGCGCAGTGCAAGAGGTGTTCAAAGCGCAGGCGGTCGAAGCCGGAATCGTACAGGCAGAGCAGGTGCGTGGTGCTTTCTTTGCGGTTGCTGCGGCCGACGCGCTGCAACAGGGAGGAGACGTCGGGGGGGACGCCGACCAGGACGACGCGATCGACGCTGCCGATATCGACGCCGAGCTCCAGGGTCATGGTGGCGACGCAGATGGCGGCCGGCGCGTTCAAGAAGGAGGTTTCGGCGTGCAGGCGGACGCTGCGCGAGAGGCTGCCGTGGTGGGCGAAGACGTGGCCGCGTAGCCGTTCGCGCGTGCTCAGGTCGCTGACGATTTCTTCGACGGTGCCGCGGGCGTTGGCAAAGACGATGATTTTTCGGCCGGGCGCTTCGGTAAATAAGGTTTCGATGGCGAAGGTGATTTGTTGCGGCGTTGCTGCGGGCACGACGGTGGCTTCGATGTGTCGCTGGGATCGGGTATCGGGCGGCGGGCTGATGCAGATGGCTTCAGGGCCTAAGAAGCGGCGGGCGATGCGTTCGGCATCGGAGAGGGTGGCGGAGGCGGCGCAGATTTGCAGAGGCGTTTTGACGACGCGTTGCAGACGTTCGAGCAGGCAGCGGAGCTGATCGCCGCGGGCGATGTTGTCCATCATGTGCAGCTCGTCGATCATCATGGCCGAGACGTTTTGCAGGATTTGCGGTCGTCTGGAGAGCATGGAATCCAGGGATTCCGGCGTGGTGATCAGGACCTGAGCGGGTTCCTTGAGATTCAGGGTGGGGGAGTCGCCGGTTTTGAGATCGATTTGCAGGCGGCAGGTCTGGATGGGGCCTTCCAGGCGGCGGAAGAGGTCGTTGCACAGGGCGCGGGTGGGGCTGATGATCAGGAGACGGATTTCGGGTTCTTTGTGGCGTGCGGCCAGGATGCGTTCGACCAGGGGAGCGACGACGGCTTCGGTTTTGCCGGAAGCGGTGGCGGCACCGACGAGGACGTTTTTGCCGGCGACGATCGGTGGGATGGCGTCGATCTGGACCTGGCGAAGATTGCCGAAGCGGCCAAAAAACGCGTACCAGCTATGGTGGAGTGCATCGCGACAGTCGCGCTGAGCCTGAACGGAGGACATGGAAACTCTCGGGGAAATTAGAACATCTTGCGCTGCAGATCGGTGATGACGTGCGCGAGCTTTTCGGGGTGGTAGTGGTGAATATCGAGCAGTTCGATCAGGAGTTTCATGGCTTCGCGCGGGTTCTGGATGGAGCCGCTGTGGCGCGTCTGGCGCAAAAGGGTGGTGAGTTGATGGCGCGTGGTTTCGTCGAGTGTGTTTCGGGTGCGTGCGCTGGCGTAGAAATCGCAGACGCGGGCGGTGAGTTCGTCGTAGTCTCGGGAGGTGATGATGGAGATTTCGCTGGACTGCGTGCGTGGGATGGCCTCGTACATGGTGTCGATGCCGGCTTCGTTGGGCGTCATGGCGAAGACAGTGTAGAGGCCGGGGGCGGAGCCGTAGCGCGGGGGCAGGTGCCGGAGGACGCCGCGGCCGCCCAGGTTTAAGTCGGTGACGTCGAAGGGGATGTTTTCGGGGCCAAGGCTTGCGCAGCTCAAAGCCTTGAAGAGGATCGTGGCGAATTCGCGGTTTTCGCTGGAGAGGAGCGTGTAGAGTTCGGCTTCATCAACCAGAACTACGAGTCCGGCGTAGCCGAGCTGGCGCGCCAGGGTGGAAATTCCGCTGATGAGGTAGCTGTAGATGCGGGCCCAGGGGCGATAATCGCTCAGGCTGTAGAGGTGGGGCAGGCGGCCGGGTAGAGTTTTCAGTTCGGTGTTTAATTCGATGCTGGAAATGGTCGGGTGGCCTTCGATCCAGTCGAGGATTTGTTTACGCGCGTAGGCGGTAAATGTATCCGGATCTGCGGTGGCAGTGTGAGCGTCCGACTGCGGTGTGTCTTCTACGTCTTCTGAGCCTTCTAACAGCGCGCGCATGTAGGCGATGGCTGCTGTCAGGTAGAGATGTTTTCCTTCGGTGGTGTATTCGGTTTCCGGGGCATCGACGGCAAAGGTTTGCAGGGCGCGTTCGGAGCGGGCGGCGCGCTCCAGAAGTGGCGCAAGGCCGCAGCCTTCTTCGAGCGGGCGGTCGGGATATTTGAGGGAGCGGACCAGAGCGCGGTAGACGCGTTTGGGGTGGCTGGGCGCAACGGCGGCGGCGTCGAGGACGACGCTGGCTGTCAGGTAGCCTGCGGCCAGGGCGCGCTGGCTGATCATTTCGAGGAGGTGGGTTTTTCCGACGCCGTAGTCGGCAAGGAATGCGCGGACCTGGCCGCCGTCGGTTTCGGTGGTGCGCAGGTCAGCATCGACAAGATCGAGTTCGTGTTTTCGGCCGACCGTGTAGGTGGACAGATCGTGGTCAGGGACAACGCCGAGGCGCATGGCTTCCAGCGCCTGCGCGGCGTAGTCGCGGTCGTGCGTACCCTGGACAAGCGCAGGAGGTGGTTTGATGGCCGGGCCGGGCAAGTTGGCGGCCGGGGGCAGGATGTCGGTGGCGCCGATCAGCTCACGCACAGGAACAAGCGTGGGGAGGCGAAGAGATTGAAATTCAACGAGCGCCAGGCGCCCGCCGCGTTGATACGCCATAACGCGGCCGGGGCCATGGAGCGGGTGGTCAACGAGTGGTGCGGCGTGCATGGATGCATCCTTGAGGAGACGTCGGCGTGAACGTGTGTGGGGCAACGAGAGACAAGGAGTCAGGCATTAGAAGTCGGAGAAATCGTCATCATCCGGCGTCTGGCTGAGCGATTCGTAGCCTTTGAGTACGAGGTCGGTGGCGGCGTCGGGCGTGAGTTCATGTTCGCCGTCGACGAGCTGGCGATAGAGGTAGTCCACCCAGTTTTTGACAAAGAGGCGGCGGTGGTTGACTTCGAAATAGCTGTTGACGCAGGCCATGGCGAGTGCGCGGGCGTTTTTGGTTTGGAGGTCGTGGTTGAGTTCGACGCCGCGTGCGGTTTCAAAGACTTCGATCAGGCGTGCGCCGATCTGTGTGAGCAGCTCGACGGGTTCGAGATCGAGACGTTCCAGGTCGATCAGCACGGCCTGCGGGCTGCGCACGCTCAAAGGCACGGGGCTTTTCAGTCGCTGGTAGAGCGCGGGGTAATCGGGCACGACGTTGCGCATAAATTCCGGCGGCACGGCGTACATGAACAGGGTGTTGGGAAGCTGGTGGCGGCCGCATAGATCGATGACCTGGCGCAGGTTGTCGCCAATGATCTGGCTGCGTTTGGCACTGACGGAGAGGTTTCGGTCGACTTCGTCGAAGAGTAAAACTGTGCCGGGAATGCCCAGGCCGACGATCATTTGCGTGAGGCAGCGCATCATCGTGAAGCCGTTGCTTTTTGTGATTTGCTCGTACACGCCGAGTTCTTTCAAATCGCCCTGAGGGACAGGTTCGCCGAGCAACCAGGCTTCGAGGAGTTGTTCGTGTTCGTAATTCTGGTCGAGGTAGGCGCGGGCGAAACCGACGATGGCCTGGCGAAAGGAATGGCTTTCGCAGGGCGTGCGGGAAACGGTTGTGAGCAGCCAGTGATCAACGGCTTTTCGAGCGCGGTTGAGTTCTTGTTCGCTGGCCATGCCTGCGCCCAGAGCGTAATCGATGCGGTCATCGACGACGTTGCGCAGCAAATCGCCTAGTCCGTAGCTTGGTGAGCCGAGGACCGAGGCCGGTTTGAGGGCGATGCGGCGCACGACCGCGCCGTAAACCTTGAAGCTATCGTCGTAGGGACATTCGGTCGGGGAGAGTTCGACCACCGAGGTTGCGAATCCACGATCCCAGGCAAGTTCGCGTACGCAGTACAGGAAATGTGTTTTGCCACCGCCGAAGTAGCCTTGCACGAGTTTGAAGCTGGCTCCCATGCGAAGTTGGTGTTCAAAATACTCATGTTCGAGCACTTTGAGGTAACTCTCGTTACCCACGTTGATACGACGCACGCCGTATTCAGGTGGCTGGCCGCTCTCGCCAAGGCGCTGCAGAATGTGTCGACAGATCATTTGCTCGGTATTGGCATCGACCGGGGACGTTGCTTTGGGAAGTGTTTCAACCATGGTTATCTCATCATGGGAGTTTTAGTCAGGGGTTTAAAACGCACTACTTATAGTTATCGGAAGAAGTCTGCGAAATGTTGCCTGGAAAATGAAAAAATCTGCGAAATTGTGAAAAATCTATCAGGTAAACCGGATGGAAAGATAGTATTGGCCTTCCGCCTGGGCGCTCGGAACGAAGAGGACGTTGCGTTTGTCTTTGGTACTGCCGCCGGTAGCTGTGCCGAGTTCCAATCGCATGCCAGCGCGCTCCAGCAAGCCGTCGTTGCGCAGGCGATTGAGCTGGTAGGCAAGCATGTGGCGAGGAAATTCTTTGATGCCGGCGATGCCTTTTTTTCGCCAATCGTTGCGGTTGACCTGGAGAATGGAGAGGGGAACGAGCAGGTCAACCAGGTCGACGCGTTCGCCAGGTTTTTCACCGCGGGCGATGAGCACAGTGCGATATGCCTGCAAGAGAAGGTCGAAAAAGATGTCGGAGGAAATGGCGTCTTTGCGGATGTTGTCGAGCGTTTTCTGGTAGGCTTCGAGCACGGAAGGCGCATGTAGGTCGGTGGTTTCGACGGGCTCGCGCGCGTAGGAAATCGTGACTTTTTCGCGTTCGAAGTCGATTTCGATGGTCAGCGGGTGCAGATAAAAAGTCAGCGGGGATTCCGCGATTTTTTGGAGCGGCTGGGTAAGAGCCGAGGTTTTTTCCGTCAGTTCACCGAGGAATTGGGTGCGGATTGTTTTTTTCTGCTGCTCTGTGTGTTGCTCGATGGCCGTGATGATTTCCAGGCGCTGGTCATCGGCCTGGATGCTGTTCAAGGTTACTTTTTCCAGGGCTTTGATGGCTTTTTTAAGAGCGTCGCCGCGTACGAGCTGGCCGGATTTGTGAAGGTTTTTGAGGGCCTTTTCGGCGCGGGGAAGTTCTTTGAGCGCGTCGCGGGTACGGTCGGTGAGCTGTTCGATCTGGAGCACGATCGCTGCGGCGGGATCCTGACTGGTTGGTTGCCGGGAAGAAGTGGGCGTCTGGAGGGAATCATTTTTTGACATAGTATCCTGCTCAACAGTGAAAATAGCGTATTTGTTCGT
The DNA here is from genome assembly GCA_040393065.1 of Lujinxingia vulgaris. Lineage (GTDB taxonomy): Bacteria > Myxococcota_A > Bradymonadia > Bradymonadales > Bradymonadaceae > JACCWM01. The sequence continues at coordinate 92,012 of JBEBUW010000002.1, read as the reverse complement.
AAATATTGAAGTATTGCCTCAAGCCGGATTCTTTGAGGGGGTATTGCCGGGCTATGTAAGGACTTTTGCCGTGCGGCGTCAAATGGCGGTGCTCAGCATTGCCCTAAAAAACCAGCTCCTGGACAAGCGCCGGACAAGCTAAACTCGCCTGTACGGATTGCCAGTGTTTATGTCGGGTATTAACAAGCGGGGTGGAATAAAATTTCCTGCTCGCAGGGTCGCAATGTTCTCAAATTAGGGTATTGTCGCAGCCAGCGTTTCTTGTATTTTTTTTGATGATTCTCATTTATAACGAGTTATCTCAACCAAAACAAAGGGAATAATGTGTTGAATGCAGATAAGAATTTTCCAACATCGAATCCGGCCTGGGATCTGGAGAGCGTTTTTAAGGGGGGCGTGGAGTCCGGCGATTTTCGGGCTGAATTGCAAAGGATTGAAACGGATCTGGCGGAGCTGCGCAAGCGGGCAAGCGCACTGGTTTCGCCGGGAGCACCGGAATTTACGGATGCCGATGCGCAGAACTGGGCGAGTTTTTTGCTGGATTGCGGTCGTCTGGAGCAGCGCGTGAGCGAGGCGTATTCGTTTGCGGGATGTGTGGCATCGACTGCGACGGATGATCCGCGAGCGCTGCGAATGCCGGGGCTGTTGAATGAGACGGTGACGCAGTTGGGCGCGATGATGGTCGATGTTCGTGCGCGGCTGCGTGGTTTGAGCGATGCCGAGTTTGCGCGGATTCACGGGCTGGAAGAGCTTTCGCAGATGGATCTGGTGCTGCGTGAGATGCGTCGCGATGCGGATGGCTCGATGGATCCGGCGCTGGAAGCGCTGGCGGTAGAGCTGAATCGAGATGGTCTGCATGCGTGGGGCGAGCTGTATGATCAGGTTTCGGCGCGGCTGGAAGTCGAGGTCGAGGATGCCGACGGGCAAAAGACTGTGATGTCGGTCGGGCAGGCAAAAAACCTGGCGGAAGATCCGGATCGTGACGTGCGGCGTCGCGCCTTTGAAGGTTTGGCGAACGCCTGGAAAACGGCGGCGCCGGTATGTGCGGCGGCCTTGAATTCGATCATTGGCAGTGAACAGACCTTGTATCGTCGTCGGGGCGGTGATGCGTTGACGCATCCTTTGCATGTGAATCGTATTCAGCGTGAGACGGTTGAGGCGATGAATGCGGCGGCGGCTTCGTATCGCGAGCTGCTGGTCGAGTATTTGCAGCTCAAGGCGTCGTATCTCGGGGTGGAAAAGCTGGCCTGGTATGATCTGGGGGCGCCGGTAGGTGTTGGTCCTACGGAAAAGGTCAGTTACGAGGCGGCGCAGGAATTTATTGTGGATCAGGTCGGCAAGTTTTCGCAGCCGATGGCGGATTTCTGCAAGCATGCCTTCGTAGAGCAGTGGGTGGAAGTGGAGGACCGCAGCGGTAAGGCGCAGGGCGGTTATTGTACGACGCTTCCGGTTTCCAAGCAGATTCGTATTTTTATGACGTTTGGCGGGACCGCATCGGGCGTGCAGACGCTGGCGCACGAGCTGGGGCACGGGTATCACGGCTGGGTGATGCGCAATATGGCGCCTTCGGAGTGTGAAATTCCCATGACGCTCGCGGAAACGGCCAGCACGCTGGCGGAAGCGCTGGTGGAAGAAGCAGCGCTCAAGCAGGTGTCCGGGCAGGAGAAATTGCGTTTGCTCGATGATCGTCTGCAGCGCGCGGTTGCGTTTTTGATGGACGTGCCGGCGCGGTATCGTCTGGAGCTTGCGATGCATGAAAAGCGTGCGGAGGGTGAGCTGGACGAAGATATTTTGTGTGAGCTAACGCGGAAGATTTTCGGGGATGCGTTCGGGGACGGTGTGGATGCGGTGGATGAGCTTTTCTGGGCATCGAAGCTGCATTTTTATATCTCGCAGTTGCCGTTTTATAATTTCCCGTACACGTTCGGTTATTTGTTTTCGAAGGCATTGTACGCGCGTGCGGAGGAGGAAGGGCCGTCCTTTGCGCGCGTTGTGGACAGTTTGCTGGAGGATACGGGTCGCATGACGGTCGAAGAAATCGCCACGCATTATCTGGGTGTGGATGTGACGCAGCAGGAATTCTGGAGAAATGCGGCTGCGTCGATTGAGAGTGATGTTGCGGAGTATCGTGCGCTTGTTCAGGCTGCGAAGCCTTGAAGTGATATCGTTTGTTGTGTGATTTGTGGTTTGAGCCAGGGAAACTTCTCAGGAAATAGCAGCAGGAGTGTAGAATGACGATGCAAAATCAAGGGCAGGGTGGTGTTCCTCAAGGCGGCGTTCCGGGTGGACCGGCTGCAAAGAAGAAGTTTCCCTGGTTGTGGGTATTGGGTGGGTGCGGCTGTTTGACGGTTGTGCTGCTGGGCGTTCTGGTCGTGGGGGGTTTTTTTGTGGTCCGCACTCAGGCCGAGTCATGGAACGAAGTTGTGAGCAGCTTCGGGAGCGGGCCATCGGGAGATAGCGCGTCCGATTCGGCGCCGGGTTCGGCAAAGAAGTCGGAAAGCGCGTCGAAGGGCAGCGCGCAGAGCAAAAGTTCGAAAGGGAGCAGTAAGGACGCCTTAGATCAGGCCAAGGTTCGAGCGTATATGACGAAGCCGCTGACGAAGGCGGAGGTCAATGCGTTCCATAAGTCTTCGGATACGTGGAAAAAGAACAAAGCCTACGTAGAGTACGAGAAGAATCTTGAGGAAATGAAGAAGCTCGACGGAAATAAGAATAAATCTACGGTTGAGCAGATGCGCGCGATACGCAACGTGGGCAAACTGACGACGTCTCTGGCGCAGTTGGCCGAGGCGTTTGATGAGCATATCGGAAAGCAGGGTGGCTACGAGGAGCATTATTCACGTGTGCTGCGAATTGCCGGAGCGATTGCGGCGACAGAGATGATGGCCAAGCAGCATAAGCTGGAGGACAAGCACTCGGACGAGGCCATTGCGCTGGTGTTAAAGGAGCAGCCGGAAATTGCGGCCGAGTATAAAAAGGGTCTTGATGAAGCCAAAAAAGCCGCGGCTGCTAATAATGAAGTGGGCATGGAGACGTATCTTGCGGTGATGAGCGGTGGCCCGGGGGCGGTGGCCATGGCGCGGATGCCGGCCTCTACGTTTAAAACCTGGCAGTCGCTTTCGCCGGCCGAGCGTAAGAAAGCCGAGGAAGATCTGCAGCACTCGCTGGGCTTTAGCGGTTATATCGGATTGGCGATTAACCCGGCCGCGCTTTTTCAGATGGCCATGATGAGTGAGTTCAACGAAGTCAGCGGGAAATAATCTCTTTTGTAAGAAACTATTTTAAAAAAGATGCCGCCAGAACACGGCTGTTGAAATAAAGCCGTGGCTGTGGTGGTACATCGATTGCCCGGGCAAGTAGCGTGCGTTGCCCAAAAGCCTTCCTTGTGCGATGGGGGCAGCAGCAAAAGCTACTTGCCGACCGCCTTATGGTGTTGGCGGAAATGTTCAAGCAATCGACGAAGAGAAGTGAAAATAATGACAGAAAAGAAGTTTACGGTAGCGCTGATCGGAGCAGGTCCGGCCAGTTTGTACGCTGCAGAAGCTCTGGCCAAGGCTGGCCATGAGGTCGTGATTTTGAATCGTGATATCAAACCCGGGGGACTTGCCGAGTACGGGATTTACCTGACGAAGTACAAGATGAAGGATGGACTTCGGAAGTATTTCACGGGGATTTTGTCACGTGAGAACATTCATTATTTTGGCAATGTGCAGGTTGGCGTTGATGCGGATATCAGCCTGGATGATCTGCGTGCGATGGGATTTGACGCGATTGTGGTAGCAGTCGGCGCTCAGGGTACGCGCTGGCTGGGGGTGCCCGGCGAGGATGCGGTGGGCAGTTATCACGCCAAAGATCTGGTGTACCACTATAATAAGTTGCCGCCGTACAGTGAGCAGGAGTTTGCGATCGGCGAACATGTCTGCGTCATCGGGCTTGGCAATGTGTGCATGGATATTGTGCACTGGATGATCTGCGAGCGCGGTGTGAAAACGGTAACGGCCGTGGCGCGGCGCGGGCCGGCAGAGCGTGCGTATACGGACAAAGAATTCAAGATGGTTGCCGGAGCGCTGGATGCCGAGCAGGTAGCGGGCGAAATTGAGGCGATTTCCCCGAATCTTTTGGAAGTTCAGCAGGAGCCGGAGCAGTTGTTGGCGGAATTGCTGAAGTTTCAGGGCGCGTCGCTTGAGAAGCCCAGTGATACGCGGTTTCAGATGCGGTTTTTGCGCAGTCCGGCCGCGGTGGAGGTCGATGCAGAAGGGCGTGTTTCGGGCATGAAGTTCGAGAAAACGCGTCTTTTGCCGCCCAATGAAGACGGTTGGGTGGGGCTGGAAATGACCGGGGAGTTTGAGACGATCGCGTGCGACACTGTGATTTTTGCGGTGGGCGATAGCATTGAGCCGTCGCTGGGGATTCCGGTTTCGCGGGTGCGTCGGGGAGAGTTTGCGACGGTGCCGCATGCGTGGGAACGTTATCCGGAGCGGCCGCGGTATATGGTGTACGATCCGGAAACGGAAACGCCGTTGTGGGATACGTTTGTGGTCGGCTGGGCACGTCGGGCTTCTGATGGGCTGGTCGGTAAGGCACGCATCGATTCGGTGCAGGGCTGCGACGAGATTCTTGCTTATTTGCATGGTGAGTTTGAGCAGAAGCCGCAGGGCGATGCTCAGATCGAGGATGTATTGCAGAGGCTTCTCGGGTATTTTTCAGAAAGGAATATTGCCAGTGTGGATTATGGCGCTGTTCGGATTCTGGAAGAGGCGGAGAAGCGTGAGGCGAGTGAGCGCGGCGTGCGAGAGTTTAAGTTTTCTAGCCGTGAGGAGATGCTCAGGCTGCTGGAGAGCTGAAAGCCGGGCGTTGACTGGATAGATCCGTGAAGCACTGTAATCGGTAGTTTTGCATGGAGTGACCATGAAAAATGCGCGGATCTGTCCAGTTTGCCGGCAGGCAATGAAAACGCATACGAGCCACGGCATTGAGGTCGACCTCTGTGGTCGATGCGGTGGCCTGTGGCTGGATGCGGGTGAATTTGATGGCTTGCTGGGCGAGCAGTTTGAGCTTCAGGATTTTGAGGATGCTTTTGATGCCTCGGCAAAGTTGCCCGTGACGTGTCGCTACTGTCGGCTTTCTTATGCAGGCGGCCAGATCAAGTGCGAGGCATGTCAGCGAAGTCTGGGGCTTGGTTGTCCGGTCGACGGCCGTGGAATGCATATCGTGCATTTCGGGGAGATAGAGTTCGATCGCTGTCCGAGTTGTCGGGGGATCTGGGTGGATGGATTTGAGCGCGAGGCCATGGGGGCGTATGCGCGAACAGTTCAGCGGGAGTCGCAGCAGAGGACGGTGGATTTTTATATTGCACCACCGGCAGCGGACGATTGGAGTACGGAGAGTGACTGGGGTTCGAACAGGAACCGGGGGCGTTCGGAGGCCGGGCAACGTACTACGACGGAGAGTGCTCATAGGCCGGGTGCGGGGCCGGCGGATGTGGAGTGCGCAGGCTGTAAGATGCTCGTGAATCGGTACAGAACCTGGGCCGTAGATGATACATTCTGGTGTATGCGGTGCGCGGAGCGCAGTGATGTGAAGGAGCGGTTACAGGGAGAGCTGGCGTTGCAGCGTCATGTGCACGAGTTAAACATGCAGCGACCTTATAATGGGGGGGAAAGCGCCAGAATCTGGCGAGAAGTGATGACGACGCGGATGCGGGTGAACGGGCTTTATGATCTTGAGTTTCTTGAGCTTTTTGTAAGGGCTATCGGTACATTGTTTAGGAAGGAGTGAGGGTGTTGGAGCAGGTCAGATTATTCAGGATAGAGAGTCGTATGAGAATTCGCTTTTTCTTAAAATCGTCGGTGCTGGTAGCCGGATTGTTGATGGCCATGTCGGGTTGTGCGACCACGGGTTCCGGTGGGCATGTGGATGGCCCGCAGGAAGTGCAAGGTGATGTTCCCACGGGAGCGGATGCAGCGTTTTATCCGCCGCCGGCCGGGCCGGAGATTCTGGTGGCGAAGAACGGGGCGAATGCGGCTGCGGAAGATGGCGCAGAGCCGGAGAAGGCCGGCGTGGTTCGGCGTGCTGCCTTGAACGAATTGATCGGGCGCGGGCCGGGCTATGTATTCAGCCAGGTTGAGACGAAGGCTGTGCACGAGGGGCAGAAATTTGTCGGGTTTGAGCTGATTGCGATGAGTCCGGCAGCGCAACATGCGGTGGGCTCGGCCGTGCAGGTGGGCGATATTATTACGCATATCAATGGCGTCGCGCAGCGTTTGCCGGATGATTATCTGCGTGCCTGGAAGTTATTGGGTGAGGCGCAAACGGTGCGAATCGATTTGATTCGTGAAGGCGAAGCATCGCAAGTTTCCTGGCAGGTGGAGTAAATTTTGAGCAAGTGGTCCACATGGATGGTGGTGCCGGGTCTGGCGATCTGGGCACAGCTATTTTTGGGGGCTATCGTGGCAGAGTTGCAGTTTGCGGATATGCGTCTGGCGTATCTGGCAATGTATGCTCTGCCACTTTTTGTTTTGAATGCCGGGTACTGGTCAGGCCGAATCGGGGTGATGCAGGTCGGGTTTCTGGCCAGTTTGCTGCCGGGACTTTTGATTTTGCCGGAGGCTGACCGGCTGGGGTTTGAGGATCCGCTGGCGGTTCTCTGGTTGTGCGGCCTGGTGACGGTTTATCTGGTGCTGGGGACGGATCGGTTTGCAGGCAGGACGGCAGAAGAAGAGCACGAGCAGGAAGGGGTGGGTCAACGTATTGTGGGCGATGGATCCGTGGCTGAGGACTCGGAAAGGCGTCGCAACGCCGTTGCCCTGAGCCAGAGCTATCGTCGGCATTTCACATTGCGGCTTGCTGTGGCGTTGTGGCTGTTTGCGGTGATTACGTACGCGGTGTTTTTTGATGCCGGAGTGCAGCAGGCTGTGGGTGAGTATTTTGCAGGTGGTGAGCTGGTCGCAGTGAGTTTTCTGGCAGTTTTGATGTTTTTTGTCTGGTGCATGGTCGTCTATATGATGATTCTGGTGCCGGCCATGAACCTTGAATATGATCAGCGCCGGTTGCAGCAGGCGATTGCGGCGATGTCTCAGGTAAGAGAAAGGCGCGCAGCCTGGTTGCGCGTGTTGATGTGGACGTCGTTGAGCGGTGTGATTGGCCTGGCGGTGTTCTTTTTGCGGTAAACTAGAGACCGGTTGTTATTGAGGCGTTTTTGAAGATTCGTGAAGTACTTTACAATGTTCTCGGTCTGGGATTCATGCTCGGCAGTGGGTACTTCTTTTATCGCTGCGTGGAGTTTCTGGCGCAGAAGGATTACGTGGCCGGATTGATCGCGCTGGCGGCCGGTTTTGTGGTGATCCGCGCAGGAACAGAAATCAGTAAGCTGGGGATCTATAGCGGTCGGGAGCGCTCATGAGTTTGGTTGGTAATCGTCGGGCGTTTTGGGGCGTGTTGTTGTTTGTGTTGGGCAGCGTGCTGGTCGGGTGCAAGGAAGAAGGCGTTGTGCATCCGGATGCGCGCACGGCTTATGAGGCGCTGCGGAGTGCGCCGGTGGAAAAGCCGCTGGCACGCGTGAACGGGCAGGAGCTTTCGGCGGAAGGTTTCGAGGCGTTCCGGGCCGACAATCCGACGCTCACGCGTGAGGAAGCGATACATGCCTGGATTGAGCAAGAGGTCGTGGCGCAGCATGCGGCAAGCGTACTGGGGCAGGATGATGGCGCGCTTGCGTTTGCGCGAAAGCAGGCGATGGTGCGCGTTTTGCTGCGCGAGGAAGTCGAGAAAAAGGTGCGTCTGGAGGATGAGGGCGTTGCGGAAAAGCTCGAGAGTCATCGTGAGCGATTGCAGGCGCAGATGAGTCAGCCGGCCGGCGTTCGGGTCTCGCATCTGGTCGTGCATGTGCCGAAAGAGCGCAGGCAAGAAGGTGCACAAACGGGGACGGCGATACCGGCCGAGGAGCGTGCGCGGTTGTTTGAGCAGGCGCATGAATGGGCGGTAAAGATCCGGGCGGAGCTTGGCGAAACAGCCTCGCTTGATGATTTGTACCGGGCCGAGCAGCGATTTGCCGCAGAGCTTCCTGGCGGATTGATGCTGGCTGTGAATCCGCACCTGAGCTTTGCTGTGCCGCCGGCAGAAAGCGAAGCGGGCAAGCCGCAGCCGGGCAGCATTCCGGCGAGATGGTTGGATGTGGTCAGAGAATTTGCTGTTGGCGCAGCAGCGATGGTTGGTCAGGAGCCGGGCTCGATTTCGGAGCCGGTACGCAGTGATTTTGGCTGGCATCTGATTCGTTTTGAGAAAGCCTATCCGGCGCAGCTCGCCGATAAAACCGAAGTAGAAGCGCGGGCTCGGGCCGAGGTTGTGCGCGCGGAGCGCGCGCGGCGGCTGGGGGAATTTTCTAGCGCGTTGATTGAAGCCTCGCACATCCAGTTGTTTCCGCAGGTGATTGGCCAGGAAGGGCAGATTCACGGGAAATAAGTAATGCAATAAGCCATAAAATTGGGGGCGCGGAGTTTTGCGGGCGTGCAAGGAAAAGGCAAAGGGCGCACGCGAATTGCCGCGAAGGAAAAAACAAAGAAAAGCAAGGATGTGAAATGCTGTGGGCAGCCGTCCGGACGGATGGAGTGGCCGGTATTTTTTGTGGACAGTCATTTCCTGAATGTTTTTGTCCAGAATATTTCGTGGACAGTCATTTCCTGAATGTTTTTGTCCAGAATATTTCGCGGACAGTCATTTCCTGAATGTTTTTGTTCAGAATTTTTCGTGGACAGCCATTTCCTGAATGTTTTTGTCCAGAATATTTCGCGGACAGTCATTTCCTGAATGTTTTTGTCCAGAATTTTTTGTGGACAGTCATTTCCTGAACAGGCAGGCGCAGTTTGCGAAAATATTTTGACTTTTCCAGTATGAGTGTAGGGAAATTCCACAAAACATGTTGCGATTGTTTTCTTCTCAGGTATTCTTCTTTTCATCGCAGTACAAAAATAGGCTGTTTCGGGGCAATAGACCCGCATGTGTTGATTCAAATCATTGGATTGGGCTTGCTGTTTTTATGAATCGGACGGTTAAACGGGAGGATTTATGTACACGTTGGGTGAGAAGGTTTCCTTGGAAAATTACTGGGCAGATCTTGTTTTTGTGGACGCGCGGCTTACGGCCGAACCAAGCGTGAGGCATCTGCAGGCGAAGTTGGATCCGCATCTGGTCAGCTATGAATCCATTACCCGTGACGAGCGCGATCTACGGCGTCGCAAAGTCTTGTTGCGTGCGCAAAAGGCTACCGTCGTGGTGCGTATGGACGGTTATGTAAGCGAGATTTATGCAGCGGCGCTGTATGAAGTGAAATACAAAAAGAAGGATGCCCGCTACAAAGACCTGTGTACGACCTCAATGAGTGGGTTGAAAAAATTGACGTTGAGCGCTCAGAAAGAAGAGCTCGAACAGATGAAGATGGTGCTGAAGAAGCAGCAGTATTCCGATGCCTTTCGTGAAGCGCAGACCCGTGTGATCGATCAGGCCATTGTTGAGGTCGATGGCGTTCTGGCTGCAGAAAAGGAGCTCGAGGAACGCGAGATGCTCCATGAGGAGGCTGTTAAGGCGTGGAAAGAGGGAGCCAATACGATTCGTTATGAGATTTACGGAGAGCTTCTTCAGGAACCTGGTCTGGAAACCCGTGCGACTGCCTGGGCGCGCACCTTTTTCATGCCGCCGCAAACGACCAAGAAGTTGAGTGCCGAAGAAAAAGCGAAGTTGGATGCTGCGCGGGCCGAGAAAAAGCAAAAAAGGCTCGAGAGAGAGATTCAAGAAAACGCAGAGGAAGTGCGAAAGACCAAGGAAAAACTCGAGCGGGAACAGAAAAAAGCGGCGATCGACAAGGGAGCCAAGGCTGGCGGAGACGGCAATTCTTCACCGCCGCCCGAGGCACCGCCTGAAGCGCCACCTGAGCCGGAGTCTACGGAGGAAACTGTCGGGCAGGTGGTGGAGGATGTGCAGTAGCGTGCGCTGAGGAGGGATTGAGATGGGTGCAGGCCACGCCTCTGGATGAGCGCGTGGCCTGTGGTGTTTGTGGGGGATGTGGAGCTTTAGCCTGCGATTACTTTGGCCTCGAAGAATAGGTCGATGGGCATGGGGTGGTCTCCGGCAGAGGCTGATGTTTGAACAGGCTGGTCGAGTCCTAGGTTTTGCGTTACGAAAGGCTGTGAATTTGAAGAAAGGGCCTTGAGGGGCTGTGTTGGTAATTCAAAGTACTGATAACAGAAGTCGGAGTCTGAAGTGGTGGCATCACAGGCAATGCAAGGAACGGATATATCGCAGCGATTTCAGCGTATTGTTAACGGTTATGTAGAAGCCCGTAAGACGCCTTTTGGGAAAGTAAGTCCTCTTTGGAATGAGTTTAAGATACTCTCCAAGCGCCTGCAGGATTCGGTGCGTCAAGAGTTTCCTCATGTTCAAGTTGTTGGTTCTGCAGGTAAGGGAAATTGGGCAGAAGTCCCTTGGGTTTCTATTCTTGATGAACGTGTGACAACGAGGACAACAGATGGTGTTTATTGTGTTTATTTGTTCCGTGCTGACATGTCAGGGGTGTATCTCACTTTTAACCAAGGTGTTACCGAAACCATAAAGAGACATGGCCGACAGGCAGGACTGACAATTTTGCAGGATCGAGCTCAGAAAATCGCAGAGCGGTTTCCAGCTTTACGCCAGCAGGGCTTTGTGTGTGATGAACCGATTGTGCTTCGTGGAGGTCAACTTGGTTCTGATTACGAAGTGGGAACGATTGCTCATAAGTTTTATCCTGCAGAAACCATTCCAGAAGATAAGTCGCTTTTGAAGGACCTGCGCCACCTTCTGTCAGTTTATAATGAGTATGCTGATGGTGTAGAAGAGTCGAGTTCGTCGAATTCAGAAAGCGATGAGTTAATGGATGAGTTAATGGCGGTTGAGCCTAATACTTCTAAAGTAATTGAATTGGCTGCTATCGTTCATTCCTTTGCAGAGGCTATCCAAGAAGCAGGGATTTCTTTTGGCGTACATCATACTGCATTCGTCCGTACCTTTTTGGTAAGTCTTTTGACAAAGCGGTTTGTGATACTTACGGGAATGTCTGGTTCAGGAAAGACACAGATTGCTATGAAATTTGGGGAGTGGTTAGGGGCGGATCGTTTCCAGATTTGTGCTGTGCGGCCTGACTGGACAGGGGCGGAGGCTTTGTTTGGTTACGAGGATGCGTTGGCTGCATCGAGTGCGGATGGCCGTCGTGGCTGGGCGGTCCCTGCTGCATTAGAGTTTATGTTAAAGGCGCATAATTATCCGGACGCTCCTTTTTTGTTGATCCTCGATGAAATGAATCTAGCGCATGTGGAACGTTATTTTGCAGATGTTTTGTCGGGGATGGAGTCTGGGGCTGCGGTGCTCCCAAATTTAGGGCGAGAAGCGGATGGTGTCTGGCGTATAAAGGCGGGTGAATTTACTCATGTGCCAGTGCCAAAGAATTTGTTTGTTGTGGGGACTGTGAATATCGATGAGACGACTTATATATTTTCGCCGAAGGTTTTGGACCGGGCAAATACGATTGAGTTTCGTGTGCCGACAGACTCCTTGCGATTGATGGCGGCGAAGCCGATGGCTTGTGCGCCTGCTTCTGTGGAATTTACGCGTGGGCTTTTATCGGTGGCACGTGCTCCTGCTTGGAGTGGCGAACCACCCGTAGAGTTAGAGGCGTTTGCTGCCTATTTTCGTGTACTTCATGAGCTTTTGGCGGAAGCCGGGTTTGAATTTGGCCATCGGGTCTTTTTTGAAGCGAATCGTTACGCGGCGCTTCATAGGATGGTGGATTCTTCTGAAAACTTCTGGGAGGAAGCTTTAGATCGGCAGGTCATGCAGAAGGTTTTACCGCGGTTGCATGGTTCTCGGCGGCGGCTGGAGCCGGTTTTGTGTGCTCTGGGGCAGTTTTGTTATGATCTGACATATCACAAGGGAGCGATTTATGAGGGGACTGCTATGAGTTTCGATCCTGTGAAGAGGCAGGACAATAAGGCGGTTCTGCCTCTTTCCTTGGATAAGATTGGACGGATGACGCGTAACCTTCGAGCGAATCAGTTTACGAGTTTTACGGAGTAAGCAGCGTTGATTGGAGTTCGTAAGGTTTGGCTGCCTTTGACGGATACAACAGAAGAGGGAGGAGGAGTTTGGATCTCTTTGTTGCCGCAAGCTGTGGTGGATGCGAAGCCGCCGCCTTTGGTAGATCTACGGGGACAGCATCAGCCTGAAGTGGGGGTGCTTGCGGCTGTTCAGGTTTTGGAGGGCCATGAATATCGTTTCGTGCTGGAGGTTCCGGACGAGTTCGGCTGGCTGAAAACGGATCGGCCAGAGCTATTTCAGCCTGATGCGGAGGATGGTCGTGCAGGGCGGTTCCGGCCCGGGCTGCATACAGGAACAGTTCCTGTGAAAGTTTTTGGAGCACGTGGGCTGGTCGGAGCATTTGAAGTCGAAGTACGGTCGCGAAAGTTGGACTACCTTAAGCACTATCGCTGGATGTTGCGCGATTTGGCAGAAGGGCTTGCGGAAATTGTGATGGAGCGCTTTGCGGCTTCAGAGCAACGTTTTCGGATGGATGATGAGCGTGACGCGAGGACGCTTTATCAGCGTTTTGCGTTGCTTCAAAGTTTGCTGCAGGACGATCATCTTATGGGCGCTATTCACCAGGTGATAGCTCGCCCGTATGTAACTTGGGAAAATGAGGAGGAGATTCGCCCGATTTCTCAGGGTGTGCGTGGGTCGTCTCAAGTCGTGCGGCAAATTGCTCGGCATGGAGCACGCGTGCCCTGGAGTGGAGGCGCAAGACATGTGGCAACGCTACCTCGGCAAGTTCTTTCGAGAAAAACGTATTCGACGATAGATAACGGGCCGAATCGCTTTATCAAATTTGCATTGATGCAGTGGCGAGATGTCGTCGCGCAAGTTCACGATGTTTTAGCTCGAGACGTAAAATCAAACTCGCCGATTTTACGCGGAATCCGAGAGTCAGCGGCGCTACGTGATAGGTTGGATGCCTTATTGAGTGAAGAGTTTTTTCGGGAAATTGGTCCGTTATATTATTTGCCGGCTAATAGTCAGGTTTTGCAAAAGCGTACGGGCTATCGGACCGTGTATCAGACGTATATTCAGCTTGAGCTTGCATCGAAGCTGTCCTGGGAAGCGGACGATGTATTTGGTGCGGGGCAGCGTAATGTTGCGACCTTGTATGAGTATTGGGTTTTTCTTCAGGTGGTGGCGATTGTTGCGAAGCTATGTGACGTGGAGTTTGATCCGGGCGCGTTGTTTCAAGTGAATGAGAATGGTTTAAGCGTTGGACTGCGTCAGGGAACATGGAAGGTTGTCGAGGGAACGACTACATCGAAAAGTGGTCAGCGAATAAAGTTGGCACTTCATTTTAATAAAACATTTCGGCAAGGCGTGGGGTCTTGGACGCGAACGATGCGGCCGGATACTTCGCTGTATATTGGGCCGGCGGATAAGAGCGAAAGTTATCGAAACGTCTGGATTCATTTTGATGCAAAGTATCGGGTGGATGCCTTGCAAGAGCTATTGGGTGGGAATGCTGAGAGCGAAGACGCTGAGGACAGGCAGGTGGAAGATGGGCTTTGGGGGCGGGCGAAGGGCGAAGATTTGTTGAAAATGCATGCGTATCGAGATGCGATTCGTCGTTCGGCCGCGGCTTATGTACTGTATCCTGGAACTGATACGTGGTCTCGGCAGGAGTTTCACGAGATTTTGCCCGGTTTGGGAGCATTTCCTTTTTATCCTACAGAAACAGGGGTAGCCGGTGGGGGCCATGCGTTGCAGACGTTCATTAGTGAGATTGTAGATCATTTGGCGAGTGAAGTGACGCAGCATGAGAGGGGACGGTATTGGCGTGACCAGGCTTACGGGGCGGATGGATTGCAAGTGGGTGTTGACCTTCCGGCGGCGCCGTTTTTAACGCGACCGGCGGCGGATACGCTGGTGCTTCTGGGTTATGTAAAGGATGCGGCGCACCTGGCATGGATACATGAACAGGGGCTTTATAACTTGCGGGCGGATGCACAACGCAGGGGAAGTGTGGGGTTGGGCGCGCGCGAGCTAGCAGCGGATCTCGTGGTACTTTACGGGCCGGAGTTGGAGAGAGGGGAGGTCTGGCAGACGTGGGAGGAGCCGCGGATTTTGAATCGGGAGGGGATGGTGGCGCTCGGGTATCCAGCGCCACGTGGGGAGCATTATTTCGGGTTAGGGATTAGACGGGTTTCGTGTGAGGGGCATTGGGGAGCAGTGTTTCGTTACGAAGTGCTGAAAGAATTGCAGGAGCGGGTTGGGAACGGGCGAGCGTATGGTGCACCGGTGGCGGTGAGCTGGTTGCGGTTGGTGGAAGCGGTGGGGAGGGGGATTTAGGTCGTTTCTGATAGCAGGTGGTCGATGTGGGTGAGGATGGTGGTGGGGAGGGTGATTTGAAGGGGGATGGCGAGCTGTTGGAAGAGTTCCTGGCTCCAGTGCCATGTGGCCTGGTAGGCGCGGGTGAGCTGGGGTGGGTGAGCGCTGGCGGTGCAGGTGAGGTATCGGGTGTAGGCGGTGGGGGAGATATCCTGTTCGAGGGCGCGAGAGGGAGTGGGCCAGTGGTTGGTTGCGTTTTCGTGGAGGCGCACGAGTTTGAGCAGGTTTTGGTGGATCTGGCCGAGGAGTGCCCAGGCTCGGGCAAACTCGCCGCGGTGGAGCAGGTTGGTTCCGAACAGGATGAGGTTGATGAGGTTGAGGGTGAGGCTTTCTATGAGTTCGGCGCCTTCGCGTGGGGGTGGGCCGCCGACCAGTGCTTGCGCGTATTTGGCGAGTTGGCCGGTGCGGTCGAGGATGACGCCGTCTTCAAGGTGTGGGAACCAGCCGTAGCCTTTCCAGCCAGCGATGACGGGGATTTCGCTTGTGCGCATGAAGTGAAATTCGCCGCGGATGGTGTTTTGGAAGAGTGCGGTGTGGTGTCCGAAATCATCCAGGAAGTAGGCGGCGAGTGGGCTGACGGCATTTAGGAATTTTTCGGGGTCGAAAGTATCGTAGTGGGTGTCTTCGATAAAGATTGCGAATTCGATATCTGAGTACTGGTCGCCTTCGCCGGTGGCGAACGAGCCGAACATCAGGGCTGCGGTGATGCGTTCGTCGGTGTGGAAAGCGCTTCGAAATTGCTCGATCATTTCTTGCTGGAGTAGCATGCAGGATAGCCTCGTTGGGCACGAGTTCGTCGTGCGGGGGATCAAGAATGTTTAGGTCTATATAGAGCGCGTGAAGGGAAAAGAACAATCGTGTTGTGGGATCCTGTACCTGAATGACGTGAAATAGGATATGGAGTGGTGCTGTTGCAGACGGGGTAGAGCAATAAGTATTGTAAGAAACGAAGCTTTTGAGAATTACATAGTTAAGACGAGAGAAGTTCATGGCAACGAAAAAGGGTAACAACAAGCAGCAGGAGCAGGCGGTGGTGACGAAGGCGTCGGTGCCTGTGTGGCAGTTTATTCTGGTGCTTTTGTTTGGCGTCGGGATTGGCTGGTTGTTCGGGTATGAGTCGGGGCGTGATGAAGCGCTAGTCGCGGCAGCGGCTGCAGGTGGCTCGTCGACGCCGGTGACGTTGACGGATAGCTATGGGCGGAGCCCGGGGCATCCTCATTATGGGCACGGGCATCCGTGAGGTAGATTCAGGGGGATATGGTGTTGGATGATGCCAGGGGCTGGTGGTGTGCGGTGTCACGCCTTTGGTTTCGCCAGGGGCTAGCACAGAAGTTGCGCTGCGCACCGGTTTCACCCGGCTCCGCGGGTGGATAGAGGGGGAGGGGCGGAGTTGTTGGTTGTGGGGAATGAGTGGTATTATGAGGATCTGGGCGGGAGATATGATTGAGTCAGTTTAGCCAGGGTGTTGGTCATGAGCTTACGAGCCAGAAGTTCCTTGTTGTTGTGCGTGTTGATCGCGCTGTTTGGCCTGGTCGGCTGTTCGGATGATGGTGAAACGAAAAACACCGATTCCGACGTAGCTGTTCAGGAAGATGTGGGTGGAGTGGATGATGTAGATCCGGGAGCGGACACGGAGCTTGAACATGATGTCGCGCCTGATCTCGATGTCGATCCTGATCCGGACGTCGATCTTGATCCGGACGTCGATCCTGACCCGGATGTCGACCCTGATCCGGACGTCGATCCTGATCCGGACGTCGATCCTGATCCGGACGTCGATCCTGACCCGGATGTCGACCCTGACCCGGATGTCGATCCTGACCCGGATGTCGATCCTGATCCGGAGCTGGTTGGGAATTTATGCGCAGACGCGGTGGATGTGACGGCCGGTGGAACGCTGGAAGATCAGACGACGACTGGATATACGGATTCGGATGTTCCTGCGGGTGCGGAAGGTTGTAATTTTGCGCGACATAGCGGGCCGGACCGTTTTTATGTGGTTTCGCCGGCGGTGGACACGGAATACAAGGTGACGGTGCGGCCAGAGGGGAACTTCAATCCGATGCTGTACGCGCGTGATAAGTGCGATGGCGATTATTGTCTGGCGGGTACGCAGTTCAATGGTGCCGGAGTTCTGGAGTCGATTACGTTCCTGGCGGAAGGCGGAAAGTCTGCCTATATCGTTGTGGACGGTGAGTTGACGGCCGGGGCGAGCCATGGCGATTTCACGTTGGAAGTCGAGATTTTGAAGGAGACGCCGATCGAGCCGGAGCCGGAGCCGCATCCGGTGAGTGGTGGCGAGACGTGTGAAGATGCGGTGGATGTGACGGCTGGTGGAATCTTGCCGGCGCAGACCACGACTGGTTATGCCGATGATTATGATGCCGGTGGTGGTCCTGGTTGCAACGCTGCGCGTTATAGCGGTCGCGATCGCGTGTATGTGGTGTCGCCTGCCGTGGAGACTGAGTATAAAGTGACCGTAACTCCGGAAGGCAATTACAATCCGATGCTGTATGCGCGTACCGATTGTGCGTCGAATTCTTGTGTGGCGGGCACGCAGTTTAATGGTCCCGGCGTACTGGAGTCGATTACGTTTACGGCGGAGCCGGGAGCGCCTGTTTATATCATCGTCGATGGTGAAATTACTGCAGGCGTTAGCCATGGGAACTTCGAGTTGAAGGTCGAGATTCTGCCGTAATTCGTTGTAAACAATGGGTTGAAAGATTAAAAAAGCCCCCGGTTGTCCGGGGGCTTTTTGTGTGTGGGGCGTGGTGGACAGGATTATCTGCCGCGCAGGGAGTCGACGGTTTCGCGGACTTTCTGGCGTGTGTCGTCGTATTTGTCGAGCATAGCCAGGGCGTGGTCGCCGTATTTGTTCATGGCTTTCAGAAGGGGGGAGGCGTCGTCGTCCTGGCCGATGTTGTCAAGGTCGGTGGTGGCGCCGTTGGCGGCGTACATGCCTTCCATGATTTTGAGGACGCTCATTTTGACGGCGCCGCGGATGGGGATTTTGGCGACCATGCCGTACATGGCGGCCTGGCCTTCGCTGGCGAGTTCGGGGTGTTTGCGGACGTGGTCGACGGCGTTGGTGAGATCATCGAGGAATTCCGGGATGACGGGCAGGTGATGGGCGGTGACGGTGCAGTGGAGGCTGGGTGGGAATTGCTGGCGGTCGATGTGCCAGCCTTTGGCCTGGAGTTGGTCGGCGACGGTGTAGATGTTGATGTTTTTGTCGTCGGAGCCGATGCAGACGATGGTGCCGTGTTGGCTGCCGAGGACTTTGATGCCCCGGATCTGGGCGATGCCGTCGCGCAGGGCTTCGACGGCGTCCATATTGGCGCGGGCGAGTTTGAGGTAGCCTTCCTGGCCGAGCGCCATGAGGGCGGCCCAGGCGGCGGCGATGGGGCCGCCGGCGCGTGTTCCGGCCATGCTGGGGGAGATATAGATGCCGCCGGGCCAGTCGGTGGCGGCGAAGAACTGGTGTTTGAGGTAGCTCATGTCGCGGTAGAGCAGGACGGAGGCACCTTTGGCGGCGTAGCCGTATTTGTGGATGTCGGCCGAGATCGAGGTGACGCCGGGAACGCGGAAGTCGAAGGTGGGCAGGTCGTAACCGAGTTTTTCCATCCAGGGCAAAAAGAATCCGCCAAAGCAGGCGTCGACGTGGAAGGGGATTTTGAGTTCCTGGGCGATCTGGCCGATTTCGGGGATGGGGTCGACCATGCCGTGGGCGTACTGGGGGGCCGAGGCGCAGAGTAGAACGGTGTTGCGGTTGATGAGTTTTCGGTAGGCTTTGACGTCGACCTGGAAGTTTTTATCCACCGGGGCGTAGCGTACTTTTAAGCCGAAGTAGTGTGCGGCTTTGTCGAGTGCAACGTGGATGGTGCGAGGGGCGACGATTTCGGGTTTGCGGGGGCCGATTTTGAAGCCGCTTTTTGCGCGGTCACGAGCGGCTTTGACGGCCATGAGGATGGATTCGGTGCCGCCGGAGGTCATGGTTCCGACGACGTTTTCATCGCCGTGGAGCATGTTGGCGGTCATGCGAACGACGTCGGATTCCATCTGTTTGAGGCTCTGGAAAGCCATCGGGTTGAGGGCGTTTTCGCTGAAGAACAGGTTGTGGGCTTGTTTGAGAAATTCCAGGTGTTCGTCGCCAGCGAAGTACACCATGCTCCAGGTGCGGGCATTGCGCCAGTCGGCATCGCTGGAGGCCATGGCTTTCATGCGTTCGAGCAGTAGCTTGTGATCGATGCCGGTGGATGGAATGGAGGTTGGATTGCTCACAGGAAAACTCCGGATTGTATGGTGCTCAGGGGTTGATGGTGGCAACAGTGTGCGTGAACAGTGTCAGGGGCAGAAGTTTTCTCCGGGGAAGTCTTCGGGCGGATGGCAAAATCCGATGATTGCTCCGCACAAGTTTTCGCACAACACCGGATGGCCGGCAGGGCGCAGGTCGACGGGAGCTTCGGGTACGTAGTCGGCGATGACGGCGGTGCTGGCGCCTTCGTAGGCGGTGGTTTTGCTGCCGTTGACCAGTTCGAGGGCTTCGTAGGAGAGGATGCCTTCGATGCGGTCTTTGCCGGTTTCTGGATGGGTTTTGATGTCGGCAAAGATGCGGACGTTGGTCAGTCGGAGGGTGAAGATCAGAACGGGTAGTTCGACATCGACGGGTTCTGTTTCGAGGAGGCGTCGGCCGTCGAGTTGTTTGGAGACACAGCCTTTGGTGAAGAGCGCAAAGCCGGTGTCGTCGTCGGCGACGGCGATTTTTGCGGGGTCGCGTTCGTTTTTGGGGGCATCGCCAATGGGTTTTCCTTTGGCGCCGGCCAGGGCAAATTTGCCGTCGGGCAGGGTGACGATGTGCGAGACGAGGGTGAGGACCGCGGTCATGGGTTTGTCGACCGTGGCGCTCAGGATGTAGATGCCGTCGTCGAATTCGAGGTCGGTTGCTTCACCGCAGTTGGCGGCGCGGTACTGGAAGTCAAAGAAACGGCTGACGCCGGTTTGATTGCCCTGTGCGTCGGCAAGTCCATCGTGGATTTCGAGGATGAGGGGTTTGCCGGGCATGCTGAGTTCGCCTTCGATCAGGAGTTCGGCGGATTCGCCGCTTTTATCGATGGTGAGCTGGATGCCTTCGCAGTTGTTGCTGTTGGCCTGGCAGGATGTGAGCAGGGGTTGGACGCTGGTCGCGAGGGGAACGCGGGATGTGCCGCGTTCGGTAGGCCAGACACTGATGGCGAGCGTGTCGGGATCAATCGCTTCTGTAAACTTTAGACGAATCACCTCGCCTTGCAGGAACGCGCCGCCTTCGGGTTGGGCAAAAATGACTTCGGGCGGGGCGTCGTATTCCTCGCAACTGGCCAGGCCGAGGGTGAGCAGCGCGAGGAGCAGGGGGAGTCTGATCATACGTGATGTGCGGCGGTTTTGGGAACGATGCAAAGAGTTTGAGAAATTAGAAGATGTATTCAAGACGATTCTCCACCAAAAAAGAGCGTACTGCGTCGCCGTGTTCGTCCCAGAGTCCATCGCCGGGCAGGAGCATGGCTCCTTCGACGGTCCAGAAAAAGTTATCTTTGAAGCGGTATCCAAGCTGGATGTCAAATTCGGTTCCGTAGAAGCGTCCGGGGCGGCCGCCGTGGAAGTTGACGGCGTTGTCTTCGATGTTGTTGGTGACGTCGTTGATACTGGTGATGATGGCATCGACCACGCCGCCGGGTTCGGCGGACCAGGCCATCATGACGCCCAGGCGCGTGTGCAGGCCGTGGTCGGGCGTGCGAAGCCAGTCGACTTTCATTTGCGGGAAAACAACCAGGGCGTTGGTCAGGCGGCCTTCGGAGCTGATTTCGGTGAGGGGGAAGGATGCGACGTCGGCGCCGGCCAGGTTTTCGATGCCGACGGCGACGGAGCGTGCGGATTCAAAGGCCAGGATGTGTTCAAAGAGCAGCAGGCCGACGTTCATGTCGCGTGCGAAGTTGAAGGAAGTAATGGCGTTGTCCGGTCGCGGGTTGGCGTCGCCGCTGGCGAAGTCAAATTCCAGGGCAAAGTTTACCGGGCCGATGTTGACGTCGGCGATAGCTTGCGCGCCGTGGCTGACGAGTTTCTGGTCGGTGGCCTCTTTGCCGGAGAGTGCGCCGAAGCCTTCGGAGATTTCGCGGGTTGTGCCGCGGATATGCATGTATTGCAGTCGGAGTCCGAAGTTTTCGACGCGGGTTTCAAAGGCGAGTGGGAAGCCGAAGATGCGGGAATTGAATTTGTCGTTGCGCAGGTGGACGGCGGACAAAAGCAGCGCGGTGTTGTTCCAGTCGAGCCCGAACCAGTCGGCTTCGCGTTTGCGAAGCTGGATTTGTGCACCGAATTGGCGCAGGTCGTCGGAGAACAGGGCGACGTCATCTTCTTTGAGAAAGTCGTAGAACAGGCCGAGGATGACGCCGTTGTCCTGGGAGGAGTCGAGGACGTGGTCTTTGCCGTTTTTGATGACGCCCCAGGCCTGGTCGAGTTTGGTGCCAAACAGGATTCGGTCGACGCCGTCGGAGTAGCTGCTGACGCCCCAGCGGTTGTGGCGTCCGCCGTCGTGGGCGGTGATGGTTTCGCCGTAGTTCATGGGCTGGCGTCCGACACGCAGGATGCCAAAGGGCAGGTTGATGTCGCCGTAGATGTAGTTGAGGTCGAGCGGAGAGGCTTCGCGCAGCACGGGGACGTAGCTCTCGCGATCGAGCGGGTCGCCGCCGGGCTTGAGGCCGAGCTCCCAGCGCGTCAGGTTGGGGCGTTTGGTGGTCAGGGAGACGCCGGAGTTGGAGGCAGGGGTTCCGATGTAGGAGCCGTTGTCGCCGAAGAGTACGCCGTTGAGGGCATCGAGCTGGATGTTGATGGAGCCGATGCCGGAGCGTTTGATGGCGGTGTTGAGGCGGAAGCGCTGTTCGGTCCAGTGGATATCGCGCACGCCTTCGCCGCTGAGTTCGATGGGGGTAATGCGCAGGGAGCGGACGCGGTATTCGGGTTGGAGATCGACTTCGAGTTTGGATTCGGCCGGTGGTGGCGCGTCGATTTCAACGATATCTTGGATGGTGAGCGCGGGGATGCTGCCATCGGCCGGAGGCTCCTCGGGTGTTTCGGTGCTTTCGAGGAGTTGTGAGACAGGCTGGGACGGTTCAGCGGGTTGTTTGGACGTTGAAGATTCAGTGATTTCTGAAGTCTTCGATATGGCCGGAGATTCAGGTGGCGTCAGCGCAGTCGGTTGGCTGTCGGGAGCTGTTTCAGCGGCGGGTTCGGCTGCCGGTTCGGCGTGTGCAAGTGAAGCGGTCAGAAGTAGGGCAAGCGCGAGGCTGGCGCGGCTTTTGAGGCCGAATGTTTTTCGTGGGAATCGTGGATGTGTGACCGACTTCGACTGCTGCATGTTCACGCTACTCCTTGGTTACGGTCTACCCGGTATTTGGAGGTAAAAATGTGGATCTGAGGCGACCTTATCAGCGGGCTGTATGTGTTGCAAATGCTACTCTAGCAGGGATTACACGGCTGTGTGGCGTTGAAAAGACTAAAATTCTTGTAATTGATAGGGTTTCATGAAAACTAGAAAGAATTGCGGCGTGCGATGCCAGGGTGAGGGGCCGGACGGAGTGTGATGAGAAGAGAAGCTGAGCAAGTGGATCTGTGGGAGCTTTGTGAATGAGAATTGATATTATTGATCCTCAGTATATTGCAGGTCGGGGGGCTGACCTGGTGGATACGGAGTCGGCGTTTCGTCGGTCTGTCGAGGTGGCGGAGCTGTGTGCGTACCGTAGCAGCGCGGAGCAGGCATTTATCGTTTTGTTTTCGCTGGAAGAGTCCGCCGATAAAAAGAGGGTTCTGGAGGGAGTAGAGGTGCTTCGTCGGCAGGAGGGTAGGCTGACGCATTCGTTTACGCCAGCGTATGTGATTGTGATGGGGCTGGCGCAGATAGCAGGCACGCAGCTGGAGCAGTGGGAGACGCTGGCGGCAGAGATTTATCGGCAGGGTGCGGACGAAGTTCATATTCTGATGATGAGTGAGTCGTTATTGCTTGAGCGATTGAATGCCCTGGGGCGGCGCACGGCTGAGCGGGAGCGAAAATTGCTGCTGGCCAAGCGTTTTGAGGAGGCGCAGGAGCTCGGCAATATCGGAAGCTGGCACCATGATCTGGTGACCGGCGAGTTGTGGTGGTCGCCGCAGGTGTATCGGATGTTTGGTTACGATGCAGCGAGACGGCTTCCGACGTTTGAGGAGATGTTTTCGTATATTCATCCCGAGGATCGCGAACGGTATCGGGAGGCAGTGGAGAGGACGCTTCAATACGGCGAGCCTTTTGATATCAAGACGCGGATATTTTTGTTTCACGGGGGGATGCGG
Source organism: Lujinxingia vulgaris (assembly GCA_040393065.1). Taxonomy (GTDB): domain Bacteria; phylum Myxococcota_A; class Bradymonadia; order Bradymonadales; family Bradymonadaceae; genus JACCWM01. Next base: position 69,212 of record JBEBUW010000002.1, on the reverse strand, counting down.
GTTTTTCACTGTAGCGGCAAGCCGATCTTTGATGAGGAGGGGAAGATGATTGAAGTATCCGGAATCATGCAGGATGTTACGGAGCGTCGGCTGGTCGAGGATGAGCTGCGGCATCATGAGGAGACTTTGCATTATGTCAGCAAGTTTGCTCCTGCGGCGTTGTATCAGTTGCGGCTGGATCGACAGCAGCGGTTGTGGATTGATTTTTATAGCCTGGGGAGCGTGACGAATTTCGGCCAGAATATCCCGAAACCTGGCAGCCGGTTGGAACCATATCTGGGGCAGTATTTTTCGGATTCTGAAATGGAGGGTTTGTTGGAATCGTGTCTGGAGTCGGCGCGGAATCTTACGCCGTGGTCGGGGGAGTTTCGGATTCCGGATGATTCTGGCGAGATTCGATGGGTTGTGGCGCGTTCTTTGCCGACGCGCTTTGATGATGGCAGTACGGTCTGGCGCGGGATTTTGAGTGATGCGACGGAGCAGAAGTTTTTAGAGGAACAGCTCCAGATGGCGGACAGACTCTCGTCTGTTGGGACGCTCGCCGCGGGTGTTGCGCATGAGATCAATAATCCGTTGTCTTTTGTGATGAGTAATCTGGAGTACTCGTTGGAGGAGTTGCGGCAGCTTGATACGTTACAGGATAACGATGAAATTGAGCTGGCATTGCGGGCTGCTCTGGATGGTGCGCAACGGATCAGTACGATTGTTAAGGGGTTGATGACGTTTGTGCGTCACAGTGATTCTCCCGATGAGGTCATCGAGCTGAAGGATGTGATTCAGGCGACGATTCGGATGACGGGGAGTCAGTTTCGGTATGATACGGAGCTCCGGGTTGAGATGGGGCAAGACGTTCTGGTGCTGGGAAACGAGGGTCAGCTTTGCCAGGTGTTTGTGAATTTGTTGCTCAATGCGTTGCAGGCGATGCCGCCGGAGCGCAATCATGGCAATGTGATTACGCTGCGCGTGATGGATGCAGAGGATATGGTTTGTGTGGAGATTGAGGATAATGGGATGGGGCTTCCGGAGTCGATGCACAAGCGTTTGTTTGATCCGTTTTATTCGACCAAGCCGATTGGGGAGGGGATTGGTCTGGGGTTGTATGTTTGTCGAAATATCGTAACGAGTATGGGCGGCCGGCTGGATTTTGAGAGTGTGTGGGGCGAAGGCAGTCGCTTCCGCGTGTATTTGCACCGGGCTGAAGACGGTCTGGCGAGTTGAGTGTCGGTCCATTGTATGGCGGCGCTGGTTGAGCCGGTGATTTCGCGGCTGCAGCTTTGGCAATGGGGGAGTCTGTGTGCGCTTCTGGTGGTATCAGGAAGATGTGGCATGGTGGATTGGTTGAGTGAGCGGCAACTGGTGTCGTTGGAGAGATGGTAAAGAGGTCAGGTATGAAAACGATGTGGATCGATACGGCAAAGGGCTTGCAGGCGTTTTGTGGGGTTTTGCAGCAAGCGGATGTGATCGGAGTGGATACGGAGAGTGATCACTTCCATGCGTATCAGGCGCGGGTTTGTTTGATTCAGGTTGCGACGCCGGAGGTGGCGGCGTTGATTGACCCGCTGGCGTTGGATGGGGAGGTTCTGGCGCCTTTGTTTGAGATTTTTAGGGATGAGCGGGTGGTCAAGATCATTCATTCGGCGAATAGCGATTTGAATGAATTGAGTCGAGATTATGGCATTGTGGTTCGCAATGTGTTCGATACGCAGGTGGCGGCGCGGTTGCTCGGGTATGAGCGGCATGGCTTGAGCTGGTTGCTGGAGGAATTGTTGGGGGTGAAGGCAGGCAAGCAGTTTCAGCGATTTGATTGGACGCAGCGGCCCATTCCGGCAGACGCGCAGCTGTATGCGCTGGGCGATGTGGTAGATTTATTTGCGTTGCGTGAGCGGTTTGCGCGAGAGCTTGCGGCGGCGGGGCTGGCGGAAATGTTTGCGCAGCAGTGTGCGTGGGTGGCGGAAACGAGCGTGTATCGGGAGGTGCCGTTTGATGCGGGGAGGTGGCGACGCATCAAGGTGCGGCGCGAGTTGCGGGGGCGCGACAGGGCGGCGATGCAGGAATTGTTTGTGTGGCGGCATGAGATGTGTAAAGCGCTGAATCGTGCTGCGATTCTGGTGTTTGATAATGCGGCGCTGGAGAAAGTCGCACGGGCGCGGCCGAGAAGTGTGAAGGAGTATGAGGCGCTGGGGATTCGGGCACATTTGACGAAGGATCAGGTAAAGGGGCTACTGGCGGCGGTGCGACGTTCGTTGGATATGCCGATTCCTCCTGAGTATGCGCCAAGAGTGGGGCAGGATATAATGTCATCTGCGCAAAAAAAAGTGCTTGCGGAGTTAAAAGCCTGGCGCGATGGGGTGGCGGCGGAGCTGGGGATTCCGTTTGAGTTTGTGGGCGCGAACAGTATCTGGGGAGAGGTTGTGGAGCACCGGCCGGGGAATGTGGAGGAGCTCGGCAAGGTAAGGGGAATCTTGCCCTGGGTGCAGGACAAATACGGAGAAGAGATCGTAGCCATCGTCAACAAAAAGCTTTGACGAAAATCTTTCATGGTAAAGTCTGGGGTAGTGGTTTTTGTTTGAAATCAATGGGTTATGTCTGGTTTGTTCAGGCTTTGTACAGTCGAGAACAAAAATAATTGACAAAGTTGCATTTTGTGCATTGACAAGCCTGAAACCATGTCCGTATTGTGTTCCTCAATTGAAGTACACAAATACCATGAAGGACTGGCTGGTTATGAGCGATTTCGCTGGCAAAGCCGTATTGAGTCTTTGCAGACTACAGGCTGTTGTTGGGGCGCGATCTAGCGTTGGTAATTTCGGATCGTTGGCTGGATCGCTGTGGAATACTGTACACAGGGCTGGGGCTCGCTCTGTGATGGAACCGATGTTTGAAGGGATGGTCGGGGCAGGGGGAAAGTGATTGCGCTGGGGGGCCAGCGCAATCACAGAAGGGGGCTTAGGATCGGGAGCCCGGGGTTTTGGCTGAGGGAGGGTCTCGTGCTTTATGCTACGGGATGGTCAAAACTTACCGGGCGGCTCGGTCGATCCAGGGGAGCTGCTACTCCTGGGAGTAAGGGTAAGATAAGGATTTGAGCAGGATCTGGTTCGGGGCAGTGGTCCACTATCGTGGGCATTGTCGAGAGAACAGTAGCCATAAAGCGGTTCTTGTGCACAGGGTAGATGTTGTGCGCCGGAATCGCTTTTTTTGTGTCATCTGCCGTAGAGTTTTCGCACAGAGCGGGCACGTCGATAGCGCTTTTTATCACGGGAGGCGTGGCGGCATGGGGTCTTGAATTTGGGCACAGGTCAGGGGGAACATCGTAGGCGTCAGGAAACTGACGAATCGTGGTGAAGGGCTGGTGTTGCTTCTGGTAGTTCTATATAGTGAAGGAGGTAATTTTATCCGCCTCTCCTCAAGCATTTGATGTGCAGCCTCTGATTTCCTGATAATCCGAACGAATGTTCGGCAAGTCTCTTGATGCAGAAGTGATGAGGCAGGAAGTATCAGACGTTTGTTATCGAAGAAGGAACAGGGAAATGAAAAATACAAGGCCTACACATTATTCTCGCGGTGTTATCTGGTTGGTTGCCTTGAGTCTTGCCGCAGGCGTTTGGGCCGGTTGTGGGGATGATAAGCCATCCAACAACAAGGTGGTGAATAATTCGGATTCGATTACGGATACTTCTGGCGGGGAGCGGGATACGGGCCAGGATGTGAAGGATGAAGAGGACGGGGAGGAAGATGATGCGCCGGATGCATCGAAAGGTGCTTGCGATGGCGTTGTCTGTTTACCCAATGAAGCGTGCGTAGAAGGTGTATGCGAGGATGTGGGGGATATCGGTTTTCGTTGTGAGGCGCCCCGGGATCTTGGGGTGCTGGCGGTGGGAACTCCGCTGCAGGTCGATGGAAACTCGGACGGCCAGCCGGTGCTATTGAAAACGGGGTGTGCAGCGCAAGATCATAGCTCCCAGTCGGTATTTAAGTTTCAGGTGGCTGAAAACGCGGCAGTCGACATCAAGTTTTTGGAAACCACGTTGCCTGTCGTGATGGAAGTTCGTGAGGACGGGTGCGTGGATGGTTCGACCGCGCTGCTGTGCGGGATGCAATCGGAAACGTTTCAGGCAAAAGCCGGCATAGACTATTATTTGGTCGTGGAAGCGCGCCATGATTATTCGACGGGGGATTTTTCTGTAGAGCTGAGCCCGAAGGCTGCGCAGGTTTGTAGCCCGGCGGGAAGCTGGAGTTGTGATGGCACGCAGCGCGTTCAGTGCTTTGCCGGCACGGAAGAGCGTGTGTTTGAGTGTGGCTCAAGCTGTGGCGATGGCGTGTGCACGGGGGATGTCTGCGATAATGCAGTGGTTGTGAGCGATGCCGTTACGGTAGCGGGCGATACACGCGCTTTTGAGAATCAGTTTGATTTGAAAGATCAGCCGACGTGTTCCACGGATCGAGTCACCGGGCCTATGACTCCGGGGCAGGATATGGTGTTCAGCTTGCCGGGATTGAAAGCTGGTCAGACGATTTCGGTGGATACGACGCAGCAGCCGGGGCGTACGGTCATCGGTGTGACGCGTAGCTGTGGCATTTCGGCTGGTTGTGTTGCGGCCGATGATCAGACAGGGAAACTTGTCTGGCCGGTGGATGTCGCGGGAGATTATTTCGTGATTATCGATCGGAGCTCGAATGCCAATGTTCCGTTTGCGTATCAAATCGAAATTTTAGATTGAGTTTAGCCAGCAGGAGCTCAGGTGGTGAGTGCGCGTGCGGTGGATAAAAAAAGAACGGCTTTGACTGTTGTAGTGATCGCGCTGCTGAGTCTTGTGCTTGGGAGTGGATGTTCTGATCCGGATGATGGCAACGTCAAGAAGATTCCCGCGCATGATGTGGGCGATGTGACTACAGATGTTGGTCCTGGTGATGTTGAAGGCGGCGATGTTGATTCTGCGGATACGGATGCGGATGCCGATGCGTTGGATGTAGAGTCGGACACGGAGTCTTCGGATGTCGATGAGGCCGATGGAGACGTGCAGACCGATGTAGAGTCTGACGTAGAGCAGGACGCTGAAGCAGATGTAGATCCAGAGGAGGATGCTCCGCGGCCGTATCCGCTATGTGGTCCGGTGGTCGATCTTGGCTGGTTGATGCCCGGGAAGCAGACAGTCACAGTTGATTTGTCGACGCTGGAAAACCATCTGGAAACGCAGTGTGCCGGTGCCAGAGGCGACAGTAACGAAGCGGTTTTCTCGTTCCGTCTTTTGGAAGAGGGGCAGCTTTCGGTGACGCCGTCATCGCCGGTGGCTCTGGAGCTCAGGAATCGGCCGTGTGAAGATAATCATCGAGCGCTTGTGTGTTCGGAGGAGGGACTTGCGATTTTCATGGCGGGTAATGAGCCTCGTTTTCTGGTCGTCGAAGCGCTGGATAGCGAAGAGGCTGAAGAATCCGGAGTGCTTGAGATAGAAATTGAGCTTGTGCCAACCCCGACTTGTGAGGCGGAAGAGGCCGACAGTGCGCAGTGTCTGGACGCGGCAACGATTAAGAAATGCGATGTGACGCTGAGCTCGCCGGACATCTTGCGCTGGACAGAGTCTGTGTGTCCGCAGGGCTGCTCGGAGGATCGCTGTGTTGGCAACTCGTGTGAGGCTCCCATCCAGGTGACGGAGCGCATGGAGGTCCAAGGTACAGGGCAGGTGCTGTTTGATTCGCATGATCGTCGCGCAGGTGCCGGTTGCGGTCCGGTGGGTGAAGAAGATCCCGGCTATCGGGAGTCAGACCTGGTGTTTGAACTGCCGGATCTGGAGGCAGGCAATTCGATCGTGGTGAGTACGGCAGGATCGGCTGAGAGTCATCATGTGCTGATCAAGTCTGCGTGTGATGCACAGACTGCATGCCTGGGCTTTTTTGAGCATGCGACCGATGTCCGCTGGGAGGTTCCGGCTGATGGCACGTATTATGTGATCATCGAGAACGCCTGGTGGATGGGCACAGATTATCGCTTTGTAGTCGATGTTGAGTAGTTGGCTTGTTGAGACGATGCATCCAGCAAGGTTTATGGAGCAGGACAGATGAGGCAGACCGTGAAAACTAATAAAGCATCCATCTTGATGGGACTTTGCATTGGGGCATTTGTCACCTTGCAGGTAAGTTCTGCGCAGGCAACTACATGGAATTTTTGCACCGATCCGAAGAGAACCGAGATCGAGGTGAATACGCCGGCGGCGATGATCATGCTGGATCGTTCCGGTTCTATGCGGACGAATAAGAGCGGTAGTCAGAGCTTGTGGAACGTCGCAAAGAATTCGTTGCAGGCGGTTGTGGGGGATCTGACTTCAACAAATCCGGATCAGGTGTTGTTTGGGCTGGGTTTGTTTCCTAAGCGTGGAACGAACTTTGAGGGGGAGATCGTTTTCGAAGCCAAGGAGAATGCACTGGCGTCGATGAATGCGATTCTTAATCTCTCGGAGTCTAGCATCGCGAACGGCGGATATACTCCGATGCGGCATGGAATTGATGTAACCAGCGCCAGCTTGACGTTGAACGATCCTGTACGTCCATCGGCTGGGGTACTGATCACGGACGGTGTGCCAAATGGTACCGGCTCTAGTCAGGCTGAGACGGTTACCGCTGCCTGTAATATGCGTAACTCCGGTAAAAGCCTGTACGTTGTTGGTCTGGGCGGCGGGACGGATAAACGATTTAACGACAAACTCGCCGCAGCTGCCGGAAAAGGATGTTGTGGAACGGGTGCGAACTCTACCTGTAGCAACGGGATTGGCACGGATCCGTGCACAAATCCCAGTATCGATAAGAATACCTGCTATGGCAGCTATGAGGCGCATAATCAGACGGAATTTACCAACGTTTTGTTGGGAATTGCGCATGAAATCTCATGCACCTTTGATCTGGATGTATCGCTGCATCCTACGAATCAGGCGCCGGATAATCCGGAAGCTGTCATTGTGAGGATGCAAGCTGCATCTGGATTATTATCGATTCCGCATCGGACGATGAATTCGAGCATGACCGGTGAGGGGTGGTTTTTTTCCAATGAAAATCGCAATTCGGTCACGTTGACGCCGCATTATTGTGGCATGATTCAGTCTGGAGATGCTGAGTTTGTGGACACACAGGTAGCTTGTCCGTGTGTTCAGGAGATTGGAACGGCATGTGATGTGCCGGGACAGCTTCCGCCGCTGGTGTGTCCGGCGGGAACGTGGAGCTGTGATTCGGGCTTTGACGTGTGTGTGCCGCTGGCGTTGGAAATCTGCCCGGTTGCCTGCCCGGGATATGATCTGGGAGCACCGTGTCATATGGATGACCAGCCGGTTTCCATCAATGGTCAGGGGGCTCATGATCCGTTGAAGGAGAGAAATCGGTGTAAGATCGGCGAGGTTGCGTGTTTGAATAATACGACGCCTTATTGCCATCAGTTGTTTGGTCCGATGCCGGAGCTTTGCGACGGGCTGGATAATGACTGCGATGGTGTGGTCGATAATATTGTGGCGAGCTGGGATAAGGAGGCGTTCGCGACATTTGAGATCCCCAGCGATCACGACAATGCGGCGGCCGCGTGTTTTCAGCGTGATGCCTGTGTTTGCGGCACAACGATGACCTCGTTCAATCACTACGCGCCGATTATGACGCCGGCCAATGCGGCGGCGGAGTATGCGCTGTATCTGGAGAGCTGGAGTCCGGAGTTCTGCGAATGCCGTGAGGGCTTGAGTCAGTAAGCGGTTGTGGTTGCGTAGAATAAAAAATGTAAGAAAAAAGAAAAGGACGCCTATGCAGGCGTCCTTTTTTGTTGCTGATATCGGTGTTTTCTACAGCGAGAAAAGCTGGCGAGTTTATGCGTTGTGGCGGATATGGAGAATATCGCCATCAGCGACGACGTATTCTTTGCCTTCCAGGCGCAGGCGTCCGGCAGCGCGGATTCCGGCTTCGTTTTGGTAGGTCTGTAGATCCTGCACGGTGAAGACTTCGGCGCGGATGAAGCGTTTTTCGAAGTCGGTATGAATCACACCGGCGGCCTGCGGAGCGGTTGCACCGATGGGAATGGTCCAGGCGCGAATTTCGATTTCTCCGGCTGTGAAAAAGCTTTGCAGACCGAGCAGACGGTAGGTTGCACGGATCAGGGCGTTGAGAGCGGGTTCTTCGATGCCCAGGGCTTCGAGCATTTCGAGTTGTTCTGCGTCCTCGAGTTCGGAGAGTTCTGCTTCAATGGAGCCGCAGACCAGGATGACATCGCTGTTTTGCTCGGCAGCGATCTGGCGCAGGGTTGCGACGTGCGGGGAATTGCCCTCGAGGTCGTCTTCGCTGACGTTGCCGATGAAGAGAACGGGCTTTTCGGTCAGCAGATGGCTGTCGCGAAGGAGTGCGCGTTCGGCGGCGTCGAGCTGGATGGAGCGGGCAGGCTTTCCTTTGTCGAGCTCGGCATAGACTTTCTGAAGGACTTCGACACGGGCGGCTTCGGACTTATCGCCTTTGGCGGCGCGGCGTGCTTTGTCCATGCGGCGTTCTACGGTCTGCAGATCGGCCAGGATGAGTTCCGTATCGATAACTTCGACGTCGCGGCGCGGGTCTACGCCGCCTTCGACGTGGACAATGTTGTCGTCTTCAAAGCAGCGAACGACGTGCAAAATTGCGTTGACGTCGCGAATATTGGCGAGGAATTTGTTGCCCAGGCCTTCGCCTGTGGAGGCGCCGCGGACCAGGCCGGCGATGTCCAGGATTTCGACGACGGCCGGAATGATTTTCTGGGCCGGGACGTGTTTGCTGATTTCTTTGAGACGCGGGTCGGGAACGGGTACGACTCCCAGGTTCGGGTCGATGGTGCAGAAGGGATAGTTGGCCGATTGTGCACCGGCACGAGTCAGGGCGTTAAAAATCGTGGATTTTCCGACGTTGGGAAGTCCAACGATACCGGCAGAAACACTCATATCTTGTTCACTACATGAAAAGGCGTAATAGGGAAGTGGGGCTTGACGAAAACACGCTGTACAACGCGGGGTTGTGGTGTGTTAATCCATAGTTTGAAGGTCATGCAGAAAGTTGCATAAAAACGTGACGCAGCCATGCTTTAGTGAAATTGCACGGATGGTGCAAGATGCAATGAGAATGGGATAGCGTGGTGGTGTCTATATTTGTCGAGCGAACGGTCAGTATCTTTTGTTGGAGAGGACAAAGTCATGGATCCGGTACTACATGCAGAGATGGCACTTCTGGTGCAGCGTGAAAAAAAATTGGAAGAGGAACGAAAGGCGTTGTTGGAGGAAATTACGCTCTGGCGACGGCGTGTAGAGTTGGCGAAAGATAAAGGAATGACAGATCTGGCAGGAGAAGCCAGTGAGCGGGTCAAGCAGCTTGCTGAACGGGGGCGTGCTGTGGATCTGGAGCTGGATGTTATCGAGATGGATAAATCGATGTTGCGTAAGCAGAGTCGGCGGCCGGATGGCAGGGAAGTGGAGCGGGCAGAAGCGCTTTTGGAGAGTTTTCGTCAGGGCGGACTTGTCGATCCGGACGAGGCCTCATTAGAGCGGGAATTTCGAGAACTCGCCGCCGGGGTCGACAAGAGCAGCGGCGAAGAGTAAGAGAGGGGCGTGTTTTGAGCTGGCGGAAGTTTTGGCTCAATGGAATTGTTTTATCTACTTGATATTTATAGGTTTCAGGAGTGATTGATGTCGAACCAAGAAGTGCATGACGAAGAAGAATTTCCGCTCATCGAATCGCTCGAAGAACTCGTTGCGCTGGTGGCTGCTGGCGAAGATTTGACCGGCGTAGATCTGGCAGGTGTGGATCTGAGTGGTGCGGATTTAAGCGGAGCGAAGTTTGAGGGGGCGGATCTTTCGGGCGCCAAGCTTGAGGGGACGAATTTGAGCAAGGCGCAGTTGCAGGGAGCATCGCTGGCCGGCGCATTTGTGGTGAATGCAAATCTGGAAGATGCCGATTTGACGGAAAGCGATTTGACCGGTGCGATGCTTGAAGGATCCAATTGTCAGCGGGCTATTTTTACGCGTGCAGATCTGGCGGGTGTGCGTGCAGCGGAAGCGAATTTGAGCGCGGCTGTGTTTGAAGAAGTTTCGGTTGCGGGCAGTGACTTTGAGTCTGCTAATCTTGAGGGCGCGAGCTTTCTGGGAGCGGACTTGGCCGGCGCGGTGCTGGTGAATGTCAATGCGAAGCGTAGCCAGTTTGAGGATTCCAATTTTGTGGGTGCAACGATTGCGGAATCTTCGTTCGAGAGCGCGAGTTTGAGTGGTTCCGATCTTTCGGGTGTCGAGGGTACGCTGGCTGTCTTTACGAATGCGGATCTTTCGGATGTCGATTTTTCGGGCGCGAAATTGTTTGATACCGATTTTACAGGTGCAGATTTGAGCGAGGTGGATTTTTCCGGCGCCAAGCTTGAAGGTGCGAAGTTTGATAAAGGCAAGGGACCTTCCAAGAAGTCCTGAGGTCAGAAAATAAGGAGTCAACATCGTGTCGAGCAGCAGTGGTCCTGTACAGATTCCGACGATTCGGGGGCGCATCGCGGAGCGTTTGCAGCGCGCAGCGCCTAGAAATCATGCCCAGGATGACGAACTTAGTTTTCCGGAAGGGCCGGGCGACGTACTGCTGCGTACGACGGATGAGCGCGGCGTGGTTGCGCTGGCGTGCTTGATTCTTGAGAACTTGCGAGAGCACGGAGGAACGCGAGCACCTGCGCGTGCGCTGGACTCCGTGCTGCGCAAGACTCTTGCGACATTTGGTCCTAAAGAAGTGATGGACATCGAGATCGAAGCCTATGAACTTCTTTTATGGATAGGCCGGGCGATCGATCCAACGTGGAGCGCACAGGATGAGGCCGGTGTTGTGCCGGCTGAAATCGAGCCGTCGTGCAGTCAGGTGGATCTGATCCACTGGGCGATTGGTTCCAAGCTCGATCTGGAGATGGACTATTACAGTCGGGGGCGCGGCGAGTTGACAAATAGGCGGATCACGCCGATCAGTCTGGAAGCCGAGACGTATTTGCATGCCTACTGCCATCTTCGCCGTGATGAGCGTGTGTTTCGACTGACGCGCATTGCGACCCTGCAACCAGTGGGTGGCTGGCCGGAGAAAAAGGTCGAGAAAAAAGTTGAGCGCGCGACGGCACCTGTGGCGAAAGCATCCAGTAGCAGTAAGGCTGCAGCCGATTCGGGCAAGAGTGCTCAGATGAGTCTACTCGACGAAAAGTAAATAAGTGGTTGGCAGCAGGGGGAGGGTGAACAAGTTCTTAGGGATGTTCCTGGTGGCGTAAGAAGCGCAAATCTATGGTTTTCTGTGCTGATTGAATGCCCAGGGGCTCTGGTATGCCTGAAATTCGGGCTGCCCGGTGGTAGCTCCCGCCCTGATATCTCGTCCGAGATGGCGAATTAAGTCCGTTCGCATTGAAAAAATTTGATGAAATAATAATCGACTGATAGTGTTTACTCCATCGTAGTTTGTTTTTGCTCGATGGAAGCCCTGTTGTCCGAACTGGTGGGCTTTCCCAGGCGACCGTTTTGGTTTTGTATCTTGGGAGGTCAGTCCATGCATGTCCAGAAATCAGTCAGTTCATCGTTATCTCAAGGTCCACCGGGTGGTGGATTGGAGACTTTTGTGCCCCGGCGCCTGGGATGGGCCTATCCGTTGTATGCGATCGGCGTGTTGGGAGGATTGTTTCTATTTTTTGGGCTCTACCTGGGCTTTTTAGCCGGGGCCGCTTATTTGTTGTTTGCGCTGCTGCGTTATGAGGGAGCCTGGTCGGGCGGCGTGTTGTTCTGGACGTTGCTGGGAGTGGCAACGACTGGTTCAGCGATCGTTTTTCTGTACTTATTGAAGGGGTTGTTTAAGCGGCAACGCGCGGACAGGAGCGGTTATGTGGAGATCCGGGAAGAGGATGAGCCGCGTCTTTTTGCGTTTTTACGCGAGCTGTGTGTGGAAACAGGCGCAGCGATGCCGCACCGCGTTTATTTATGCGCGGATGTCAATGCGGGCGTGTTTTTTGATAGCTCGGTGCTGAGTATTTTCTGGCCGGTGAAGAAGAATCTTTTGATTGGCCTGGGACTGGTAAATAGTCTGAATTACACGGAGTTTAAGGCGGTTTTGGCGCATGAGTTCGGACATTTTTCTCAGCGCACGATGCGGCTTAGCAACTACGTGTATCTGGTCCATTCGGTGCTGCATAATATGGTGCATGGTCGGGATCGGATCGATGAATATCTGGCGCGCTGGCGTGAGCAGTTCTGGGGATATCTGGGGCTTGCCTGGGTTTTATCGGGAATGGTCTGGGCGGTTCGCCGCACGATGGGCGCCTGTTTGAGGGTGATTACGGTGCTCGATGCGGCGTTGTCGCGCGAGATGGAGTTTCATGCGGATCGGGTGGCCGTGGAGGTTACGGGGAGCCTGGCGATTGTGCATGCACTGTATAAAACGGAGTACGCGCATCAGTGTATGATGCAGACGTATTACGATTTGCATCAGGCAGCTGACCGTGAGTTGTATACGAGCGATGTGTTTTATCATCACAGCCGGACGATGGATTTTATGCGGATCGCTAAAAACGATCCGACGATGGGGATTCCGCCTGCGGAGGAGCCCGGTGTATGGGTTTTTGACCGTTCGAAGGTGGGAGTCACGTCGGTCTGGGCATCGCATCCCAGCTATGCAGAACGTGAAGCCAATGCGCGGAGTTTTTATGTCGCGGGCGAATTCGATAAGCGTAGTCCGTGGCTCTTGTTTCAAGATCCGGTAGCGGTTCGAGAGAGAATTACACTGGCGCTGGGGCTACATGGAGAGCGTGATCCGGCTGTGGTAGTTGAGCCGCGGGTGGTTCAGACGTTTATCGATGATGAGCATGCAGAGATTATTTTCGATCAGAAATATCTTGGCATGTATGATCATCGGTTTATTGAGCTGGGAGATCTGGATGCGTTGAGTGAGCAGGCTGTCGGGGAATCTCCAGATGCCGAGGAACTGCGGGCGCAGTTGGAAAATTTGTATGGGGAAGGGCTTGCGACATTTATGGGAGCCTTTCAAAAGCGCATTGAAGAGATGCGCATGCTGGAAACAGTGATCGGAGACAAGCTTGTATGGGGGAAAACCTTTGTATTTCGCGGGGAGCATCGGCGTCCAAGCGAAGCACCGGAGTTGTTTTCAAAGGTTTATAGCGAGATGGAGCGGGATCGACGCTGGTTTGGTGAGTTGGATCGGGCCGTGTTTGTTCATCACTACCAGATCGCGCAGATGCTTGATGATGCGACGCGCGAGGAGCTTTTGTACCGTTATCGTTTCCATCTGATGGTGCAGGAGATGACGCGCCGGTTGCGGGCGTTGCAGACGCGGCTCACCAGGGTGCTCGGGCTGTTGAATGGCGGCGAGTTGAGTGAAGAGCAGATTGATTTTGTATTTGAGGAATTGCTGCAGATTTATGGGGAAATCGAGCAGGAGCTTGAGCAGGCGCAGGCTTGGAGCGTGCCGCTTTTGAACAATCTGGAGCAGGGCACGCCTTTGGCCGATGTGCTGATGGTGGGAGAGAGTCTGGTCAGTGCTGAGGTTTTGCATGCGCAGGAGTTGAATAGCACCTGGATGCGTGAGTTTCTGGGGCAGTTTGAAGATATTCTGGGCAGGCTTTCCCATATGCGGCGCAAGAATCTGGGTGGGCTGTTGTTTTTCCAGGAAGAAGTTGTCCGACAGTTTGAAGAGCGTCTGGCGCATTAACTGTTGTTTGGGCAAGCGCGTGGGCACGCACAAATGCTGGCCGACCAAGTCTGGCCCATGATCTACGTGCGTGTTTCAAAACTATATTTAATCAGGGGGGGAGCTGGATTGGAAAAAGTCATAGATGGTTTGAGCCGTCACAGCGCCGATGCCGCGTACGTTCTGGAGTTCAGCGAGAGAGGCTTCTTTGATGCTTTTCAGGCTGCCGAAATGACGTAAGAGGTCGCGTTTGGTTTTTGGGCCGACGCCATGGATATCGTCCAGGCTGGAGAGCAGGCTCTGGCGACGACGAAGTTGTTTGTGAAACGAATTGGCGAAGTTATGCGCTTCGTCACGGATGCGTTGCAGAAGGTATAATTCGGCGCTGTTTTGTCGGAGAACGACAGGATTCATGCGTCCGGGCAAGAAGACTCGTTCCGGGCTACGGGTGACGGTTTCGTCTGTGAAACCGATTTTGTCGACTCTGGATTCAGCCAGACTGATAACGTCGATTTCGTGAAGGCCCAGATCTTCGAGCACAGCCATGGCCTGGCCGAGCTGGCCGCGGCCGCCGTCGATGACAAGCAGATCGGGCGGCGATTCATCGTTTTCGACAACTTTTTTGAGACGGCGTGTGAGCATTTCCCGCATACTTGCGAAATCATCCTGACTCTGGACTTCCTTCATTTTGTAGTGGCGGTATTCGCTTTTTTCGGGGACACCATCTTCAAAAACAACCATGGAGCCGACGATCTGCGAGCCTTGCAGGTTTGAGATATCGTAGCATTCCATGCGTTGCGGATAGTTTTGCAGTCCGAGACGCGCCTGGAGTTTTTCGAGCAGGTCGCGGGTTCGCACGTCGTGTGCATGTTCGCTTTCGAAGCTATGACGGGCATTGGTCATGGCGGTTTCGACCAGGGTGTGTTTCGGTCCGCGTTGGGGAACATTGATTTCTACGCGGTAGCCGGCCAGCTCGCGCAAAAGCTCGGCAAAGGCTGTGGTGTCTTCTTGCTCCATAGCGAAGGGCAGACAGATTTCCCGGGGAATGTGATTGCCGGAGTTGTAGTAGAGGTTCAAAAAGCTGGAGAGAATTTCTACGTCAGGAAACTCTTGTTCAGAAAAACCAAAGCTGCGTGCGCCTTCCAGTCGTCCTGCGCGTACTTGCACGACCTGGATGACGAGTCGATCGCCTTCGCGGTAGTAGCCGAAAGCATCGCGTTCGACGTCGGATGCGCCGACGGCAATCTGGCGTTCCAGGACTTTTTCAATGGACTGAATCTGGTCGCGATAGCGGGCAGCGAGCTCAAATTCCATTTCTTCGCTGGCCGCGAGCATTCTTTCTCGGAGGCGGCGGATCAGTTCGTCGCCTTTACCTTCGAGAAACAGAATCGTTTCGCGGACGCTGTGCATGTACTCCTCACGATCGAGCGGAAATACACAGGGAGCCGGGCAGCGCTTGATCTGGTATTGCAGACAAGGGCGTGAGCGGTTGGCGAGCACGGTGTCCTGGCAGGTGCGGAGCATGAAGTGCTTGTTCAGCACTTGTAGCGTTTGCCGAACGGAATGCGAGGAGTGGTAGGGACCGAAATAAAGTGCGCCGTCCTCGCGGGGTTTGCGCACGATTTCCACACGCGGCCAGGGCGCTTTCAGATCGATGCGTAAGGACAGAAAGTTTTTATCGTCTTTCAGACGGACGTTGTAGCGGGGTTTGTGCGCCTTGATCAGCGTGTTTTCGAGGATCAGCGCCTCTTTTTCGTTGGCGGTGATGATCGTTTCGATGTCGCCAAGAATATGAGGAAGGCGTTTGACGAAGGCGCGTGGATCGCCGGAGGAGAGCGCGAAATAGCTGCGTACCCGGGCTTTCAGATCTTTGGCTTTGCCGATGTAGATGATGCGGCCGCGCCGATCTTTCATCAGATAGCAGCCCGGCTCGTGCGGGATAACGGCGAGTTTGGCAGCGTAGTCGAAGAGTTGTTCCATGAGGGTACTTATCGCGGGGTTAGTCCTGGCGAACCAGCACGAACCATGCGCTCATAGGTTTTGCTTTGTAGGCACGTCCGATTGTGACGTGTTCTGAAACGCGGCGCAGGCGGTCGACCATTCCGTAGTACACAAAGCGACCGAGTTTGGCCTTGTTGTCGATGATTTCCGGCCAGTTTTCGGGATGTTCCGGGGGAAGGGCACGATAGTCGATGACAACTTCGCCGGTTTCTTCATCATCGTAGGCGACGTAATATCCGGGGCCGGTTACACCGGAAAAAGTCTGGTGGTTATAGCCCCAGAGTTCCTGACGGGTAGGGGAGGCTGCTGCGGCCGAAGGCTTGCAAAAACGTTTTTGGAAGGCTCGAAACGCCGGCAGCGTGTTCTGGCCTTCGTGGATGACTTCGACGAGTTCCCCGGTGTCGGGCGGTACGATCTGTGCGAGCGTCACGCGTTGGCCCGCCGCGGCATCGAACAGACGGCGCTGAATTCCGGGTGAAAAATGACGAATTGCCGCGACGCGGTCTGCGGGCGTTGCATCGTCAAAGGCTTCTTCCAGAGCTTTCATGTTGATCGGTTCTGCACGAACAATATCGAGGATCGCCTGCATTGTAGTCATCGAAATAGCCTGTTCTCAAAGGTCAATAATAATAGGTGCGCCGGGCACATGATACTGCTCTAAACGGATGAAATCGCTTTGAAATTCTAGTAATGATGCGTCCGAATTGCGCGTCGTGGCGATGTTGGATGTTTAAAATCCGATTTGCTTTTCTTTTCGTACACGCTGAGTAAAGGAACGCCGTCAATGGCAGCGGTATATACCGGAGCAAGAGTTCCATACAGTTCCCAGAGCATAATCTGCTGGTGGGTAAATTCTTTTTGTTGATGGAGCAGTGCATACTGGCTGCGTCCCATGGAGCTCGCCTTCAGATCTTTGCGCAATAAACCTTCGCGTTTGTACATTTCCCAGGCGGTCCCGACGACTTTATGATTCCAGACGAGTGCGTTTTGGGGCGCATTTTCGTTCAGATAGGGCAGGCCGTGGAGCGAGACATGGCCCCAGAATTGACGGGCCATGCCGAGATCTGCGGCACCGCGATGGGAGCCGGCCAATTCATTGAAATAGGCTGTTCCGTAGGGATGATTGTGTGCGGTCGCATAGATTGCCGGGCCGACGACGCACAGGCCAAGCAAAGCGCTTAAGGCCGGCGCAGGTACCAAACGCTTGGTCTGGGGAAAACGTTCCTTGAGGGCTTTTACAGCCTCTTGTGCGGCAAAAACAGCGCCAGCACCGCAGAGAATGGCCAGAAATGGCATGGCGGGCATCCAGTGTTTGGTGCCGCCAAAAATCGGGGTGTTGGGCAAAGAAATCAGGGTGATGGGAAACAAGAAATTGATGGCAAGCAACAAGCCAGTGCCGCGCGGATCGGACGTGGGTGTGCGCAACAGCTTTCGTTCACGCAGTGCGGTCGTCCAGCTTTGGAGGCGCTCCAGCGTTCCGTTATTGCGCAAATAATACAGGGTGCCGATGGCGCCGCTCAGTAAAATTGTGGCCGGTACGGTAAGAAGCGTCATCACCCAGGGATACGAAATGGGGAAGGGCGGCTGCTGCAGGTTTTTGCCCAGGTACTGCACGAAATAATGTTCGTGTTGCAGGTGAAAATTCATGTACCACTTGATGCGAGGAATGGTCTCGAACCAGTGGTAGGGCCACAGCGCGACGAAGAGCAGGGGGCCGAGCAGCGCCATCGAAACCAGTGCCCAGGGGATTGGCGGAATGGCGACTCGGAGTTGATTGGAATCGTTGCGGAACAGCCTGAAATGTTTCCAGTTGACCAGGAACCAGTGTGCGCCGAGTACGATTGGCAGAAAAAACGCATTGAGTTTGGTGGAGAGCGCAAGACCCCAAAAAATGCCGGTCATCACCGCCCAGCCTTTGCTGTCATAGCTTCGCCAGTAGCTGTAAATAACGGCCAGCGAAAGGGCGACAATGGGAACGTCAAAAACGGTGAGGTGGCTGTGAAAGAAAAAATGCGGCTGAAAAAGCAGTGCACCTGCAGCGATGACGCCGGCCATTCGCCCGAAAATTTGGCGCGCAAACACGAATACCAGGCTGACCGCGAATACGCCGCTGGCCGCACCGGGCAAGCGCATGGCTGTGGCGGGGCTTAGCCAGCCAAGAATGTCGTGGAACAGCTTGTGGCTGAGGGCGAAGGCGGTTTTGACCAGAACCGGATGTTCCGGGTTGTAGTTCCAGTGTTTGTCGATGTTGGCCTGCGTAAAACTTGTCCGCAAGCTGCCGTCCTGGAAGTTTTTCCAGAGTTCTTCAAACCAGCCGATGTATTTGTAGGCGGCGTGAAAATAAAAGCCTTCGTCGCGTGCGTAGCCCATCTGCATCGTGGCAAGCAACAGGGCAAGCGTGCCTGCGAAAATAAGAAAGGCCAGCAGCCAATCGCGCCAGGTAAGTGGTTCGGGCTGAAAGGTTTTTGATGCTTTGCTCATGTTTGCCTGTCAGGTTGCCGTGAGCGGAAACGCTGTATCCGGGGGGCCGGAAAATTACCAGCGGATTGCGAAGCGTGCGCGCAGCAAACTCTGGGAATCGTCTGCATTCCCTGCAGCATCATCAAAAGCTGAGCCGGGGAAAAGAATTCCATACTCTGCGCGGGCTTCAAGCACGAGGTTGCTGACGAGTCGGTAGCGATATTGCGCGGCGGCATTGAGTTCCCAGCCCAGATCGTGGCCGGCCTGCGCGCGACCTCTCGGGCCACGTGGCGTTCCGCCTTGCACGAGCGTCTCGTACGGGTCGTAGATGGCAACATCGGAGCGCGCGAAAAGTGCGCCAACGGCCGCCAGAAAGCCCATATCCTGGCCGAATTGAAGTTGGGGATTGAGATAATAGGCATTGGCAACCGCGCCGGTTTCAATCAATTGCTCTACGCCTTTCGGCGGGTATCCGCTCTTTTCAGGATCGGTGGCGCGCTGAAATCCTTCGCGGGAAATCGCCGGCAAATAGTGATCAAAAAGCACGAGTCCGACTTTGTAATTCGGATCGAATCGAAAGCGGTACAGCGTGTCGTCGCTTGAATTTACATCGCCCGACGCATAGCCGAGAAGAAGGTTCAGCCCGAGTTCGGTGGGGCGATGCAGGACTTCGAGTTCGCCCGCTACGCCCAGGCCGCGCACGCTCATCGGCGTGGCATCCGGCGCATAGGCGCGGGTTGTGGAGCCGGTCAAAAATGCGGCTTCGGCGGCGGTGCGGAATTTCCAGTGTGCGTCGTCAGCATACCAGATGCGGGCTGCATGCAGATCCAGGGCGAGTATGTCGAGTTCGTCCCGGGAAACATCGGTCTGAGCGCGGTAGGCCATGTAGCCGCCCAGCGTTGTTTGTGCGTCCTGAAAAAATACGGATAACACTGCCTGGTAGGCGCGGTCGCCACGGTCGTAGCTTGCGTTTTCGTCGCGGTAGACAACATCGCCGCCTACGGCCAGATAGGTGTTTTGTGCGATGTAGGATTCCGAAAATGCGCGCAGCGGAGCGGTGGCAAAAAGTGCGCGAAAGGCGCGGTCGCCGCCAAAGGTTTGTCCGAAAATGCGTTCGTTGTCGTCCGAACCATTGTTGGCCAGAATTCCCAGACCCCAGTCGCTGGTTTGCAGGCCCAGTCGGAATTGACCAACCGGTGCGTGCCATCCGCCGTAAATTTCGCGCGCATCAAAGATACTGGCGCCATTCGTTGCGATGCCGGAGTAGGGAACAGCGCCGGTTTCGATTCCGTGGGGAACCTGCGCGTAGGGATCTCCTGCCAGGCGTCCGGTAAGTGCATCACCGCTCAAAATAGCTTCAAAGGCACCGAGGTTGAGTCTGGCATGGGCGCGCAGGCGTTGAAAAATTGCCTGCTCCTTATTGGCATCCGTCGAGGAGTCGTCAACCATCAGGCCATCGGCCCACAGGCGATAATGCAGACCACCCTGAAATGCGGCATCTTGATGCGCGGAAGGGCGCGCTGAATCAAAGGGCTCGGATTCCTCAAGAGCAATCAGTGCCGGATCTGCAAAGTGAATCAACGCATCGGCGGATTCTTCAGCATCAGCACCTGGTTCCTGCGCAAAAATCTCAGTTGCACCCAGTCCCGTGCTGCTGGCGATCAAAAGAGTAAGAAATACGACGCGAACATGAACACGCAACATTCGAAATCCTGAATGATTGGACCATAATCTGCCACGCTATCTCATACTCTGAAAAACGCCGCGCGTGCAATGAGTACACGGCTTTTCAGCACCCCAAAAATCAGGATTTGCGGCGTATCAGTGCTCCGGCTTATCGCGCTCGAGCAAGTCCGGCCGTCTTTCGCGCGTGCGCTGTTCGGATTGAGCTTCGCGCCAGTCGGCAATCGCCTTGTGATTTCCACTCAACAGCACATCCGGCACCGAACGGCCACGAAATTCGCGCGGGCGTGTGTAGTGCGGATATTCCAGCCGCGGCCGAGAAAAACTCTCGTCAATAATCGACGTTTCATTGCCCAGCACACCGGGAAGCAAACGCGTGACGGCATCGATCACAATCAGCGCTGCCGGTTCTCCACCGGTCAGGATATAATCACCGACAGAAATCTCTCGATCGATCCAACCTTCACGCACGCGCTCATCAATGCCCTCGTATCGACCGCACACAAGAATCAGCCCCGGCGAATCTGCAAGCTCCTGCGCGATCGCCTGGCTGAACGGTTCGCCGTCGGGCGACATGAAAATCCGCAGTGCTTCGGGCTGACGTTCGCGCGCAAACTCAAGGGCTGCCACCAGCGGTTCGGGCTTCATGACCATTCCCGCGCCGCCGCCAAACGGTACATCGTCTGTGGTTTTGTGTTTATCTGTCGCAAAAGCGCGAATATCCACGGTTTCGACCACGAACAATTCTTTTTCGATCCCCTTACCCGTAATACTGGTTGCAAGCGGACTCTGAAAATACTCGCCGAACAGACTGAGCACCTGAATGGTGAAGGGAGCACTCAAGATTCACTGCCTTTTTTGCGATCGCGTTTGTTGTCCGATTCAACCGGCGCCCAGCCTTCCAGCGGCGCCAGAACCACGCGACCATGTTCTACATCGATGTCCTCAATCGTATCGTCAAACATCGGTACAAACAGTTCTTTACCGTCGAGCTGACGCACGACCATGACGTCATTCGTTCCCGAATCAAAAAAACGGTCCACCACTCCAAAAGACTGGAGTTCGTCGTTTTCGTCGTTGCTCAACAAAACATCGAGTCCGATCAGATCGATATGATAAAATTCGCCTTCCTCGGCCGGAGGCAATTGATCATAGGAGATCGAAAAATCGCAGTTTTTATAACGCTCCACGGCATCACGTCCGGCCACATTTTTAAATTGCGCCAGCACGCCTTTGTCCACATAGCGAACGCTTTCCAGCACGATATTTTCATCGCCGCGCTCAAAATGAACGACGATCGTACTTCCGGCCGCCAGGGATTCGGATTCCGGGTTGAACAAAAAGAGCCGCACCTCACCATGAACACCGTGAGGGCGGCCGATTTTTCCGAGCATAACGAGACGAGCCTTCGTCATGGCTGATTTTTCCATCGTAAATGTATGGATTGATTTACAAGTGCTAAAGAATCAATCGACGATGTCGAGCACAACGGTTTTATCCGTTGCGATAGCTGCGGAAGCAGAGACTGTTCGCAGGGCACGAGCCAGGCGACCGCCGCGACCGATCACTCGGCCGCGATGGCTTTCTGGAACATGGAGTTCGATCCGAATTTGATCGTCCGTCAGCTTGCCTGCCACATCAAACCCGACATCCTCACCGACCAGCGAACTGGCCAGATATCGAATCAATTCGATGTGTTGTTCCATCGCTTCGTTATCTGTCAGTGCCATGAAATACTTCCTGATCGTGGTGCGGGTTTATGCGAACATTCGTACGAAAATGCCTGATCTCAAAAGGTTCTCAGGCCTCTTCGCCACCTTCGGCCGGAGCGTCGGTTGCAGCTTCTTCTGCTTCTGCAGAGGCTTCTTCAGCCACAGCTGCACTGGCAGCAGCTTCAACGGCAGCTTCTGCAGCAGCGGTTGCTGCTTTGGTGGTTTCAGCGCGACGTGCTTCAATCGCAGCCTTTTTCTGCTCACGCTTCTCACGACGAGCCGTTTCTTCTGCACCCGATTTGCTCAGATCGACAACATGCGGAGCATCGATCTTCTTGATCAATACACCAACCGTATCGGAGGGTTGGGCACCGACGCTAAGCCAGTAATCAACGCGCTCGCGGTTGATACGAACAGAAGGCGGCTCGACCATCGGATCGTAGGTGCCAAGCAATTCAATATACTGACCGTCACGGGAGTTGCGTTTGTCTGTAGCAACGAGACGATAAAAAGGGCGTTTTTTTGCGCCGTGGCGCTGTAATCTTAATCGAACACTCATGTTGACCTTATTCTCCGCTTTAACTCTTTAAGCTTCGCTATACAGTGAGCCCGCTTCGAGAACGAAAACGGGGTGGCACGAAGGTGCGGACACTAAGATCCACATTCCCGCATGTCAAGCCCGATTCTCATTGCTCCATCACAGACTTGAGAGCATCTGCCAATTCACCAGATTCATGCATTTCCATCAAAATATCCGAACCGCCTACAAATTCTCCGTGGATATAAACCTGGGGAATCGTCGGCCACTTCGAAAACACCTTAATACCTTCGCGCTTTTCCTGGTCCGCCAGGATATTGACCGCATAAAACGGAATATCATAGCTCTGCAGAATCGCGCTGGCACGGGCCGAAAATCCACACATCGGCGAATCCGGCATGCCTTTCATATACAAAACGACTGCGTTTTCACTGACTTCCTTGGCGATTTCGCTGAGAATATCCCCACCTTCCGCACGGCTGCGGGCCGGGGATCCTTCCGGGGTACTCGCCAGGGGCAGAGAAAATCCTTTCTTCTCGTCACTCATTTTTGAACTCCTTACGTTGAAGCGTGAACTTCGTTTCGCTTTCCTACCTGAAGAAAAATCTTACGCAAGCAAAACCGGTCGAAAATTCGTCTCATTCCGGATTATTTGCGCCTGAACAATAGTTATTGCGCCTGCTCCCACTGGGCTGGCGTATAAAGTTGCAGCGTCAGCGCATGAATTGGCCCTTTGAGCTCTTCTTCGAGCACGTCATAAACCAGCCGGTGGCGCTTAATTCGCATCAAGCCTTCAAATGCCTGCGATACGATCGTGACTTCATAATGATCCATGGTCCCGGTCAGATCGCGCACCTCGACAATTGCGTCGTTGAAGGCTGCTTTCAGTTTTGTTGCAAGTACAGATGGTTCAATCATCGGTTGTTCCTCCAAAATCTTGATAAACCGCTCTCATCCAGTCGGACTCATAGCGGAGAGTTTCGTGTTGGGCAATGCCGTTTGATCATTGCGTTATTCCAGAAAGCATCTACGGGTCGAGAAAAAATGAATCGTCATTCACTCTTGACCCTTCGCGTTGGACTTCACTATAAAGCAGCGCGTGATCGTCGTGTTTCAATTTTTAGCCAACTTCAATCAATGTAAGGGAGTTTCATGGCCACCAAAAGCATTCGTAGTGCAGCAGTTATCGGCTCCGGCGTCATGGGCAGCGGCATTGCTGCTCATTTAGCCAATGCCGGAATTCCGGTGTATCTGTTGGACATCGTTCCGTTCAATCCTGGTCCCAAAGACAACGTCGAAGATCCGGCATTTCGTAACCGGATTGCGACCGCCAACAAAGAAGCCCTGAAAAAAGCCAATCCTTCGCCGATCTATTCGAAGAAAGATCTGGATCTGATCATCGTCGGTAACACCACCGATCATCTGGGCTATCTTGCGGAAGTGGACCTGATCGTCGAAGTTGTCCCGGAAAACCTCAAGATCAAACAGGATACCTTCGCCAAGGTCGAAGAGCACGCCAACCCGAACGCGATCATCGCCTCCAACACCTCCGGCCTGTCGATCGAAGGCATGCTCGAAGGCCGCAGCGCCGATTTCCGCAAGCGCTTTATCGTAACGCACTTCTTCAATCCCGTGCGCTACATGAAGCTCCTTGAAATCGTCGAAGGCAAAGACACCGATCCCGAAGTGACCAAAACCGTCGTCAAATTCGGCAGCGAAGTCCTCGGCAAAGGCATCGTCTTCGGTAAGGACACCACGAACTTCATCGCCAACCGCATCGGCGTCCACGGTATGATGACCATCATGCATGCCATGGACAAATACGAGATGACTCCCGAAGGCGTCGACGCCGTGTTCGGCAAGCCCATGGGCCGCCCGGGCTCCGCAGTGTTCCGCACCGCCGACCTCGTTGGTCTGGACACGTTCGTGCACGTCGCCAAAAACTGCTACGACACCCTGACCGAAGACGAAGAACGCGAAATCTTCAACGTCCCGGGCTTCATGAGCCAGCTCGTCGAAAAAGGCTGGACCGGCCAGAAAGCAGGCCAGGGCTTCTACAAGAAAACCCGCGAAGGCATTCAGACGCTTGACCTGAAAACGCTTGAATACCGCGCACAGAACAAACCCAAATTCGATAGCATCGGCAAAGCCAAAGGCGCGCCCGCTGACCGCATCCGCAAGGTTGTCGTCGAAGGCACCGACCAGGCTGCCGCATTCGCCAAAGAAGTCACCCTGCGCTCGCTTGCGTACACCGCACGTCGCCTGGGCGAAATCTCCGACGATATCGTCAACATCGACCGCGGCCTGCGCTGGGGCTTCAACTGGGATCTCGGCCCCTTCCAGACCTGGGACGCTCTCGGCGTAAAATGGGCCTATGACGCCATGAAAGAAGCCGGCATCGCCACGCCCGCATGGATCGATGAAATGATCGCAGCCGGCGTCGAAAGCTTCTACAAATGGGAAGGCCCCACGCAGTACTATTACGACGCAGCCTCCAAAGGCTACAAAGCCATCGAGCGCACCGAACGCGAAGTCAACGTCGATTATCTCAAAAAATCCGACAAGAAAGTCTTCGGCAACGCCAGCGCATCGCTTCACGACATGGGTGACGGCATCGCACTGCTCGAGTTCCACACCAAGATGAACTCGATCGATCCGGATCTCATCGAAATGATGCACAAATCCATCGACGAAGTGGAAGCCAACTGGGAAGGTCTGGTCATCGGAAACGACGCCGACAACTTCTCGGCCGGCGCCAACCTCCTGCTCGTGCTCATGAACGCACAGGCCGGTCAGTGGGAACCCATCGAAAGCATGGTCAAGAGCTTCCAGGAAGCCAACCAGCGCATGCGCTACAGCTGGAAACCGGTCGTATCCGCTCCGGCCGGCCTTACGCTCGGCGGCGGTGCCGAAGTCACCCTGGGTGCCAATGCCGTCCAGGCAGCCGGCGAACTCTACATGGGCCTGGTCGAAGTCGGCGTCGGTCTCATCCCCGGCGGCGGCGGTAACCTGCAGCTCATGCGCAACGTCATGGGCCCCTACGCCGATGACAAGGATTTCGATCCGTTCCCGTTCATCAAGAAAATCTTCCTCTCCATCGGCATGGGCTCCGTTGCCAAAAGCGCCGAAGAAGCACGCGAAATGGGCTTCCTCTCGCAGACCGACCGCATCACCATCAACCGCGATTTCTTGCTCTACGACGCAAAGCAAACCGCGCTCGGTCTGGCGAAAAGCGCATTCCGTCCGCCGCGCAAGACGAAATTCCGTCTGCCCGGTCCCGACGGCGCCGCCACCATCGACATGATGCTCTACAGCATGGTCGCCAACGGCCAGATCTCCGAGCACGACCGCCTGGTCGGCAAAACCCTTGCCAACGTTCTGTGCGGCGGCCAGACCTCGCCGGGTTCCCTCGTGACCGAAGAAACCCTGCTCGAGCTGGAGCGCGAAGCCTTCATGAAGCTGTGCGGCGAACCCAAATCGCAGGAGCGTATGCAGTACATGCTCATGAACAACAAACCGCTCCGCAACTAAACCATCGCAAGTTCGATTTTAAACGGCCCGAGCCATCGGGCCGCTTTTCTCAACGGAGAATACATACATGACTACGCTTCGAGATGTCGTAATCGCTTCCTACGTGCGCACGCCCTTTACCCGCGCAAACCGCGGTCTGCTCAAAGACACGCGCCCCGATACCCTGGCTGCCCTGACCATCAAGGCTGCCGTAGAACAAGTCCCCGGCCTTGACCCGGCTGAAATCGAAGACGTCGCCATCGGCTGCGCCATGCCGGAAGCCGAGCAGGGCATGAACGTCGCCCGCGCCGCCGCCATGATCGCCGGCCTGCCCGACACCGTCCCCGGCCTGACCGTCAACCGCTTTTGCTCCTCCGGTGTGCAGACCATTTCGCAAATGGCCGAGCGCATCATGATCGGCGCCATCGACGTCGCCATCGCCGGCGGCACCGAGTCCATGAGCATGATCCCCATGGGCGGTAACAAAATCTCGGCCAACCCCGAGGCCATGGAAACCATCCCCGAGCTGTACTGCCCGATGGGAACCACCGCCGAAAACGTCGCCCGCGAATTCGAAGTTGCCCGCGAAGATCAGGACGCCTTCGCACTCGCCAGCCACCAGAAAGCCGCGGCCGCTCAAGAGCGCGGATTCTTCGCCGGCGAAATCGTCAACGTCGAAACCACCATCGTCGATGCCGAAGGCAACCGTAAGCCCATCACCGTCAGCCAGGACGACGGCCCCCGCGCCGACTCCACCCTGGAAGTGCTCGCCAAACTTCGCCCGGCCTTCAACCCCAAGGGCAGCGTCACCGCCGCCAACGCCTCGCCGCTCACCGACGGCGCCGCCGCGGTCGTCCTCATGACCGCCGACAAAGCCAAAGAACTCGGCGTCGAGCCCCTTGGCTACTACCGTGCATTCCAGGTCGCCGGCGTTCGCCCCGACATCATGGGAATCGGACCGGTTCCGGCTATCCGCAAGCTCCTCGAAAAAGCCGGCCTCACCGTCGATGACATCGATCTCTTCGAGATCAACGAAGCCTTCGCCAGCCAGTCGCTCTACTGCGCACGCGAGCTTGGCATCGATCCCGCCAAACTCAACGTCAACGGCGGCGCCATCGCCCTCGGCCACCCCCTCGGCGTCAGCGGCACCCGCCTTGCCGGAACGCTGCTTCGCGAGCTCAAAGCCCGCGGCGGACGCTACGGCGTCGTCAGCATGTGCATCGGCGGCGGCATGGGCGCAGCCGCTCTGTTCGAAAACGTGCAGTAATTTCTAGACCAGCACGCTGATCAAAAAATCCCGGCAGGATGCCTTCCTGCCGGGATTTTTGTTTTCTTGAGATTGAAACAATAAGTGTTTGTGTCCTACAAAATGAGCACAGCACGATTCCAGCTCAACCAATCACGATAAGAGATTCTGGATGATGAAAAAATCTTCTACTTCAATTCCTGAAGCAGCGCGTTGGCAAGATAAAGAGTTTCACTCCCTGGATGAGTTTGATTATGCCGACCTGTTACGTGTGTTGCAGGACTGGGAAACCGGTGAGTTTCCATCATGGGAGGTAAGTGCATTCGCTGAAGATCTAAAGGAATTAGAAGCAGGAGGATGGCCTGACCCTCCCGTTGATGATCCGCGGTTCATGCTGATTGAAATTAGTCATTTATTAGAGGATATAGAGGGATCTTATGTGTTTAAAGAAGATATTCCAGCATTAAAAAGGGCGCTTCAGCTTGGTCAAACAAGACCACAAGAAGCTTTGGATGAGCTGAATGCTTATTTTGATGGAGTAGACTTCGAAGCTCGCGAAAAGTTTATTAGCGAACGTTTTTCTCAAGGCTTATTATGGCCTCCTTAATAATGTAGCTGGCTGACTGCCGTAGTTTAAACGTGCTGCGTGGAATGCACTTGCTTCTGATGAACCAGGCTTGGCCGGATGGAGTAACGCGGTCTTTGCAGGCGTAATCAGCACCTGAAAACCGGAGGGGAAATCCCGGTTTACATTCTCTTTGGGTGCGTCACCGGCAGGAAAGCGAGCCGGTTGAAGACATTGCGCCGGTCTGATCCTTCCTTCCTTCCTTCCTTCCTTCCTTCCTTCCTTCCTTCCTTTCTCCCTGATACACATCTTTTGGATTTTCTTGTGGAGGCGGACTTCTCTCCACAAGAAAATCCGTTTCCATCGCTGGAAATGAACTTCCTGACGCGAAAATGCCCGTTTCCAGGACTGGAAACGGGCTTCTTGGCGCGAGCAAAGTCCATTTCCAGTACTGGAATTCATGGTTGAGTGTGCCAACCTGACGTATTTCAGGAGTGGAAACGGGTTTTCCAGCGCAAGAAAGTCTATTTCCAGCGCGTTCGGCAAGTAAGTACGCAAGTTCGTCGGTTTCATGACTGTATTGACGAACGTAACTCCATCGTCGCAGCCTGGAATACGACGGATCTGGAAATCAATCAGACCGCGGAGTACGACCCGAACGGGGTGACGCGGTTGTATGATAAACAGGAGAATATCCTGTGTGATGATGGGGAATGCCCGAACGTCAACAACCTGCCGTTTGGGTTTACCAGTGCGCTGCGCTCCGAGGTCACTGGCCTCATCCACATGCGCGCCCGCTGGTATTCGCCGCGCCTGGCCCAGTTTATCTCGCCAGACCCGCTGGGCTACATCGACTCGTATAATCTGTATGCGTACGCCGGGTTTGATCCGATCAATTATTGGGATCCGTATGGGCTTTCGGTAAACGGGTTTGGTCAAATCAATAGAAATTCAACCAGCTATAGAATGCCGCAGGGTCCTGGCCTATGGGCTTATCAAACTGGAAAATTGGTTGAACGCGGTTTTGATCATCTCGGGAATTTTTTTGATACCACGATTATCGACGCACAAGAGTATTATGACGAGCATTATCAGTACTCCGACAGCGAATTCATACGGTATGCAGCCGCTACTGGTATGGTGTTGTCTGAAGTAGCTGGCATGATTCTTCCGCGCGATGGTCACGAAGCTATGCTCGAAGTAGTAACGCTGGGAGTTGGTCCTGCATTCAAAGGAGGCAAAGCGGTAGGCAATGCAGCATCCAGAGCTCGAAAAGCCACAGACATACCAGTCGCAAGCGCTGTAGGCAGGCAATGCAGCTTCACCGAAGACACGCCCGTCCTCATGTGCGACGGCTCCCTCAAACCCATCCAACACGTCCGTGCCGGCGAGTTTGTTTTGAGCCGAAGCGAGGAGACCGGCGAGTTCGGCTGCCGGGAAGTTGTTGATCCCTATTCGAACGCTGATAAGGCCATCATCCGTATCGAGCTTCTCGCCCTGGATGGCACTCTTGAGATTATTGAAGCCACCGCCAACCATCCTTTTTATGTCGAAGGCCAGGGCTGGACCCGCGTCGATGAGCTGAACGTCAATGATCATGTTCCAGATAGCAGGGACGGGCTGTTACGTATTATAGCGCTTGAATCCACCCAACGCATCGAGACCGTTTACAACTTCGGTGTGGAGGAGTTCCACTCCTATTTCGTTGGGGAGCTTGGGGCGTGGGTGCATAATTGCTTTAACAGCCCTTGGAAAAGCATGACGCAGGCAGAACAAAGGCATTTTAAGCATGTCTGGTCTAGAGCAAATGAGCGTGGATGGAATTTAGGGAATTTCAGAGAAAGGACTGCTGATGAACATCGTAAAGCTTTGAACGCAGCAATTAACTATGTTAAACGCAACGCAGACTCAATTGAGGAGTCAATGAATCTTTATGATAATAAAAAAGTACCAACCTATACATATCGATGGAAGAGCTCTCCTGATGGACCTGAGTATTGGCTTACGGAAACGGTGGATGGTAGCATCCCTCTCAGTGTGGGGTCGAAGTGATGAATGTGGGTTTTAAGTATGATGTTGATGTTTATGTCTTTGTTGAAGGAAGAAACCCTGACACCTTAACTGTATTTAACAAGCTAACTGGCTTTGAGCGTGTTGTTAAAGACAAAGATGATCCTTTGGTGTTTGATTGTGAGAATGGTGAGTTGACTCTAAAAAGCTTGGAGAGTCTGGTTAAGTGGTCTGAAGAAAACCCGGCTCAGGAGTGTTATGTTCAGCTTTTTGGTCCTGGAATACCATTCGTCACAATATTTTTTACGAATGACGGCAATACCATAGTAGGTATTAGCGAGGATGGTATAACTGCTATGGATGCAGCTAAGAAAATGTTAAGCTTAGCGGAAAACGTAGGCGCGAAGTATGGGTATGTTGGTTCTAACGAGGCTCCGCCAGGTAATAAGACGGAGTTTATTACCCGGATGAGCGGATACACATTTGCACTTTATCGAAGAGATATGTTGGATGACTAAGACGTCACGCCCAAGGCCAGAGGCCATGGGCTGGGACGACAGATTCGCTCCGCAGGGACCAGAGGTCCCGCTGCGCGGTGCAAGGTAGTTGCGCGGTGCGAGGGAGAGGGCGCGGGTTTTGATGGGTGGTTTTTTTGGGGTTTACAGAATGATTCGGGTCTGGCTATGGTGCTTCTCATTATGCAGTAAAAAAAATCATAGCTGGCCTTTGGGGAACTAAAGGCGTTCTTGGACGGGGCTTTTGGTGGCCCGATTGCTTTAGGGAAGGGAGAAGCATCATGACCGAAGAAGATATGATTCGTTTGTTGGAGTCTCGCCATGACATTCAGGCGGTGGCCGATCCGGCGCGTTTGAGTGGGGACGCGGCGTACCAGGGGGCGATTGCGGCGTCGCGGGATGAGTTGGCGGCGGCGCGGGCAGTGCTGGTGGACAAGGTGGCGCATAATACGCAGGAGGCGAGTGAGACGGATGCGGAGCGGGCGAACGTCCAGAAGGAGTTGGGCAGTGCGCTGGATCATTATCGGTATTATCGCAGTCGTACGTATGATGCGCTTTTGAATCCTCCGCCGGGGATGCAGCCCTCTGTGGAGGAGTCTGTGCGGCGTCAGCGCATGTATGAGCGTTATTACAAGCTCAGTGCTTCCGATCTGGGGCGGCAGGCGCTCGAAAAACAGGTGGAGGTGCTGGATAACCTTTTGACGGCGCATGAGACCGAGGAGGAGTTGAAAAATCTCGGGCATACGGCGCAGCTTGAGGCGGCGTTTCGGCCGGCGATTGCTGCGGTGCAGGAGTTTCACCGGGAGACGCGCGAAGACCTGATGGCGACTGCCGTTCTGGTGGAAGCGCGCGCTACTTTTGATCGTGCGCACAAGGCTCACACGCTGCTGATCGATTCTTTTCTGGTCCGCTACGGGCTGGAAAGCGAAGCCGGGCATTTTATCAAGCGGCGAGATCCGACGTATGCGGCGCGCAGGAACGCGAAGGCTCCGGTTGCGCAGGAGCCGGAGGCTGTCAGTATCGAGACGGAAATCCAGCAAAACGAGCCGGTTGAAGAAGTTGCGCCGGCCTGATCCCTCCTGAGTCCCTGCTCGGACCCTTGAATCCGGGCGAGTGTGCCAGTATGGCGCACTCGGCGGTCCGAGCAGGACTTCCCCGCTTAGAAAAGTAGCTTTCGGACGTCCGCAAAGGAGTTTTGTGCATGGACTTGTAGCTTTCGGACGTCCGAGCAGGTGTTCTGCGCAGCGAAACGTAGCTTTCGGACGTCCGAGTTGAGGCGTGTGCCTGTGAAGAAGTCCTACTCGGGCGTCCGAGTAGGACTTCTGTGTGCAAGAAAGTCCTACTCGGACGCGTTCGGCCAGTGAATATGCCACGTTTCGAAAAATACGGGGGAAGGTGAGGCGATTGCGGTGGGGGAAATTTATGGGGCAGGGGTGGTGTTCGGTGGGGGTGGAGTGCTTATGCTTAGAATTCCTCAGGGAAAAATCCTGGCCTTTTGAGGGGTGGGTGTGGGCATAGAGGACTCATGTTTAGGAGCTCTGGAACCTTATGAAAGTGAATATTCATCCGCATCAGCCGCCGCGTCGGCAGGCTGCGGAGCGTGGCGGTGTGGCAGGGGATGGTTTTGAGATGTCGTTTGCGGGGGCGACGGACGTGGGGATTTGCCGGGCGGTGAACCAGGATGCGTATTTGCTGGCGCCGGAGCATGGTTTGTTTGTGGTGGCGGATGGGATGGGCGGCCACGCGGCGGGGGAGGTTGCGTCGCTTTTGACGAGCGAGCTTATCGGGGCGTATTTCGAGGAAACGGCCGATATGGAGGCGGAGGAGATGCCGATGCCTTACGATCTGTCGGACGATATGATGGCTGCGGAGCGGCGGCTGGTGACGGCGGTGAAGCTGGCCAACACGGCGGTGTATGAGCAGAGCGTGGAGATCCGTGAGCAGCGCGGGATGGGGACGACGGTGGTGGCGGTGCATGCAGAAGAGGACATGATGTTCTGGGCACATGTGGGCGATAGTCGTCTGTATCGTTTGCGCGAGGGGCGCTTGATTCAGCTTACGTCGGATCATTCGCTGTTGAATCACGCGATTGAGCAACGCGGGTTGCGCGGCGAGGAGCTACGGGAGTTTGTGGAGCACTTTCCGTATAAGAATGTGCTGGTGCGTGCGGTGGGTGTGCGGCCGGAGGTCGAGGTCGAGTACGGGCATGTGTATCTGGAGCCGGGCGACGTGTTTTTGTTGTGCACGGACGGCGCGCATAATCTGCTGGAAACGCAGGATATGCGTGCGATTTTGCAGGATTTCCGGGGTGATTTGCAGGCGTGTTGCAATGAAATTGTGCGGGAATCGAACCGGCGCGGCGGGCCGGATAATATTACGGCCGTGGTGTTGGAGGCGCGCAGCAGCTTGCCGGGTAAAGCATTGCATTGACTAGAATTCTGAATGCCCATACATTCGCGCCGTTTGAGGGGCTGGCGAGTTTTTGGGCTGGTGCGTTGTGTGCACCGGCTGGTTTTTTGTAGCGGTGGGTTTGTGTAGCTATGAAGCACTTTTTGACGACGGCGGACTGGTCCCGCGAAGTATTGCAGCAGATGATCGATGATGCGCGGGCGCTCAAAGCGTCGCCATTGCAGGCGCGATTGAAGAATAAGACGATCGCGCTGATTTTTTTTAATCCATCGCTTCGTACGCGTAGCTCGTTTGATATCGGCATTTATCAGCTCGGGGGTCATGCGGTGGTGCTGGAGCCGGGCAAGGGTTCGTGGCCGATTGAGTTTGATATGGGCGCGGTCATGGACGGAGATCCGGAGGAGCATGTGCGCGAGGCGGCGCGTGTGCTGTCGCGCTATTGTGACCTGATCGCGGTGCGCGCGTTTCCGAAGTTTGTGGACTGGGAAATCGACCGCCAGGATCGGGTGATCCGCGCGTTTGCCGAGCATGCGACGGTGCCGGTGATCAATATGGAAACGATCACGCATCCGTGTCAGGAACTGGCGATGATGATGGCGTTGCAGGAACGTATCGGGCAATTGGATGGTAAAAAGTTCGTGCTCACCTGGACGTATCATCCGAAGCCGCTCAATACGGCGGTGGCGAACTCGGCGCTGATGATCGCGGCAAAGTTTGGCGCGGATGTGACGCTTTTGTGTCCGACGCCGGAATATGTGCTCGATGAGCGCTATATGAACTATGCGCGTGAATACACGAGCGCGCAGGGCCGCACGCTGACGGTTACGCATGATATCGATGCGGCGTACAGCGGCGCCGATGTGGTGTATGCGAAGAGCTGGGGTGCGTTGCCGTATTTTGGCAAGTTTGAAACCGAGCAGCCCGGTCGCGATGCGTACAAGCATTTTATTGTGGATGAGCGCAAAATGGCGCTGACCAACAATGGGATTTTCAGCCATTGTCTGCCGTGCCGACGCAATGTAAAAGTCACGGACGGCGTGATCGATTCGCCCAATTCTATGGTGATCGACGAAGCTGAAAATCGCCTGCATGTGCAGAAAGCGATTATGTCTCATCTGCTCTCTTCCTGAAGTTTTCGTTCTTTTTCTCCCTATTACATACCTGCCTGAAAGCTACGCGTAATCATCTGGTGCATGATTACGCGTGCTGCTTCCTTTCCGTTTCTCTTTCCTTTTCTGGAGTCTCCCGATCATGTCTAGCAACGAAATTGTACTCGCCTTTTCCGGTGGTCTCGATACCAGTTTTTGTGTTCCTTACTTGAAAGAGAAGGGGCTTGAAGTGATTACGCTGTTCGTGGATACGGGCGGTGTGGATGCGGAGGAGCGCGCGTTTATTGAGAATCGTGCGAAGGAACTCGGCGCGAAGGAACACATCACGGTCGATGGCGGGCCGGATATCTGGGACGAAGTGGTGGTGCCGCTCGTGCAGGGTGGTGAAATTTATCAGAACCAGTATCCGCTGCTGTGCTCGGACCGGTATATCATCGTGCGTAAGGCATTGGAGGTTTGCCGGGCGCGGGGCACGAACAAGTTTGCGCATGGTTGCACGGGCATGGGCAACGATCAGGTGCGGTTTGACCTGACGGTCAAGGCGCTCGGAGATTTTGAGATTCATGCGCCGATTCGTGAGATTCAGGCGTCGCATGCGAATGTGCGTGAGTACGAGCAGGCGTTTTTGGCGGAGCGTGGTTTTGGGACGCGCGCCAAATACATGCGCTACACGATCAATGAAAACTTGCTGGGAGTGACGACTTCGGGTTCGGAGATCGATGACTGGCAGACGCCCGGGCCGGAGACGTACAAGCTGACGGCGCCGGCTTCGGAGTGGCCGAAAGAGCCGCTGCGCGTGCAGATTACGTTTAAGAACGGCGAGGCTGTGGCGCTGAATGGTCAGGAGATGAGCGGTCCGGCGATGATTTCGAAGCTGAATCAGAAGCTGGGCGCGTATGGCGTGGGCCGTGGCATGTACACGGGCGATACGACGGTGGGCTTGAAGGGGCGGATTGTGTTTGAGGCGCCGGCGCTGGTGAGTTTGCTGGCGGCGCATCGTGCGTTGGAAGAGGCGACGGCGACGCATTATCAGAATTCGTTCAAGCCGGTGGTGGCGCAGAAGTGGGTTGAGCTTGTGTACAAGGGCTTTTTCTACGAGCCGCTCAAGGCTGACCTGGAGGCGTATATTCGGTCGAGCCAGAAGTGCGTGAACGGCACGGTGACGCTGGAGACTTCGGGCGGCGTGGTGCATGCGGTGGCTGTGGATTCGCCGCATATTTTGCGTCGTAAGGGTGCAGTGTATGCGCAGTCGGCGGACTGGAACGTGACGGAGGCCGAAGGGTTCATCAAGTTGCTGGGCCAGAGCCCGACGCTGCATTCGCTGGTGAATCGGTCGCTTGCTGATCAGGCGCGTGAAAACGCTGGCGAATAATCAGGGTGCATGAAAAGTGACAGATTTGCTCAAAGAAACGCTCGTGCACCTGGAAGCGCTGGTCGGATTTGATACGTGCAATCCGCCGCGCAAGATTGGCGCGACGGATGGGATTTTCGAGTATTTGACCAGGTTCCTTGTGGGATTCCACATGGAGCTGATCGATCTCGGGGATGGTTGCATCAGCCTGCTAGCGGTTCGCGGCACGCCTCGGTTTTTGTTCAACTTTCATGTGGATACGGTGCCGGCGGACAGCGCATGGCAGAGCGATCCGCATCGATTGCAGGTGACGGAAGACCGGGCGATTGGTCTGGGCGCGTGCGATATTAAGGGCGCGTCGGCGTGCATGCTGGCGGCGATTGCTCGGACGACGGGTGATGTTGCGTTGTTGTTTACCTCGGATGAGGAAGCGGGCAGCAGTCGTTGTGTGAAGGCTTTTTGCGGCGAGCATGGCAATCGATATGAGTTCGAGGCTGTGATTGTGGCAGAGCCGACGGAGGCGAAGGCTGTGCTGGAGCATCGTGGCATCGTGACGTGCACGGGCGTTTTTGAGGGCAAGGCGGGTCATGCATCGTCGCCGACGGCGCTGGAGGATAATGCGTTGCATCATGCGGGCGCGTGGGTTTCTGCGGCTGTGGCCGAGGCGAAGCGCGCGCGGGATGAGGAGCATTATCGGAGCTTGAGCGGCGTTTGTTTCAACGTCGGTGTGATAGAAGGCGGTATTAAGCCGAATATCATAGCGCCGCGTGCGACGGTTCGGTGGGGGATTCGTCCGTTGCCGAACCAGGATGCGGAGGCGGTGTTGGCGCGGTTTCAGGCGTGTGCGTCGGAATCGACGACGGTGCGCTGGGAGCGGGGATTTTATGGTCCGTCGTTGCCGGCGCGAGGTTTTGTGGACGGTGGCCTGGAGGCTGGTGCGCAGGATGTGGCGCCGGTTGCGCGTGCGCTGGTGGAGGAAATCGGGTTGGAGGTTGGAGATCCGGTGGATTTCTGGACGGAGGCGGCGCTGTTTTCGGAGGCCGGTTACACGGCGATTGTGTTTGGGCCGGGTAATATCGCGCAGGCACATACGGCCGGCGAGTGGGTGGCGCTTGAGCAGC
Organism: Lujinxingia vulgaris; assembly: GCA_040393065.1. GTDB lineage: Bacteria > Myxococcota_A > Bradymonadia > Bradymonadales > Bradymonadaceae > JACCWM01. The sequence continues at coordinate 33,305 of JBEBUW010000002.1, read as the reverse complement.
TTGAGGCTGTGGCGGCGTCGTATGTTCGTTTGATCGGCGATCGCTGATCTTTTTTATTCGCATTGATTCGCACATTTTCGTTCTTCGCAGGCTATGGGCCGGTCGTACGGAAGTTTCTGCAGTAGGTAAGAAAGCCATGCCTGATACACGCAATACGATCATCCGTTTGTTGCAAAATATTGGTAGTCGCAAGGAAGTCGACCAGTATCTGAAGCAATTTGCGAGTCTGGACTCAAAGAAATTTGCGGTGATCAAGGTCGGCGGCGGGATTTTGCAAGATGAGTTGGAAACGCTTGCGTCGTCGCTGACGTTTTTGCATCGCGTGGGTTTGTATCCGATCGTGATTCATGGTGCGGGGCCGCAGTTGAATGCGGCGCTTGCAGAGGCGGGGATTGAAACGGAGCGCATTGATGGGATGCGTGTAACGCCGCCGGAGGCGCTGGAGGTTGCGCGTAAGGTGTTTCAGAACGAGACGCTGCGGCTGGTGGATGCGCTGGAAAAGATGGGGACGCATGCGCGGCCGATTACGAATGGCGTGATCGAGGCGGAGCTTCTGGATGTCGAGCGTTTCGGGCTGGTCGGTGAGATCAAGGCGATTCATACCGGGGCGATTGAGTCGAGCATTCGGAGTGGTTGTTTGCCGATTCTGGGTTGCCTGGGTGAAACGTCGACCGGGCAGATTGTGAACATCAATGCGGATGTGGCGGCGCGTGAACTGGCGATTGCGATTGAGCCGTTCAAGATTGTTTTTCTGACGCCGACCGGTGGTTTGCTGAACCAGCATGATCAATTGATCGATTCGATCAACCTGGCGGAAGATTATGAGTTTTTGATGCAGCAGGACTGGCTTCATTCCGGGATGCGGCTGAAGTTGCAGGAGATCAAGCAGCTTCTGGACAAGTTGCCGTTGGAGTCGTCGGTATCGATTACGACGCCGGGGCAGCTTGCGCGGGAGTTGTTTACGCATCGTGGTTCGGGAACGCTGGTGCGGCGCGGTGAAGCCGTGGTGCGTCACGATAGTGCTGAGACGGTCGATAAAGATCAGTTGCGCGACCTGGTAGAAGCGTGTTTTGGGCGCAAGCTGACGGAGGACTATTTTGAGTCGAAGCCGTTTCATCGGATTTATCTGACGGAATCGTACCGGGCGACGGCGGTGATCACGATGGAGGGTGGGATTCCGTATCTGGATAAATTTGGCGTGACGCAAAAGGCGCAGGGCGAGGGGCTGGGGCAGTCGATGTGGCTGCGGATGAAGCAGGAGAATCCGCGTTTGTTCTGGCGTGCGCGCAGCGAGAATCCGATCAACGCCTGGTATTTCCAGGAGGCGGAGGGGACGTATCGTAGCGGTGCGTGGACGGTTTTCTGGTACGGCTTGAGCGGTTTTGACGAGATTAAGCAGTGCGTGGATATTGCGCTGAATATGCCGGCGACGTTGCATGCGCACGCGGTTTCGGAGAGTTGAAGATGTCTGGAGTCGAGAAAAAGCGGGTCGGATTGGTGGGCGCGCGTGGTTATACGGGCAGCGAGTTGATTCGGTTGCTGGGCGATCATACGGGCTTTGAGCTTGTGTTTGTGAGTTCGCGAGAGCTTGCGGGGCAGGAGGTTCGTGCGCATAACGAGGCGTTTCAGGGCGATTTGAAGTACGAGAATCTGAGCGCGGAGCAGGCGGCGGCGTACGCGGCGGATGCGTATATTCTGGCGTTGCCGAATGATTTGTCGAAGCCGTTTGTGGATGCGATCGAGCGTGTATGTCCGCAGGCAGTGATTGTGGATTTGAGCGGGGATCATCGTTTCAACGCGGAGTGGCAGTATGGTTTGCCGGAGCGTTTTCGGGATGAAATCCAGGAATCCAGGCGGATTGCGAATCCGGGTTGTTATGCGACGGGCATGCAGCTTGCTTTGTTGCCGATTATTGAGCGTTTGCAGGATATTCCGCATGTTTTTGGCGTGTCGGGTTATTCGGGGGCAGGGACGACGCCTTCGCCGAAAAACGATCCGGAGAAGTTGCGGGATAACCTGATGCCGTACGCGCTGACCGGGCATTTGCACGAGCGTGAGGTGAGTTTTCAGCTTGCGACGGCGGTTCATTTTATGCCGCACGTGGCGCCGTTTTTCAGGGGTATTACGCTGACGATTTCGACGACGTTGCAGGAGCAGGCGGATCGCGACGAGATTTTTGAGCTGTATGCGAAGTTTTATCGCAAGGAGCCGCTGGTGCGCGTGGAGCAGGAGATTCCGCATGTGCGCGATATCGCAGGGCGTCATGACGTGGCGATTGGCGGGATTTCGGTCGATGAGGCCGGGGGCCGGCTGGTGATGGTTGCGACGATCGATAACTTGCTGAAGGGCGCGGCGACGCAGGCGATGCAGAATTTGAATCTGGCGTGTGGATTTGACGAATTGGAAGGGATCCGAAAATGGCTGGTCTGATCTGGCAGAAGAGTAATACGACGGTGGATGAGCGCATAATGCGGTTTTTGGCCGGCGAGGATGTGCTGCTCGATCAGGCGCTGTTTTTGTATGACATCCGGGCGTCGATTGCGCATGTGCACGGGTTGTTTCGGATTGGTGTGCTGAGCGAAGCCGAGTCTGAGGCTCTGTGTAAGAAGCTGGAAGAGCTGGGTGGATTGTTTGAATCTGGCGAGTTTGTATTGGATGCGCGGTTTGAGGACGGGCATTCGGCGATCGAGGATTTCCTGGTCGCTGAGCTCGGGGAAACGGGCAAGAAGGTGCATACGGGGCGGAGTCGAAACGACCAGGTTCTGGTGGCGCAGCGTTTGTATTTGCTTGACGCGCTGGAGCAGATCGCGGAGCTGTGTGGCGAAGCGGCGGATGTGGCGCTGGAGCGGGCGGAGGCGGAGAAGGACGTGCCGATGCCGGGTTATACGCATTTGCAGCGTGCGGTGCCGTCGTCGGTCGGGATGTGGTTTGCGGCGTTTGCCGAGGCGTTTATCGACAATGCGGAGCTTGCAAAGGCGACGCGTGCGCTGATCGATGCGAATCCGCTGGGAACGGCTGCTGGTTATGGCGTGAATTTGCCGTTGGATCGCGCAGGTGTGACGGAGGAGCTCGGCTTTGCGCGGATGCAGGTGAGTCCGATTTATGCGCAGAACAGTCGTGGGAAGTTTGAGATGCAGGCGCTGATGGCGATGAATCAGAGCTTGCTGGATGTGCGGCGGCTGGCCTGGGATTTGAGTCTGTTTACGACGGCGGAATTCGGGTTTGTGGAGCTGCCGGACCAGTACACGACGGGTTCGTCGATTATGCCGAATAAACGCAATCCGGATGTGGTGGAGCTGTTGCGCGCTGCGGCGGCGCCGACGCAGGGTGCGATCAATGAGCTGTGGGCGATTTTGTCGCTGCCGAGCGGGTATCATCGGGATTTGCAGGCGACGAAGGGGCCGGTGTTGCGTGCGCTGACGAGCGGGCTGGATGCGCTGGCGTTGGTGCCGCAATTGTTGGCGAACTTGAAGTTTGATGCGGCAAAGATGCGCGCGGCGATTTCGAGCGATATGTATGCGACGGACAGGGCGATTGAGCTGACGGCGGAGGGTGTGCCGTTTCGGGAGGCGTATCGTCAGGTTGCGGAGGAGCTGGATCGGCTCGGGGAGCGGAGTCCAGAGGAAAGTCTTGCGGCGCGGGTTTCGCCGGGAGGGTCGGCGGATTTGCAGCTTACTATTTTGAGGGAGCGGTTGGGGCGGCGGTCCTAAATCGACGATCGCTTTGCCGGACTCCTCGGGATGGCCAAAAGCGGCCTATCCCTGCGGGTCCGGACTTCGCGCTCCTCGATTTATGACTCGCCGCAGGCGTTGAGTGAGAAGGCGTAGAGATTTGTGGGGTGGAGTGGTTGTTGAGACATAAAAAAATCCGCGCATCGGTTAGGATGCGCGGATTTTTTGTGGGTAAAGCAAGGTGGAGATTAGTTCAGGGGGTAGGCGGTCCAGCCTTCGGTCCAGGGGATCTGGTTAGGGGCGAAAGCGCCTCGGTAGACGGCAATCGGGTCGAAGCCTTCGGGTGGGGCGGGGACGCCGGTGATGTTCTGGCCGGACGGAACCCAGCCGGGGTTGGTGAGGCTGTGGGGATCTTTCAGGCCGGGATCGACGCCGAAGAGGTTGTTGGCATCTTCTTGTTCGAAGTGCGTGTAGTCTTCGAGAATTCTATTTTCGCCCCATTCGGTGAAAGGTTCGGCATCGAAGTAGGTTTCGCCGTCGGGTCCGAGGTTGTGGAAGATGGTGTTCTGAATGTTGATTTTTCCGTCCAGGGCATGATCGGCAGCGTGTTGGCCGTCGATATAGAGTCCGGAGGATTTGAAGCCCGTGATGATGCCGTGGGAGAAGGTTCCCAGGCCGCCGTGACGGAAGAACATTCCGACTTGTCGGCTTCCCGCGGAGGGGCCGCCGCCAATGATGGTGAAGTTGTAGACGCGCGCATCGGTCTGGGGGATGCCGTCGGGTTTTTCGGCAACGTTTTCGATTTCGAGACCTTCGGCGCTGCCGACGTCTTGTTGGACGGCTACAAATTGTGCGGTGCCGCGCCAGCCGGTGTCGAAGTCGAAGCCGTCGTCACGGGGACGCGTGGCGACGACGTGGCGGAGGTTTACGGTGCCGCCGAAGACAGCCCAGCCGTCGTCGTCGCTCATGTGGGACTGGACGTATTCGATGGTGGTTTTGCTGCCGCAGCCGGCCAGGGTAACGCCTTTGAGGGCTTTTTGGCCATTGACTTCGGCGCCGCCGAACTCAACGCGGACGTAGCGCAGGGTTCCGCAATCCCAGGTGTCGTCGTCACCTCCAACATTGGTGTCATACTCGCCGGGGGTGATGCGGAGATCGAAGGGGAAGCGGTTGGTTTTGGCGTAGCCGACCATGGCCAGTCCGGCCCAGTTGCCGGCAGTGCGGCGTCCGACGGGATCGGCGCTGGTGAAGACGATGGGGCGTTCACGTGTGCCGTCTGCGACAAGCTTTGCACCGGCCTGCGAAACGAGCCCGGCGCCGCGTTTGGCGAGTATTTTTGTGCCGGGTTCGATGGTGAGGACGGCCGGGCGGACGATCATGATGATGTCTTCTAAGATGTAGGTCTTATCGGCCGTCCAGGTTGTGTCGGAAACGATATGGGCAGTGATCGACTCACGTTCAGCTTCCTGGCACACGTTGTCGATGCACTGACCAATGGCTGTGCAGTCTTTGTCGGTCTGGCACTGCTCGAAATCAAGTACGAGCGAGCAGCTAAGCATCGACGAAAGTGTGATGGTTCCCAGGACGGAGCAGAGCGCGAGGCGGGCGGTTCGAAGAACGGAATGATTTGTCACGAACAAAACTCACTGAATTGTAGGCGAACTGTGAACTCAACGTAACGCTACCGCGAGGTTGCATGGGAAGCAACCTTATTTGCGGGCAGATATTGTCATAGTTTTTTGAAAAAGAGTATGCGCGAACGATTGCTGGTTTCTTAATTACGCCATTCCATGCTGGCACCGATCATGGGGCCGCCGGTGAGGTTTTTGTCGGTGCAGGTTGTGCTGGCGTTCTCGTCGCAGTTTGCGTAGCCGACGAGTACGGCGCCGACCAGTGGTGTGAGGAAGATGGAGCCGTTGCCACCGTTGCCGCGCAGCAGCATGCGCAGGCCGACTTCGAGCGAAGTCTGGCCGGTCAGGCCGTGGCTGAGACGTCCGACAAGCCAGTTGTTGTCGCCGAGAAAGGACATATCGCGTTGTACGTTGAGGGTGATGCCTTCGAAGGTCCAGGTGTCGAGCATGACGAACCGGGTCTGGAGACCGATGTGGCGGCCATCGTAAGAGCCGATGCGCAGGGCTTGCACGACGGACCAGGCAATGTCGTTGCCGTCGTTATGGAGCTTGCCGGAGAAGAGGCCGGGCTGGCGGACGCGTGAGAATCCGGTGCCGATGCCGAGTTGGAATCGGTCGGAGTCATACGAGAGAAGTCCGGCGCCTGCGAAGGTCAGGGTGCTGTTTTCGCTCAGGAAAGCGGAGGTGAACGGCGAGATTTCGATGTCGAGCGAGAGTGGGAAGCTGAAGCGGTAGCCAAAGGAGGCGTCCATGACAAAGCCGATGCCGCGGTCGCTGAGGGGCAGGAAGGGGCGTACGCCGACTTTGGTGATCGTGGTGTTTTTGACACGCGGTGCAAAGGCGGGGCTCTGTTCGATGGATTTGTCGGTCAGGTGCGCGATGATTTCGCTTTTGGGGACCTGGACGTTGCGAGACAGAGAAACTTGCGCGGTCGAATCTTCGAGGCCGGTGACGATGCCAATATCCAGGAAGCGTTCTTCGAAGGATTCCATGCCGCTGGTGAGTCGGAGGGGAGCTTTTTCGGTGAGCTCGATGTTCATGCCGCGCTCGATGCCGTCTTTGCGGCCCAGGGAAATGATGACGAAGCCGGGGCCGGAGTCGATGACCTGGCCGACCAGTTCGGGTTGAGGCGCAGCCGGAGCTTGCGTGCTGGAGGCTTGCGGCTGTGCGGCTGCTTCTGGTTGTGCCGGTGCAGCGGAAGTCGGCGCCGGTGCGCTGGCGGCCGGTTCGGGCGTGGCGGGTTCTGCTGCCGCAGTGGGCGGAATGACTTCGGCAGGCAGGCCGAGGACTTCGTCTGCGGGTTGTGCGGAGCCGTCTGCGAATTCAATCCAGACGCGGTTCTGGACGACAAAGAGATCGGTGACGGTTCCCTGAACGGGTTTGAGTTCGAGCGGTTCAGGAGAGGCCGGATCGGTAATGGAGACGAGCAAAACGCCGCGTGTGCCGCAGCTGATGTAGAGGCGGGTGCGGCTGGCTGCGGAAAGCTCTCCGTTGCAGGGCAGGCGCATGGTTTCGCGGCGCTGGTCGGCGCCGATGGTGACCAGTTGATTGCCTTGCAAAAGATATTGCACGCCGCCGGGGCCGGGTGTCGGGGTGTTTTCCTGTGCGTGCGCAAAAGGTGCAGCAAGCAGAAGGATGAGAAGAATAACTGCTGCGGAAAGTTTATGACTGCGAAACATAAGTGCCTCAACAACGTAATGTACGGTGGCAGATAATTCGTTACCAGAAAGCCATATTATCAAAAGTAAAGAGTGCCAGTGGATTGGAACAGTAGTGCAGACTGCGGGCAAATATCAACCTTGTTGGTAGGGTGAAACGCAGGGTTTTGCTTGCGAAACAGGGGTGATTGTCCGAGGAATAGAGGTGCCGGGGTGTTGCGAGACAATCGATACTACGAGAACAGAGAAGAAGATGAGTAAAAAAGAACGCGGCAAAAAGAAAATTGCTCTGGATTCCGGAGCGGAAGGTTTTGGGCACAATCCATTTGCGGCGCTGCAGGGCAAGGTGGTCGCAGAGGAGAAAGCATCCGAAGAGAAGACTGACAATGTAGAGAAACATTCAGAACCGCAGAAAGCCAGTAAGGAAGCGGGCGGGTTTCCGGCCAGGGTCGTGTTGCGTTCGGAGTGGAAGGGGCGCGGCGGCAAGGAGGTGACCTTCATCGAAGGGCTGGAGGGAATGGATGCCGAAGATCGGGCGCAGTGGGCGCGCAAATTGCGCAAGGCTCTGGGTGTGGGCGCGACGGTCGAGGGGAGCGCGATTATGGTGCAGGGCGATCAGAAAGAGCGGCTGGATGGTTTGCTGAAGAAAAATGGCGCCAAACACGTTGTGTGGGGGAACTAATTCAGCCGGGCCTCTCGAGACGAATATCACACGGCATGTCTTGTTGCGCTGGTATCCGAGGCTTATGTGGTGCATTCTGGTGGAGAATTCAGAAATGCGGTGCATTGGCGACGGATATTCGACAACAACAGATGGGAAGCTGTGATGGAGAGAATCTTGAGGCGAACTGATTTGAGGGGAACTGTCTGGGGCGGCGCGCTGGCCTGTTTGCTTACGCTTTTGTTTACATTGCTCTGGGGAAGCTCGCCGTTGTGGGCAATGCGCGTTGCGGAGGTGCCCAATCCCCGGGTGCAGTACGGGTGGGTGAGCGATACGATTGATGTTTTGCCGGCCGATATGGAGGCGCGTATCGACGACAAGCTTACGGCGCTGGAGCAAGAAACCGGGATTGAAATTGCGCTGGTAACGGTGGAATCGGTGGATGCGCCGACGCCGAAGGATTTTGCCACGGAACTGTTCAATACCTGGGGGATTGGCAAGCGCGAGAGCAATAACGGGCTGCTGATCTTGCTGGTGCGTGGTGAGCGTCGGCTGGAAATGGAAACAGGCTATGGGCTGGAAGGGCCGCTGCCGGATGGCTGGTTGAAGCGGATGCAGACCGAGAAAATGGTGCCGCATTTTCGGGCGGAGCGTTACGACCTGGGACTTGAGGCGGGCGTGGACGCGGTGCTGGAGCGGTTGCGTTTGTCGCCGGAAGAGTTGCGCTCTCAGGTGGTTGCTGGCCGGGGAAACGAGGAGCCGATTGATCTCGAGCTGGGCTGGATTCTGGCATTTTTGTTGGGTGGGGCGGGTAGTTCCGCGCTCGGTGTGGGTTACTGGCGTAAGCGGGAGCGGACGTGTCCAACATGCAAAACGATGATGTCGATGGTGGCCGAGGAGCAGGATGATATTTATCTGGATAGCGGGCAGCTCACAGAAGAGCGTGTAGGCTCGGTCGATTATCAGTTTTATTATTGCGACGATTGCGGGTTTAAGCGTCGGCTGGTGGTGAATAAGTGGTTCTCGGGGCACTCGGCCTGCAGGCGGTGCAAGTATAAGACGCTGCACACGAAGTCGGTTGTGGTGCGGGCTGCGACCACCAGTTCCACGGGGTTAAAGCGGATTACGGAACATTGCAAACATTGCAATTACCACCATATACGCGATGTGATTTTGCCGCGGATTACGTCGTCGTCTTCAGGCGGGGGAGGCGGTGGCGGTGGAAGTTTTGGCGGCGGCAGTTCAGGCGGCGGCGGTGCGGGTTCGAGCTGGTAAGGCTGGTTGAGGAGAATGGTGGAAATGGCTGAGACACAAGCGAAATCAACGACCAACTACGAAGACGTTGACGATGTGATGGAACTCGCCGAGCGGTTGCGAAGCGAGGATGTGGTGAAGTTTTCGGCCAGTGAAATGGCGGAGATGGGCAGTGAGCTGGGGATTCCGGCGGAGTATATCGAGCAGGCGCGAAGTCAGCTGAAAGAGCGGCGCTTGCGCGAGGAAAGACTGGCGGCTGAAAAGGCTGCGCAGAAAAAGAAGAGGATGCGGCTGGGTGGCATCGCCGCGGTTGTGGTGGCGGCGGTGATGGGACTCTGGTCGATGAGTGCTTCTTCGAAGGTCGGACGGCTGGCGGAGGCTGCGGACGCGAGTATAGCGCAGGTGGCCAGCGTGAAGGAGCGTCAGGCTTCGGTGCAGGCGATGCTTGCGAACCGGCCGGATTCGCCCGATAAGGATGCGGAGTTGATCGGTGCGGAGAATCGGATTCGTGTCGAGTTGAAGCGCTGTAATGAAGCCGTGGTTCGTTACAATCAGTACGCGAGCCGTTTTCCGGCTTCGTTGTGGGCCAGATCTACAACGAAGCGTTGCGAGTAAATTCGTTCAAGTTCAGGGAAGTTTTCATGACGAGTCGTTTTTTGGAGCAGACCGGTGCGCGTGTGCCGTTGATCTGCGGGGCGATGTATCCGTGTTCGAATGTTGAGTTGGTCAGCGCGGTGGTCGCCAGTGGTGCCGTGGGTGTGGTGCAGCCGTTGTCGATTGTGTTTGCGCATCGGCAGGATTTGCGGGAGTCGCTTCGTAAAATCATTGCAGCCAATGATGGGGGCGCGGTCGGGTTCAATGCGCTGATCGAGAAATCATCGAAGATCTACGAAGATCGGATGCGTGCCTGGGTGGATATTGCGCTGGAAGAGGGCGTGCGGTTTTTTGTGACGGCGCTGGGCAATCCACGCTGGGTTGTGGAAAAGGTGCATGCTGCGGGGGGCGTGGTTTATCACGATGTGACGGAACGTAAGTGGGCGGAGCGGGCGCTTGAGGGCGGCGTGGACGGGCTGATTTGCGTGAACGGTCGCGCGGGCGGGCATGCAGGGACGCAGAGCAAGGAAAAGCTGTTTGAGGATTTGCAGTCTTTTGGTGTGCCGCTGGTGGCTGCGGGCGGAATTGGTTCGCCGGAGGATTTTCGCGCAACGCTGGCGATGGGCTATCAGGCCGTGCAGCTCGGGACGCGGTTCATTGCGACGAAGGAATGCACGGCGCACAACGAGTATAAGGCGGCGATTCTGGCTGCGCGGGAAGAAGATGTTGTGCTGACGATGCGGATTTCGGGCGTGCCGGTATCGGTGATCGAAACGGAGTACGTGAAACGCGTGGGCACGACTGTGGGGCCAATTACGAAGCGCATGTTGCAGCATCCCCGGGCCAAGCACTGGGTGCGGAGCTGGTTTGCGATGCGTTCGGTCTGGCAGCTCGGGCGCAATGCTACGCGCGGCGGCGGTTACAATGATTACTGGCAGGCCGGCAAGAGCGTGGCGTCGATCGATAAGGTGCTGGGGGCGGGCGAAGTTGTGCGAGAGTTTGAGGCCGCCCTGAAGTAATTATGTAATTTTTTGGCAAAATGGGGACTTGAGCGCTCGGGTAAGCACTTTGGCGGGCAAAATGGTTCCCTGAGAGCTCGGGTAGCTACTTTGGCGGGCAGAATGGTGCACCTGAGGCCTCGGGTAGCTACTTTGGCGGGCAGAATGGTGCACCTGAGGCCTCGGGTAGCTACTTTGGCGGGCAAAATGATTACTTGAGAGCTCGGAGACGCATTTTGGCGCGCAAAATGGTGTACCTGAGGCCTCGGGTAAGCATTTTGGCAAAAATTTGGCAAAAATTATGATCTGGGCAGGTATTGCACGTGTCCGAACAGGTAGTTTTTGCGGGCGCCGGGCGAAAAGTTTTTAGAAAATTATGGGTTGAAATCGTGTCAGATGTGGTGGTGCTCGGTGAGCGGTATGAAGTCTTGCGGGAGCTTGGAAAGGGGGCGCAGGGGCGGACGTGGGTTGCGGTTGACTTGAAGACATCGAAGCAGGTGGTCGTTAAGTAATTGTTGTTAGAGTGGGTCGATAGCTGGAAAGGGGTGGAGCTTTTTGAGCGCGAGGGGGCGGCGCTGCGTACGATTTCGCATCCGGGCGTGCCGGCGTATATCGATTCGTTTCGGATTGAGGAGGAGGGGAAGACGCGGTTTGTGATCGTTCAGGAGTATGTGGACGGCAAAGATTTGCGGGCGGAGCTCGAGGGTGGTTTGCGGCTGAATGATGCCGGGGTGCGCGAGTTTTTGAGGCAGATGGTGGAGATCTTGCGGTATCTGCACGGGTTGAGTCCGGCGGTCATTCATCGGGACATCAAGCCGTCGAACATTATGCAACATGCTGACGGGCGGTTTTTGCTGGTCGATTTTGGGGCGGTGCAGGCGGTGCAGTCCGATCAAGTTGGCGGGTCGACGGTGATTGGAACCAGCGGGTATATGCCGGCGGAACAGCTGGTGGGTCGCGCTTCGCCGGCGTCAGATCTGTATGCATTAGCAGCCACGGCGGTGCATCTGGCGAGTGGTGTGGGGCCATTGGATATGCCGATGCGGCGCATGCGGATTGGGTATCGGGATTATGTAGATCTGTCGGTGGAATTGACGGCTTTGCTGGATGCGATGTTGGAGCCGTCGGTGAATTTGCGTTTGTCGTCGGCTCAAGAGGTGCTGGATTGGTTGGATGGGAAGTCTGCCACGCACAGGAGGTGGCCGCACCAGAGCGGCCGTGGCGAGGGTGCGGTTGTTGCGGCATCCCGGACGGGTGCATCGACAGCGATAGAGGTGACGCCCGTGGTGGAGGTGAGTCCGTGGTCGGGGCTGGTTGCGATGTCTGGCGTGTATGCTGCGGTGGTGGTAGTCGCAGCGATAAAATTTACGCCATCGGCTATGATAGCAGTTTTGATGGGGCAGGGGGCGTCGATTCTGGCGAGTGTTCTGGGGTGGAGTTTGCTTGTGGTGATGGGGGGCTGTGGCTGAAGGTGTGGAAGAGTAACCACGCGAAATCGAAGGAATTGGCATCCAGGTTGCTGAAGAAGTGAGGGATATTCTGGCTGGAAACGTTGTTTTTGGCGGACGGTTTGAGGTTGTCGAGGAGCTCGGGCGCGGCAGTCAGGGGATAACGTATCTGGCTCGTGAGTTTTTGACGGGACGACAGGTGGTGGTCAAGCAGCTGGCGGTTCGCGATAGCCCGGACTGGAAGTCTATTGAGCTTTTTGAGCGCGAAGGTCAGGTGTTACAGTCGCTGCATCATGATGGGATTCCGCGGTATATCGATGCTTTTCATGAGCTTGAGGGGGATTCGGAGCACGAGCGCTTTGTTTTGGTGCAGGAGTATGTAGCCGGGGAGAATCTGAAGGACTTGATCGCGCAGGGGTTGCGGCTGGATGGGGTCGGAATACGCGATTTTCTGAAGCAGATGCTGGAGATCCTGGCGTATTTGCATGGCCTGGAGCCGCCGGTTATTCATCGAGACATTAAACCATCGAATATCATGCGGCGTGCGGATGGGCGCTGGGTTTTGATCGATTTTGGTGGGGTTTCGGTCGCTGCCCGGGGTGCAGATTCCAGCAAGGGAGCGTCCACGGTGGTGGGGACGAGCGGGTATATGCCGTTTGAGCAATTGGTGGGGCGTGCGGTGGCGGCGAGTGATTTGTATGCGCTTGGAGCGACCGCTGTGCATTTGCTGAGTCATCGCCATCCGTCGGATTTGCCGGTCGATGCGGCGGAGCCGATGCGGATGTTGTTTCAGGAGTATGTGACGGCTACGCCAGTAATTATGGAGCTTTTGGAGAGGATGCTGGAGCCGTTCTGGGAAGATCGGATTCAGAGTGCACGGGTTGCCCTTGCGTTTTTGCATGCGCCGCGGCAAAGACAGGGCGGCACGGCAAAAGGCAAAAGCACGGCAAAAGGCGCACGCGAAGGCGCGAATGCGCGAATTGCCGCGAAGGAAAAGCAAAGAATCAGGGGAGGTTCTGGGTGTGGCCGACGAGGTAGTTTTTGCGGGCGTCGGGTGTGCGCAGGCTGAAGTTGATCCGGGGTTCGTTGGTGGGGTCGGGTGTGGATGTGCTGGTAAAGAGAATTGAAGAGGGGAGGTAGATGGGGCGGTGGAATTCGGCGTAGATGTGGAGGTTTTCGGGGGTGATATCGTCGTGGAGTTCGGCGACGGATCTGGCGAGTGACCACATGCCGTGGATGATGGGGCGGCGGAATCCGAAGGGGCGTGCCGTGGCGGCGTAGAGGTGGATGGGGTTGTAGTCGCCGGAGGTGGCGGCGTAGCGGCGGCCGAGGTCTTCGGGGGCTTTGAGGATGACGGAGCGGTGGGGTGTGACTTCTTCGGCGACGGGTCTGGAAGAAGGTTTTGATTTTTTGGAGGGTGATTTTTTGGCGCGCACGAGCATGGTGGCGGTGCTTTGCCAGACGAGTTCGCCTTTGTTGGGGGATTTGTTGATGTGGACGGTGGTTTCGATGTCGAATTCGGTGCCGCGTTTGGTGGTTCGGGCGGCGAGGAGACGCGCGGTGAGGTCGAGAGTTTCGGTAACGTGGATGGGGCGTATCTGGTGGATTTGCTGGTGTGTGTGGACCAGGCCGAGGGGGCTGTGGGCAAAGGCGGGTGAGGCAAACAGGGCGGCGTGCAGGGGTGCGGCGAGTACCTGGGGATAGGTCGGGGGGAGTGTTTGGGGTGTGGTGTTGGTGGTGGAGAATCCGCAGATGCGGGCGTATTGGCCAAGTTTTTCGGCGTCGATGCGCACATTGGTGGCAGATGCTTCGGGGGCTTGAAGCGTGTTTTTTTGGAGGCCGGGGCGCGGTAAAAAGGCGCGGATGTACTGGGACGTCAGGGAGGGGAGACCGTCAAATTCGAGGGTTTGATTGCTCATGGTTCGTCTTCCTGGTTGAGGGGCCAGACAATGGATCGGGCGGCGTGTTGTGGCCATGCAGAGCCGCGGTTGCCGGGGATTTCTCGTCCGGATGGATCGGTAACAAAGTTGCCGACGTCATGGAAGGCGCGTTCGGTGTTGACGCGTCCGGCGTGTTTGCGCAGCGGTTGCAGGGTGCTGCCGTGGCGGGTGGCGATGACTTCGTGGGGGCCGGGGCGTAGATCGACGAGCTGGCCTTTTTGGGCGGCGTTCATGAGTTGTTCTTCGTTGCCGATGGGGTCGGCGACGGTTTTGGCTTTGAGGGTCCAGACCAGCAGGGAGGTGGGGTCGCGGTGGCCAAATTCGCGGTCGAGGAGGTCATTGTGGCCGTAGAAGGTTTTGCCGACGTCGTTCTGGTTGACGGGGCCGGCCATCAGGCAGAGTCCGGCGAGCATGTCGCAGTTGTCGGGGAGGTTGGTGACTCCCATGATTTCGGCGACGAGTCCGCTGCGGGAGGCGGCGGCTCCGACTGCGCGGACGCAGGTTTTCCAGTCGAGTCCTTCGGCCTGGATTTCGCGGCGTGAGAGGCCGCCGATGTAGATGCGTTGGCCGGCCAGGCCGAAGGCTTTGCGGCCGCGTTCGGCGTTGCGGCTCAGGGCTTTGCCGGTGGGGAGATCGACCCAGAGGGGGATGTTTTTGACGACGCGGTCGGTGACGCTGTCGAGCATCTGACGGACTTCGCGCAGGCGTTCTTTGCCGTTGGGGGTGAGCACGTCGATGCGCTCCAGGATCATGAGTTCTTTGGCGCGTTCGCGGTCGCAGCCGGTCCAATGGGCGAAGGCGTTGTAGGCTGCGCGTCCGGCCTGGACGGTGAGTTCGTCGGGGACGTCCATGTCCTGGCGGATCTGGTAAGGTTCGGGGGCTTTGTCTTCGGCGTTGACGCCGGGTTGGATGCGTTCGCTGCGGAGCGCCATCATGTTGGCGCCGATTTTTCGGCAGAGTTCGGGCGCAAGCGGGATGCGTTCTTCGGGGATGGCCTGGCCGGTCTGGGTGACCAGGGCAATGCGCCAGCCTTTGCGGCGTTCGGCCGTGGTGAGGCCGCAGAGTTCTTCGAGCTCGCGGATTTTGGATAAGTTTTGGGCGTTGTCCTCGTGGCAAAAGGGCGCAGAAAATACCTGGGCGCGGCGCTCTCCGTTGGAGGCGACGACGGTCGCGCGTTCCATGGCGTCGGCAAGGATGCCGATGTGGAGTTGTTGCAGGTAGCCGATGGTGGGGATGTCGTCAGTGTGCAGGAATTTCTTTTCGAGGGCGCGCTTCGGGACGGTCAAAAGGTTTTTGAAGGGCTTGTGGCCGATGAAGGTCAGCAGCATCGTAAACGGCGTGCGGTAGGGTCGGCTCAGGACAATGTGCGTGCAGGCGACGTTGTCGAGCGGGGGCGCTTCGAGGTGTTGTAAGGTGCGCAAAATCTGGGTGATGCGCACGGAGTCTCGGGGTCCGAAGCTGACCTGGCGGTGGCCTGTGTAGTTGGTGGACTGGCGGGCTGTGAGAATGCCAAGCGAGCATTCTTCGAAGAGTTCTTGCTCGGAAATTTCGCGCGGTTTCTGGAACCGGGTCGGGCGTTTCAAGGAGAGCAGCGCCAGGGCGGCGGTGGTTTCTTCGAGGGTGAGGCTGACGCGGGTGCGGTAGCCGACGGGTGAGGCGGTATCCAGGCTTGTGGGCAGGGAGTAGCGGGTGCGGCGTTCGCCGGGGGCTGCAAAAGTGGCGTCGCGTCGCACGGGGTTGGACGGCGGCGTAATGAGAACCGGCTCGATGGGCTTGGGTTGGCTGGGGAGTTCTGGTGGCAGAAAACTCGGCGACGCGATTTTGTTCATGACCGTTCCTTGTTGACGTGGTTTGCACTGAAGTTGGTTGCAATACCTTGTTTGGTGGTGGGGAATCAAGCCGGGAAAGTGGGTTGGGTGGGGCAAAGGTAAAAGGCGCACGCGAAGTCGCGAAGGCGCGGAGCCGCCCGGTCTTGTGAAAGAGCGTTGCTACGCAGGGGCCGGGGCCCCGCTGTGTATTTTGGCGTGGGTTGGGTTTGTGGGTTTTGGTGAAATTTGCGAGGCTGGGGGCCTGTCAATTCATGGACTGAAGTGCGTTATTATTTCGAGGAGAGAGCTCATGCATGGGACGGTTGCGGGTGAGGTGGAGCGGGGAGTGCAGTGGGTGGCGCAGAGCCGGGCAATGAGGGTGTTGCTGGAGCAAGCGCAACAGGCGGCGCGGTTGCAATCTCCGGTGATGATTGTCGGGGAGGCGGGGAGTGGTAAATCCACGTTGGCGGAGTATCTGCATGTGAGGAGTGGTCGGGGGCGGCGGGCCTTTGTGCGGTATCGGCCGATTTCGCAGCATGCAAGCCTTGTGAGGCAAGCGTTGTTTGGGAGTGAAAACGGCCCGGGTGGTCTGGTGGAGCAGAGCGATACGGGGACGTTGTATGTGGAAGAGATCACGCGGCTTCCGGTTGAGGTGCAGCCAGAGTTGTTGCAGGTGCTGGAGCGTTCCACGGTGCGCACGGGTGTGCGGGCGCCGAGCCTGGCGAGGGAAATGCCTGTGGATGTGCGGCTGATCACGTCCACGGTTCAGTCGCCGGAGGAGGCTTTGCGTGAGCGCTGGCTTGGGGCGGATTTGTACGTGCAGCTCACAGCGATTCGGTTGGCAATGCCGGCGTTGCGTGAAAGGAGGGAGGATATCCCGGAGCTGAGCGCGCTGTTCGTGCAACAAATTTGCAAGCGTTTGGGCCGTCCGGTGATGGCGATTGAGGCCGAGGCCATTGGATGGTTGGTGGCCAATCCTTGGCCGGGTAATGTGCGTGAGCTTTCGGGTGTGCTGGAGCAGGCCATCGCGCTGGCGCCGGTGTCGTCGAAGACGATTCGATTGGAGGATTTGACGATCAGCGCGTTTGTGGCGCCGCCGGAACATGATTTTTTGGACCGGGCCGTTGTGCGGCAGCTTACGATTCGGGAAGTCGAGGACGAATACATTGCGCGCGTTGTGCGGAGCTGCGGAGAAGATCGCGTCGAGGCTGCGCGCAGGCTCGGGATTACGCGTCGGACACTGGCGCGGCGTCTCGGAGAATGGCTCTGAGGTGACTGGCTGGCGCAGTGAGCGAATTGAGGGGATGGAGCTGGAACAATTTTTCACCAATGAGTGAATTGAGACGATGGGGTTGGAACAAAGTTTCAATAATAAGTGAATTGAGGGGATGGAGCTGGAACAATTTTTCACCAATGAGTGAATTTAGACGATAGGGTTGGAACAAAGTTTCAATAATAAGTGAATTGAGGGGATGGAGCTGGAACAATTTTTCACCAATGAGTGAATTGGGTCGATGTCATTGGAACAAAGTTTCACTGGCGAGTGGTGGAGAGGCAAGGGGACGTGAGCTCAGGGGCGGGCGTCGGTGTGGCGGCCGAGGCGGGTGGCCTGTGCGAGTTGTTGGCGATTTCTGGGGGACATCATGGATTCGACGTGGCCGCCGGGGAGTGCGTAGTTTTTTTGGAGTGTGGGGGCGGGGAGCAGGCGGTTGACGAGGGTGAGGATGCGGGTGGTGGCGGCGGGGAAGAGGCCGTGGAATCTGGCGAGGATTTGGGCGGGGAGGGTGAGGGTTTTGTTGGCTTTTCGTCGGGCGGTGGCCTGGACGATCTGGCGGGCGGCGCGGTGTGCGTTCATGGTGATAAGGGGGGGCTGGTTGTGGAAGGTGTTGCGGTATTGCTTGCGGCGGTAGGCGGAGTAGGCGAGGGCGGTGCTGAGGCCGAGGGTGAGTTTGAGGAGGTTGTTCATGGGGGACTCCTGTGTGGCAGGGGTAAGGCAGAAGGGCTGCGTACAGGAGGGAAGTTAGGCACGGGAGGGGATGGGTGGGGTGATTTGTGCTGCCCGGTCAGTCGTCGTGGAGTTGGGTGGTGTGCGACGAATCCATATAGGTATTGGGTGGTGCGCCATGAATCCATAGAGGCATTGGGTGGTGCGCCACGAATCCATATAGGTATTGGGTGGTGCGCAACGTCACACCCACGGTTTCACCGTGGGCTAGGTGAACGCTGCGCTCCGCTCGGACTTCGTCCGGCTCCACGGTGCGTGCGTTTGTCGGTTTGTGCTCGATTTCATGTTTTTGCCGCCTACTATGCGTGCTCAATCCGCAATTCGCGCACTCGCGGAGCCGGGTGAAACCCGTGCGGAGCGCAGCATTTGTTGTAGCCCCGCATGAAATGCGGGGTGAGGACGTTTCGTGCCGCCCGATATGTATGGGGGGTGATGTGTTGTGCTGTCCGGTCAGTCGTCGTGGAGTTGGGTGGTGCGCAACGAATCCATAGAGGCATTGGGTGGTGCGCAACGAATCCATAGAGGCATTGGGTGGTGCGCCATGAATCCATATAGGCATTGGGTGGTGCGCCACGTCACACCCACGGTTTCACCGTGGGCTAGGTGAACGCTGCGCTCCGCTCGGACTTCGTCCGGCTCCACGGTGCGTGCGTTTGTCGGTTTGTGCTCGATTTCATGTTTTTGCCGCCTACTATGCGTGCTCAATCCGCAATTCGCGCACTCGCGGAGCCGGGTGAAACCCGTGCGGAGCGCAGCATTTGTTGTAGCCCCGCATGAAATGCGGGGTGAGGATGTTTCGTGCCGCCCGATATGTATGGGGGGATTGGTCCTGGGCGTCAGCCGACGGGTGTCAGGGGAAGTCGAGGGGGAGTTCGAGTTGTTGGGGGGCGTCGTCGGGTTCGGGGTCGAGGCGGACGCCGAGGCCGAGGAGGCGGACGGGGCGTTGGCCGCGTTCAAAGGCGGCTTCGAGGAGGCTTGCGAAATTGTGGAGGGACAGGTCGGTGAGGCCGGTGCGTTCCAGGGTGGTTTGTTGGAAGTCGTTGAATTTGATTTTGACGAAGATGCCGCGGATCGGGGTTTCGTATTTTTGTTGTTTGCGTGCCAGGCGTCGCTTGAGGGAGGTGAGGAGTGGGGGAAGGGCCTGGATGCAGTCGCCGAGGGTGGGGAGGTCTTCGGGGTAGGTGGTTTCGGTGCTGATGCTTTTGGGTTCGCGTTCGGGGCGGACGGGGCGGTGGTCGATGCCGCGGCATAGGTCGAAGAGGCGGGGGGCGGAGTTGCCGAAGTGGCGCGTGAGTTCTTCGAGGGAGCGTTTTTGGAGGTCGAGGCAGGTGTGGATGCCGAGGGTTTTCATGCGTTCCTGGGTGACGGGGCCGACGCCGGGGATGCGGGCGACGGGCAGGGTGTGCATGAAGGCGTCGATTTCGTGGGGCGGGATGACTTTGATGCCGTCAGGTTTGTTGATGTCGCTTGCGACCTTGGCCAGGAATTTGTTGGGGGCGACTCCGGCGGAGGCGGTGAGGCCGGTTTCCTGAAAGATACGGCGGCGGATTTCGTTGGCGATGAGCGTGGCGCTGCCGTGGAAGTCCTGGTTGTCGGTGACGTCGAGGAAGGCTTCGTCGAGGGAGAGTGGTTCGATGAGGTTTGAGAATTCGGCGAAGATTTCGTGGATGGTCTGGCTGACTTCGGCGTATTTGCGGATGTCGGTGCGGACGATGATCAGGTGCGGGCAGAGGCGGAGCGCGTAGGCGGAGGCCATGGCGGAGCGGACGCCGAATTTGCGGGCCGGGTAGTTGGCGGTGGCGATGACGCCGCGGGCGTCGGGGCGGCCGCCGACGGCCATGGGGACGTCGCGCAGGGCGGGGTTGTCGCGCATTTCAATGGCTGCGAAGAAGCAGTCCATGTCTATGTGGATGATTTTGCGCATTCTAAATAGGGGAGAGCGGCGGTCCTAAATCGACGATCGCTTAGCCGGAACCCTCGGGATGGCCAAAAGCGGCCTATCCCTGCGGGTCCGGCGTTGCGCTCCTCGATTTATGACTCGCCGTGAGTCGGGTGGTATTGCGTTGTGGTGGATCGATGGATTGGGTGGTGTTGCGTTGTGGTGGTGATCGGAGAATTGGGTGGTGTTGCGTTGTGGTGGTGATCGGAGAATTGGGTGGTTGGACACGTGTCCCAGGGGCAGAGCCCCAGGGTTGGCACAGCCGGCGCGCTCCGCGGAGGGCAGAGCCCTCGCTGCGCGGGTGGGGAGATGCTTTTCCCTTCCCTTCCCTATCCTATGCCCGGAGAGCCCTCGCTGCGCGGGTGGGGAGATGGGTTGGGTGGTGGTTGGGTGGTGGTGGATCAGATGGGTTTCCAGTGGGAGTCGAGGATGGAGCAGTTTTGGAGGAGGGCTTCGTTGGGGTCGGGTTGGGAGGCGGTGATGGAGAGGATTTCGAAGGCGCGGGTGTCCCAGGGTTGGATGTTTTTCTCGAATGCCAGATCGAAGGCGGCTTCGGCCGGTGCGACGAATCCGGTGGCCTGGGTGCGCAGGGCGTCGCGGAAGTACTGTTGGTCTTCGGGATCGATTTCGGGGTTGGGTTCGATGCGGACGACTTCGCAGGCCAGGTTTAGGTAGAGCTGGCCGAGGCGGTAGGCGGCGTAGCCGGAGACGGTGGGGCGTCCGTCGCGTGTGGCGTCGCGGTATTTGTCGCGGAGCTTTTCGAAGGCGGAGAATTTTTCCTGGATGAGCTGCTGCAGGTTGTGGCTTTCGCCGCGGATGGGGAGCTGGTGTTTTTGGAGATATGCCTGGTAGCTGGCTTCGAGTTCGGGCAGGGCTTCGGGGCCGGAGGGCGGCGGCGTTTGCTCGGGTTGGGGTGGTGTGGAGGCACAGGCGGTCAGTGTGAGGGTGAGGGCGGTGGTAGCGACGAGTGATTTGAGGTTCATGGGTAACTCCTGATGGGGAAAAGGGATTAGAAGTTTGCGATGTCTCTGGGCAGGTTTTGTTTGATGGCTTCGTAGATTTCGGTGTGGTTGTCGAGGTCGTGGAGTGTGAGATCGGTGCCGGTGCTTCCGGTGGTGGCGATGCCGATGGAACCGTTTTTGAAGATGCTGTTGAGGAAGTTGCGGTTCGTGGTGAGGTGATCGATGCGGTTGTAGAGAATGGTCTGGCGCGTGGGGTAGAGGCGGCCCCAGACGGCGGAGATGCGCTGTGATTCGGCGGTGTACCGGAAGCGTCGGGTGCGGATGGAGGTGATGGGCAGTGTGATGGGCAGCAGGGCGATGAGTGGAAAGAGGACGACCGAGACAAGCAGGGTCTGGGCCATCGCGTTGGGTGTGGCGCGTTGTGCAGAGGCAATCGGCGTGGGGGTGAAGTGTGCAGGTTGGTGAACGGGTTTGGCGGGAAAGGCGTAGAGCAGGGTGTCGAATTGTTCGTGGTATGCGTCGACGTCGGTCAGGTACGGGAGCTGGTGGAGGGTGCCGCCGGCGACGGTCAGGCGGAGTACGCCGGTGGTGGTGTCGAAGTAGCGGGCAGTCTGGACGTGTTTGATGTGGTTGAAGCCGGTGTAGGCGTTGGTGATTTTGAAGAGGCCGGTGCGCAGGTGCAGGTGGCTCTGGAAGATTTCGAGGCGTGTTTTTTTGTAGACGGCTTCTTCGTAGAGGTACAGGCCAAGCAGCAGGGGGAGCACGATTGCGAACTGGATGACGGAGATGGGCATGTAGATGGCAAAGCCCAGGCTGGCGAGCAGCCAGATGATGATGCCTGCACAGGTGCCGAGGTGGGCGCGGACGGCTGATGCCGCGGAGAAGGCCGGGGTCAGGGTTCGGGTGATGGTGCCTTTGCTCAGACCGAGGCGTTCCAGGATATCCTGGGAGGTTTCGTAGCCGTTGGGGATGTGTGTGAAAACGATGGGTTTGTTGGAGCCGATGGAGTGAAACGTGATGCTGGCGGTTCCAAAGAGGCGGTCGAAAATGTCGTGTTGGATGGAGACGGAGGTGATTTTGTCGATGGAGAATTCGACGTGATGTTTGTTGAACATCGTGTGGTGCAGGCCGATCTGGGTATCGGTGACGCGGAAGCGTGTGGACTGGAAGGCGACGAAGTGGCGGAAGGCTTCACGGCCGGTTACCGCGCAGAAGATCAGGCCGATGACGCCAGCAACGAGTAAGGTGGAGGCTCCATCGAAGAGTTCGGTGGAGGGGATGAAGCGTGTAAGAATGAAGATTGCGATGACGGCGGCCAGGGCGAACAGGCCGTTGAGCAGGGCGGAGCCGCCGATAGCGCGTTTCAGGTTGATGCGCAGCTCGAGTGGTGGGCGGTTGAGGGCGCGGTGAGGCTGAGGAGCGGCTGTAAAGTGCGGGTGTGTTGGTGCGTGGTTTGGAGTGTGGGGCGTGGCATAGGGTTGGGGTTGGCCCCAGGTGTCGTGGACGTCGTAGTGGGCTGCGTCCGGGTGTTCGAAATTGCGCTCGGCCTGGCGGGCGAGTTTGTGTTGTTTGTACTGGTTGATGAGCTGTTCGAGGTTTTGTTTGAAGGTTTCGGCACGGGGCATGACCTGGAAGGTGATGTCGGCGTCGGCGCCCTGGCAGCTTACTTTCAGGTCAGAGATGCCGAAGATCCGGCGTAGAAATGACTGGTTGAGAGTAACGTCGGCGAGGTTTTCGATGGGGATGAACTTGAAGTTCTGATTGAGAAATCCGTCCTGGTAGTCGATGACGTCGTTATAGAGGATGTAGTTTCGGCGGGTTAGATCGAGGGCACGCAGGATGAGGGCGGCGAGTGTAACCACGATGCCGATGGTGGTGAGGGCAATCGATATGACGGAAAAGAAGTTGATGGAGCCTGCGATCGTGGCGACGCTGTCGGCATTGTCGGAGGTGAGCAGGTTGGTGATGAAGGAAAAGGCCAGGTAGGCGGTGGCGAATATAACGGAGATGCCGACTTCGCCGAACTGGATGATGGTGCCGAGGGTGCCGGGTTGTTCGTGTTGGATTTTGTGCTGGCGGGTGATTGCGAAGCCGTTTTGTTGCATCCGCGCAGCGACTTCATTGTAGAAGGTGAGCGGATCGGCAATGGATTGCATGGCGATTTTGGTGTCGGCGGAGCCGGCGGCCTGGATGAAAACGTGCCCGGTCTGGAAGAATCGGTGTTCGAGGTAGGGGATGCTGGCGCTGACCTGGGTGACGTTTTTGAGTTGGAGGTCGACGGTTTTGTAATCCAGCAGTCCGCCGGTGTGCAGGACGATGCGGTCGGGATAGAAGTTGTAAGATGTTTTTTTGAAGCGAGCTAGCTGGGAGAACGCGTATCCGATGGCTACGACGAGGGTGCCCAGGGCGAAGAGGGCGGCCATGCCGAAGGTTTTTTGTTCTGGCTCGAAGGCGAAAGAAAAGGAGACGCTGGCGAGGAGGATGGACAGACAGGTGATTTGGAGGACAGGTCTGATAACGAATGCAGCGAAGACAGGTTTGATGGTGAGATCGGGTTGCATGGTGGTTCTACTCCATCGTGCATGATTTCAGCGCTGTCCGGGGCGGGGCCGGAGTCATCGCAGGTATGTGAGGTGTGGATTGAGCGGCGATAGGTGCCGGCGGGGATCGCGTTAGATCCCGAAGAACAGGCGTTTGGCGAAATCGCTGGAGAGCTCGGATTCGAAGATTTTGCGGGCGGCGCCGCGGATATCGTAGGAGAGCCGGTGGTAGGTGAAGATTTTTTCTTCGGGCTGAAAGATGCCGTAGCAGGCGCGGTGGTTGTTGTCGCGCGGTTGTCCGACGCTTCCGACGGTGACGATGTATTTTTTGTCGTCTTCGAAGGTGAGGACGGGGCCGAAGATTTCTTCGGCGCCAAGTTCGGGGTGCAGGCTGAAGGCTTTGGTGAGATGGGAGTGGCCGATGAAGGTGATCTGGCTGAGTTTATCCCAGTGGTTGATGAGCTGGTTGGCCTGGTGGAGATTGAAGACGTATTCGAATTCTTCGGGGTTGATGGGGGAGCCGTGGGAGAACATGACGTGTTCCCAGGTGGAGGTGTAGGGGAGGGTGCGCAGCCACTGGTGGTGTTCTTCGCGCAGGTTGCGTGCGTGCCAGTCGAGTGCTTTGCGTGCGGCGTCGTAGTAGAAGGCGTAGTTCATGCGGCCGCATACGGCGGCGTCGTGGTTGCCGAGGATGGTTGTATGGGCGTGTTCACGGACCAGGTCGCAGCAGGCGTTGGGGTCGGCTCCGTAGCCAACGACGTCGCCCAGGCAAACGAGCATTTCCAGGGCAGGGTCGTGTTGGGTGTAGGCTTCGATGACGGGGGTGAGTGCTTCGAGATTGGCGTGAACGTCGCTGAAAATTCCGATGTGCATGGTGGTGACTGCCTGCGTTGCGGTACTGAAAAAGGTACTGAGAAGTTACGAAAGAGGGTTTTTGTGGCTAGTTCTGGATTGATTCCATACGGTTTCGTGCGCTGGCAGCGGCGTCACGAAGAGGTTTGCTGCGGTCGCGCGCGAACTCTGCGATGGTTCCGGGGCGTTCGTTTTCCAGGAGTGAGAGCAGTGCGATGAGGGCTTTGTCACCGACGTTTTGTTTGATGGCGCGCATCAGGGGGGCAACGAGCTGGTCGCCGAACTGGGCGATCGTTTGCAGGAGCGCTTGTTGGTTGGCGGCGCGTGCGGGATCGAGCGTGGCTGCGAGCAGGGTGGGGATTGCTTCGTTGACCTGGGGATTGTTTGTGCGCCGGGCGACCAGTGCGCGTGCGGTGATGTAGAGCGTGCTCGGTCCGCAGGTGTCGAGGCCGGCGATCAGGTCGGGGATGAGGTCGTCGGCGCGGGATTCGGTGAAGCGTGCGAGCGCGGCGACTTCGGTGGCGTTCATGTTTTCTACGGCGGCGAGGACGGCAGGGAGCGCGTCTTTGCCGAAGCGTTCGATAAGCATCTGGGATGCTTCCAGGCGGCCGCTTCCGTCTTCGAGCAGAAGTTCGAGGTCTTCCTGGGACATGGAGGCCATGTCGTCGAAGGAGTCGATCAGTGCGGATTCAGGCAGAAAGTAGGTGATGCCGGTTTGTTCGGAATGACGGGCTACGACGAGGTCGTCGAAGTGGACGGCATCGAGCATTTCCTGGAATTCGTCGCCGGCCAGGAGGTGATCTTCGTCTTCTTCGAGGATTTCGTCGGCTTCTTCGTAGTCGCCCTGCAGGGAGTTACCGGCGTCGAGCATGTCCTGGTATTCCTGGGCGCGTTTGAGGCTGATTTCGGCCAGTTCAATGACGCTCGGGTCGGGGACGATGTCTACGTCGGCAGCGAGCTCGAGGAGGATGTCCCAGTTTTCCCAGTGTTGGATGGGATCGAGATCGTTGGCGCGGATTCCGACGCTGACTTCGGCGAAGTTTGCGATGATGCGCTCGGTCAGGGTGCGCAGATCGGGGGCAAATCCTTCGGAAATGGCGAGTTGTTGGAGGGGCTGGTTGATGTAGATGCCCCATTCGATGGATTGTTCGATGGCGCGGCGTTGGATGGCGCGGAAATCGCGCAGGGGGAAGCTGCGGATGCCGATCAGGTAGTCGAAGACGTCGTCGAGCGACCAGTAGCCGACGACGCCGGCCGCGAGTTTGGCCTGGGACGGGCGCATTGCGTGGGCGAAGCTGCCTTTTTCGAAGGTGTGTCGCATGGTGCCGAGGCGTTCGAAATCATCGGCCAGGTAGGTTTTGGTGATTTCCTGGAAGGCGGCCGGGTCGGCGGGGTTTTCGGCCAGGAGCTGGCTTGCGCGTGAGCGTGCCCAGGCGATGTTGGCGGCGATGGGAGCGATGATGTCGAAGGCAATGTGTGGTTCGCCGGCGGCATTGTAGAGAGCGATGCGCAGACGTTCGTCGTTGGCAAGCTGGGTGAGAATTTGCTGGCTTTTCGTGTCGGTTGCGGAATCGCCAAGGAGCGGGATGGGGAGTGCGATCGATTCGAGGGCCTGTTCGTTGGCATCGACGCGGGCGAGCATGAGGGAGAGGAGTGGGAGGTTGTTGATCTCGCGGTACTGGAAGAAGAAGCGCAGGCTCTGTTCGTGGAGCGCGGTGACGTAGGGTTGGATTTCTTCTTCGAGGAGTCGCCAGCCTGCCAGGGTGTAGTCCTGATAGAGGATGAGGCCGTAATCGAGGTTGTTGTCCGAATCTGCGTCGCTGGAAAAGGCGTTTTCGAAGGATTCTGGAAGGGTATCCAGGGGGAATTCGAGGATGGAAAGCGATGTGGAGTTGAGCGGCGACTCGATGATCTGGGTGGCTTCGGCGTTGGCGGCGCTGTCGTAGGGGGCACCGGCAGGTTCGAGGATTTCTTCGATTTCGTAGCCTTCGGAGTCGGCATCGATTTCGATGATCTCTTTGCCTTCGTCTTCATCGAACGCATACGCGACGTTGTTGGGGGAAGCGTCGTCGGCAGATTCGCCAAAAACTTCGATGAACTGGTCATCGGTTACGACTTGCGTGCGCTCGTCGGGGACAGCCGGGCTGTTTTCGAGGGCGTTGAGTCGTGCTTGTTCAAGGTTCAGGGATTCGACAAGGAGGACGCGTCGTTGTTCTTCGAGTTCTTCGCGTACGCGTTGTAGATCGAGCTGTTCGTTCTCGAATTGGGCGCGCAATTCCTGGAGGGCTGCGCGGTCGGCTTCGAGTGTCTGGTTGGTTGTGGAGAAGTGCTGTTGGGAGCTTTCGAGTTCTTTGCGGGCGTCTTCGAGTTGTTGGCGCGCGCTTTCGAGTTCTTTGCGGGCGTCTTCGAGTTGTTGTTGTTCTTGCGCAAGCTGTTGTTGCTGTTGCTCAAGCTGGATGCGTTCTTGTTCGAGTAAGTCGCGGGCAGCCTGGTTGGCATTTTGAAGCGCTTCGTCCTGGTCCTCGTGGGGTTGTGCACTTTCGGGGACTTCGGATTCCCGGGGGCTTTCGAGGTTTTCGATGGCCTGGGGGCTGAAGACGGTGTGAAAGGCGCGGACGTAGGCGGGAAGAATTTCGCGCTCTTTGGCGAGTGCATCGAGCAGGGCGCTGCGGTGCTTGAATTCTTCGTGGCGGAGTTCTTCGGGAAGGATCAAGACAAACAGGGAGCGTTCTTCGTCGTGGTAAACGACGGGCATGGCCAGTTTGTAGGTGTGATCGGAGAAGGGACAGGGGACATGGTTGAGCGTCCCATCGAGCAGGGCCTGCTGGAGTTCAGGCGTCTGTGTAACATTTACGCAGGTGTAAACACTGGCAGGAAACACAGGTCCTTCTGTGCTGCTGATGAGTACGGACGTTTGCGCTGTACGGCCAAGATGGCCCCGGTAGGGTTGATCGGTCCCCATTTTTATCTTCATTTATTATCCTCAGAGTGCGTAGTAAACCCCGAAGCCGCAGCATCGATGTTTGCCGTACATAACACGGCGTATTTCATAGCATCAAGATGTAAGCTATGGGAGACGTGAAATGTAGGGGCGGCGGTGTTGATTGCGGTTGCCCTTCATGGTGTGGATTCTTATTATCCGTAGTGTATTTCAGCAGCTGTGGCTACGCTATGGGGCATGCTGGAAACGTCTATTATTTGTGGAGAAAATTTATGTCAGACAAGTACAAACCGAGTACCGAGGAAGAAAAATACATTCAAAAGGCGGAGCAGGATGCGCGGGCGCGGTTGCGTCAGGAGCGTCAGCTTGCAGCGATTCGTCAGCAGGAGCGTGAGGGGATTGCGCAGGCGCTGGGCACCAACGAGGAGATTGCTGCGGCTGCGCTGGAGCTTGGATTTGATGCGGACACGGCGATGGTGCTGCCTTTTGTGCCGATTTTGCAGGTTGCCTGGGCGGATGGCTCGGTATCTCGCGCAGAGCGTTCGCAGTTGTTGGAGCTGGGCGCGCGCTATGGCCTGGCGGACCATCCGGCGGGGCTGGAGTTTCTGGAGCTTTTGATTTCGGAGCGTCCGTCGGACACGTTTTTTGCCAAGGTCAACGCGTTGATGGAGCGGATTGTGAAGGAAAATCCAACGGATATGCTTCATAAGAACTTGCTGGATATGTGCGTGGCTGTTGCGCAGGCATCGGGCGGTTTTTTTGGTTTTACCGATGCGATTGGCAAGGAAGAGCGCGCGTTGCTTGAGCAGTTTGCCTCTATGTTCAAGGCCGAATAGGGCGTATTTGATCGTTTCTGGCATTGAGAGAAAAAAAGAAGCGCATCTACTCGCTTGTGAATCAGGGCGGGTGGATGCGCTTTTTTTGTGGGAGCCATGTGGTAATCACATTTATTTGGTTCTGGGTTTTTCGGGTCTGGTTTTTTTGGTGCCTACGCTGGTGTTATCGCCATCATTGCGCAGGAGTTCTTGTTCTATTTCGTCCTGAAGTTGGTGTTGGCGCATGTTTTCGGCGAGCGCGTCGGGGGCAAGTTCGACGTTTGCTTCCAGGGTGTCGATACGTTTTGAGAGGCGTTCGATATGGTTGAGCAGGTCTTTGACGATGCGCTGCAGGGGATCGGGCAGGGATGCGTGGTCGAGCGTGGGAGCGCCGGTGATGACGGGGCGTTCGGTGGACATGACACGGCCGGGGATGCCGACCACCGTGGCGCGTTCGACGACATCTTTGACGACGACTGATCCGCTGCCGACGCGGACGCCGTCGCCGATGGTGAGGGCGCCCAGAATGCAGGCGTTGGAACCGACGGTGACGCCTTTGCCGAGCGTGGGATGACGTTTTGTGCGCTCCAGGCTGGTGCCGCCAAGGACGACGCCTTTGTAGATCAGGCAATCATCGCCCACGACGGCGGTTTCGCCGATGACGACGCCCATTCCGTGATCGATGAATACGCGTCGTCCGATGGTTGCGCCGGGATGAATTTCGATTCCGGTATAATGTCGCGCGTAATGGCTGAGCATACGAGCGCGCAAATAGTTCTTTTTGTGCCACTGTTCGTTGGCGATTCGATGCAGCCAGAGCGCATGCAATCCTGGATACGTCAGCACCACCTCGGTGATCGTCCTTGCCGCCGGATCCGCTCGCCAGACCGCCTGAATATCTTCAATGGCGTCTTCCAGAAAGCCTTTGTAACCGGGGCGTGGAGGTGTGGGAGGAGTAACTTGAATGTGTGGTTTGGTCATGGAGTTGTATCTCGTCTTTTCACTGTGAGCGCTTGATTGGGGCTTACAGGTCGCGAAACAGGGGCGTGGAAAGGTATCGTTCGCCGGTATCGCAGAGCGTGGTAACAATGCGTTTTCCGTGAAATTCCGGGCGTTGTCCGACTTTGATGGCGGCGGCGACGTTGGCGCCGGAGCTGATGCCGACGAGCAGACCTTCTTCGGCGGCGAGTCGTCGGGCCATTTCGTAGGCTTCTTCGTCGGTGATTGTGATGATTCCGTCAACCAGGGTCATGTCCATGGTGTCGGGGATGAAGCCGGCGCCGATGCCCTGGATTTTGTGTGGGCCGGGGACGCCGCCGGACATAACGGGGCTGCCGGC
The DNA here is from genome assembly GCA_040393065.1 of Lujinxingia vulgaris. Taxonomy (GTDB): domain Bacteria; phylum Myxococcota_A; class Bradymonadia; order Bradymonadales; family Bradymonadaceae; genus JACCWM01. The sequence continues at coordinate 4,249 of JBEBUW010000002.1, read as the reverse complement.
AGGTTCGATGGCGTAGGCTTTGAAGTCAGGTTTTCTGGCTTTGAAGATGCGGGCGACGCCGGTAATGGTGCCGCCGGTGCCGACTCCGGTGACGATGGCATCGATGTTTCCGTCGGTATCGTCCCAGAGTTCCTGGGCGGTGGTTTCGGCGTGGATTTGTGGATTTGCCGGGTTTTGAAATTGTTGGAGCATGAGGGCGTTGTTGTTTTCCTGGACAATCTGGCGTGCTTGTTCGACGGCGCCCTGCATGCCGAGTGCGCCGGGCGTGAGCACGAGTGTGGCGCCCAGGGCTTTGAGCAAAGAGCGGCGCTCAAGGCTCATCGTGTCGGGCATGGTCAGGATGAGTTTGTAGCCTTTGGCGGCGCAGATAAAGGCAAGGGCAATGCCGGTATTGCCGCTGGTGGCTTCGACGATGGTCGTGTCTTTGGTGAGCTGGCCGCTGGCTTCGGCGCTTGCGATCATGGAGGCGCCGATGCGGTCTTTTACGCTTCCCAGCGGGTTGAAAAATTCGGCTTTGACGAGGATTTCGGCCGGGCAATCGCCAGTGACGCGATGCAGACGAATCAGGGGTGTTTTGCCGATGAGTTCGGTGATGTCATTATAAATGGGCATAAGTTACGACTCCTTATGAATGCCGGGCTGGCTTGTTTTGAGGGGAGCTGAGCCATAGCCGGGTATGATTTCGAGAACTTCCAGGGCCGCTTCGTAGCGTCCAAGCGGGGGCATGATGTAGGCGCCGACGACCTGGTCTTTGATGGCCTGGAGTGTTTCTTGGGCAATTCTGACGCCTTCGCGGCGTGCGGCCGGGCCGGTGGGCGCGGCTTTCATGCGCATACGAATGTCTTCCGGGACGGCCATGCCGGGGACTTCGTTGTGGAGGAATTCGGCGTTTCGATAGCTTGCAAGAGGGAGCAGACCGACGAGCACGGGCATGTCGAGGTGTGCGGTGTCTTTGAGGAAGCGTTCGAGCAGCTCGGGATCGTAGACGGGTTGGGTCATGATGACGCGTGCGCCTGCGGCTTTTTTGAGTTCGAGGCGGCGCAATTCGCGGTCGTAATCACGGGCGGCGGGTTCGGCGCCGCAGGCACAGAAGAATCGCGTGTGATCGCCGATGGCTTTGCCGGATGGATCAAAGCCCCGGTTGAATCCCTGAATCATGCGTAAAATGCCGATGCTGTCGAGATCGAAGACAGCAGTTGCGTGCGGGTAGTCGCCGACTTTGGGTGGGTCGCCGGTGATGACGACCAGGTTGTGCAGGCCGAGCAAATGGAAGGCGAGTACGTCGGACTGGAGGCCGAGTAGATTTCGGTCGCGTCCGCAGACGTGCAAAATGACTTCGGTATCGAGTTCGCGCGCCATCAGACCGCCGAGCGCCCAGTTGGCCATGCGAACGGAGGCGCGGGGGCCATCGGCGATATTGAGGACATCGACGCCGGCGTTTCGCAGCATGCGTGCGGCGTTCAGGGCGCGCGCCGGGGTGAGGCCGGGCGGCGGATTGACTTCGACGCTGACGACGAAGGAGTCGGCGGAGAGTGGGAGGCGTTCTGCGGGTTTTGCCTGGATGCGGTCGCGGTAGACGCGCTCGATTTTTTCAGCCAGACGGCTGCGTTCGCTGAAAGGGACTTCGGAGGGAAATTCATCGAGCGTGTGGTTGTGCTCGGCGCGATCGGGGCCGACGACAATGGACTGGCCGCCGCCGAGCATGCGTGCGGCGGCTGAAATCTGGCGGACGTGCTCGGGGCCGGTGCCGCAGCATCCGCCGACGATGGCGCATCCGGCCTGGTAGAAGCGTCGTGCATAGACGCCGAAGTATTCGGGGGTGGCCATGTAGACCAGGCGTTCGTCGATACTTCTCGGGTAGCCGGCATTGGGCTGCGCGATGACGGGCGCGCCGCAGTCGAGCATTTCGAGGACAATATCGTAGATGATATTGGGGCCTTCCATGCAGTTTGCCCCGACGACATCGGCGCCCCAGCTTTTGAGCAGGCGTGCAACGCGGGCGGGATCGGCGCCATCGGCGGTTTTGTGTTCGTTGTCGAAGGACATCTGGGCGATCAGCGGCAGAGAACTAACTTCGCGGACGGCTGCGATCGCGATTTTGATTTCGGAGAGTTGTCGAAACGTTTCGAGGATGATCAGATCGGCACCGCTCTCGGAGAGTAAGAGAGCTTGTTCGCGGAAGACCTGGTGGATTTCGGTGAGTTCGTCGTCGGCCAAAATGGCAGGGATCAGGCCGGTTGGACCGATCGAGCCGGCGACGAAGCGCTCGGGGCCGGCTGCTTCGCGTGCCAGCCGGACGCCGGCCTGGATGATGTCGGCGATTTTATCTTCCAGACCGTGGCGGCGTAGCTTGATGCGGTTGGATGAAAAGGTGTTGGTCGTGATGATGTCTGCGCCGGCTTGTACGTATTCCTGGTGGACGCTGCGGACCAGATCAGGATTGGAGAGATTGGCATCATCAAAACTTTTATTGATATAAATGCCTCGCTCATAGAGTTGCGTACCGACAGCCCCATCGAAAACGAGGGGGCCTTTTTTCAGGCGGTCAGAAAATGAAGCGTACATCCGGGTTTGACTCCCATAGAGGGTTGGGTTAGTCACGCAAGCTCAGTGCCAGCGCTGAAACACCTGGCCACTATAACGAGGTAGGCGATTGCCTGCACGTTTCTTATCGATGGCTCTGTGGGATTGCAATGCTACAGATCATCCAGCTCAAGTAATGGGAAGCAAAGACGATGAAAGTCGAGTTGAGGAAAGAGTTTAGTTTCGAGTCTGCGCACCGTTTGCCGAATGTGCCGGAAGGGCACAAATGCAGCCGTCTGCACGGGCATTCGTTTCGGATTACGGTGGAAGTGAGCGGTGAGATCGATGAGTCGATGGGCTGGCTGATCGATTATGGCGAGATCAGCAAAGCGTTTGAGCCGCTGCATGCGACGCTGGATCATCGATATTTGAATGAGATCGAGGGGCTTGAGAATCCGACGTCCGAGGTTCTGGCGCGCTGGATCTGGGTTCGCTTGAAGCCGTCATTGCCGCTATTGAGCGCGATTACGGTGCACGAGACGTGTTATTCCTCGTGCGTGTACCGGGGCGAGTGAACCCGGGAAAAGCCGAGTGCTTTTTTTCAGAGTCATTCAGAATTTAAAATGAAGGGGGGCTCGCTCCACGCCGGTGGCTTTAGAGCCGACCGTCGGTAGAGCTGCGCGCGCAGGAGGGCACAAGTGTGTGTTCTTCGACGCGGTCTTTTGCGTGCAGGTCGTGTCGGCAGTCTTGTTGGCGTGCGCCGTGGTGGAGCAGTGCGTGTTGCTGGCTGTGATGGGGCAGGTGCGGGGTGGTGTTGTCTGGCAGTTCGGAAGAGGAAAGCTGGTGGACGATTTCTTCCTGGCGCGCGCTCATTAACAGGGCGATCGATGCGGCCAGAGAGTAGGTGCCGATCGTGAAGGCGAAGGTTACCGCCATGGTGATGGCCGGGGAGGTGATCACAAAGGCGATACAGCACAGGGTAAGCAGGGCGGTGAGGACGCCGCCGAGCAATCGGGACTGCACGCCACGCAGGGCGGTGTCGGATGCGACGATCATGGGGCGATACATGGTGCTGGCTGATCGATCGCGACGTCGGCTACGGCGTGAATTTCTGATGGGGCTAAAGGTTGCCGCTGAGTTGCGGCGTTTTCTGTATCGTCGATTGGACATGGGTATCGGATGGGGTGCGTTTTCGGGGGACCTGTATGAGTGGGTAGATGTGCAGGGTGCCATGATCCACCGCCGGGATAAAATTCAGGGTATCGAACAATGCATAACGACTCAAATGATCGGTTCTGGAGAGCGTTTTCAGGAGTTGGGCGGGTATCGATCCACTGTTGGACAGGAAAAAATCGAAGAAAACGTGGATTGCAGCTTAAATACAACCAGTCTTGTTTCAATGTAAGCACCTGAAAAATAAGCCAAAACGCCGGAAACGGTCCAGATCGTGGTAAATAATTACAGTTAAAGTGCATAAAGTAGTTGACAGGAAGGTGGGGCGCTTATACAACGTCATTCCCGTCGCGGGGAAATATCCCAGACGGCAGCAAGAACGCAGCAATGCGGGACTGCACAGAAGGTGTTTCGACACATGAGTCAATTCGCAAGTCTTGCGAAGAGTTGTCGCTAAAAAGCGAGCCGTTAGCTCAGCCGGTAGAGCAACAGACTTTTAATCTGTGGGTCGTGGGTTCGATCCCCACACGGCTCATGTGTCCCTATCGTCTAG
>JBEBUW010000001.1:0-100123 GCA_040393065.1 Lujinxingia vulgaris | reverse complement strand
GATCGTTGCACACCACCCAATTCACCGATCACCACCACACCGCAAACCACCCAACAACCAACACCGCGCCAGCGGCCCCCAATAAACCCAACATCTGCGGCGAGGCATAAATCGCACGCAAAGCTATCGTCGATTTAGGACCGCCGCCCCCCCTTGACACCTTCCAAATCCCCTCCTACCATCCCGCCTCACTTGCAATTCAGTCGTACCCTTTGCCAGACGCCCGTGGCAGCGTTTGTGCACGCACGAAGCCAGACCACGATCTTTGGAGTTTTTCGGCATTCCAACACCCGAAACCTCCTGCTGTAGGACGTATTGGTTGAAACTCATTCATCCTGTTCGCCACGCACACACAACGCTTTTCCCTGTAGGAGCGCGCCATGAAGATCGAACAACTCACCCCCTCCAACTTCGTCAACGAGTACTACAAACCCGGCCTCGGCAGCATGCGCTACAGCCTGGCCGGCGTCTCCGCCCGCGTCGGACCTGACCCGGAACACCTCACCAACGACCCGCTCATCCGCGCGCGCCTCGACCGCGCCCTGGCCTCCAGCGACCACGCCGCCGACCTCCAGTTCCAGTGGATGTCCCACCAGCGCCTGGAACCCCTGCGCCGCCAGGGCGTCATGACCGCCGACAACGTCGTCGACCGCTCCGTCACCGCCCTGTACGACAACGTCGACTCCATGCGACGCCTCAGCCCCTCCAACCCTCGCCATCAGGACGCTTCCGCCCTGCTCGACGCCCTCATGCCGCTTGGCCCCGGCGTCATCACCGGCCAGAAATTCGAAGAGGAGCACTCCGCCGTCAACGTCCTGCTCCGCCGCCTCGACAACGACTTTCAGCCCCTCGTCCAACGCCTCGGCCTGGAACCCTTCGTCGAAGAACTCCGCGAAGCCAACCAGACCTACGCCCGCGAACTGAGCAGCCTCAACAACGCCGGCGTTCCCCATTCCCAGGTCAACGCAGCCTTCGAAATCGCCAAAAACGACTTCTTCGCCGTCATCCTCACCATCTGGGCCGTCTATCTGGATGACCAGGAACTGCGCAACAAAATCCTGGCCCCCGTCCACGAGCAACACGAGCGCCTGCGCATCCACTACCAGACCCGCAAATCGGCCCCCCGTGTGAACCCCCAGAGCGGCGAACTCCTCGACGACGAAACCACCACCATCTCCGAGGCCGAACTCATCCTCGACCGCGAACTCCCCGCTCTCCACCCCGTCGAAGATCCCCGGCCCCAGCCAACCGACGCCTGATCACCGCATCCCACCACCCAGATCGCTTCCGGCAACGCACACCCAACCCCGCGCCGGAAGCGATTCCCCGCCTCTCTCCCACCTGCCTACCCGGCCCCGACACCGCCATCGCCCACCCAATCGCGTTCCAGAAAGACACCGATCATCGAAATCGGTGTCCGCCTTCCATCCCCAACCTGCCCCCGACACCGATTTCCCATTTTTCACCCGCTCACAACCCCGCCCCCATTACCTCGCCGCCCCAAAAACCACCACGTCACCTTCCCGTTTGTTCAGCCTTTCGACAAATCCCCCCACGTCACCACGCCGCCCCCAACCAAAACCGCGCAAATCCGCCACCTCACAACCGCGCCCTCAGCCCCCAGACGCTCCCCAAACCTTTCCCCACATTGAAACCGATCATCGAAAAGGGTGATCGCCACCTTCCTCAACCCCGCTCCCCACACCAATTCTCCATTTTCCGCCCGCCAACAACCCCGCCCAACGCATCCCGACCGCCCAAAATCCCGCACCCCACCTTCACATCCATACAGTATTTTTAATTTGCCCCCACGTTTCCACCCCACCGAATTTATCCCGACCGCCCCCAAACCCGCTCCCACATACTATCTGTTCAGGTTTTCGCGATTTCCCTGAAACAAATCCCCGGTGCGACACGCATCAAAAAACAAATCCCCGGCGCGATATGTATTAAAAAACAAATCCCCGGTGCGATATGTATTAAAAAACAAATCCCCGGTGCGACACGTCCTCACCCACGGTTTCACCGTGGGCTAGGAATACGCTACGCTCCGCACGGACTTCGTCCGGCTCCACGGGTTGGTTCAACGCGCCCCGAATACAGAACCGTGCACCGGCGGAGCCGGGTGAAACCCGTGCGGAGCCTGGCCATTATCTAGCCCCCGGTGAAACCGGGGGTGTGACGCCGCACACCACCCAACACCTATACCCACCACACCGCACACCACCCAATTCGCCGATCACCACCACAACGCACACCACCCACGCCTATACCCGCCCCACCACCGCCACACCCTGCCGGCCGCCCAATCCGCCGTTGCCGTGCACCAGCCCCATCCCGGCGCCGGCTACCACGGCGCGGGCCACCAGAATCAGCCCGTGCAGCGCCGGGTTGTTCCACGGCGCGCGCGCGAAGTTCATACCGCCGGTCGTCGTAATTTCGCGTTCCGCCAGCAATTCTAAAACCTCCGCCAGCGTCCCCTCACGCCCCAGCGTCTCCAACAGCGCCATCAGAAACGCGAGCGGCACGACCGGAAAACACGTGTAGACCTCCAGCGCCGCGTCGGGTTCCAGCAAACGCTGCAAATCCACCTGTTCACCAATCCTTTCCACCACCGCTCGCAGGTGGCCATACCCCGCCAGCGCTCCGATTTGCGATGGGCCGTCGGGCACTTCTGCGGTCGCGACGGCCGCCACACGCGCGCAATCCGTGGCGGCAACGCCCAGCTTCTGTGCGGCCTCGGGTGTAGCGAGGACCACCTCACCCTCGAAATCCACAACCGGATTGGCGCAGTCCACCAGGCGAAAAAGCCTGGTAACCGGCCGCTCATGACTCCCGGCCGGGGCAATCTTTACGCCGCGACGCTCGGCCGTGCGGCGGTAATTTGCCTCCAGCGCGCGGGCCACCTCCCGGAACTCATCCGTGGACATCCCCTGATTTTTCATAAAAACCTCGGCCAGATCCGTGTACAGATCCGCGACCGTAACCTCGCCAAAAACCGCCATCTGCCGGGCGCGCTCCTCGGATGTGTAACCGGTGCGCAGCAAATCCTTGCCAGAAATCACGACCACGTCCGCTTCTGATTCCAGCAAGCGGCACGCCTCGGCCAGCGCAAATATCGGCCCGGCGCCGCTCTTAAAAGTCCCCGGCGGCTCCGCATCCCAACCGGCTGATAACGGCTGAATCACAAGCTCGCGGCTTACCAGCCCGAGCGATTCTGCACGTGCCAGCACTGGCTCCGAGCGTGTACCGCTCACCTTCCCGTCCACATCCAGATACGTCGATACAATCCAGGGTGATGCATTTCTCATAGACAACTTCCGATTCCAGATACAGTCATGTATGGGATGAATATTTGATTTTCCGTTCACAGAACTCTCCGTCGGTCGAGCACTTTCATGCATGCACAAAACACCACGCCCACGCAACAGCTCCGCGAGTTTATCGACGCCGTTTTCCGGGGCATCGGCCAGGTCATGTTCCAGAACAACGCGCTGACCGGCCTCCTGTTTCTGGCGGGAATCTTCTACAACTCCCTACTCTTTGGCGCGGCAATGTTGCTGGGAACCATCGCCAGCACGCTGACCGCCATCGCACTCCGTGTAAACCGGGAGCATATTCAGGCCGGACTCTTTGGCTTCAACGGCGCACTGGTTGCCATCGGGCTGCTCTATTTTCTTGAACCAAGCGTTCTTACCGCCGGCTACGTCCTCTTTGCGGCTGCCTGTTCCACCATCGTCATGGCTGCCATGATGAACCTGCTCAGCCCCTGGAAAGCGCCCGCGCTCACGGCCCCTTTCGTGCTCACCACGTTGGTTTTCATACTGGCCTACGCACGATTTGGCCGCCTGAGTTCCACCGGTCAGCTCCCCACCGCCGGCCTGCCCAGAGTCGCCGGCAGCGTCGAAGGCATTGTCACGCAGACCACCATTCTCGAAGGCATCTTCAACGGCATCGCTCAGGTGTTTTTCCAGGCCAACCCCATCACCGGCGCCATCTTTCTTATCGCCCTGCTCGTCAGCTCTCGCCAGGCCGCGCTTGCAGCCCTTGCCGGATCGTTTGTCGGCCTGCTCACCGCCTGGGGCCTCGGCGCGGCCGAACCCGCCATCCGCTCGGGCGCATTCGGATTCAATTCCGTGCTCACCGCAGTGGCCCTGGCTACCGTCTTTCTCACCCTCACCCGCACCTCCGCCGCCTACACCCTGCTCGCCAGCATCGCCACGGCCGTCATGTTCGCCGCCATCTCCGCCGCACTCGAACCACTTGGTATGCCCGCCATGACCGCGCCCTTCATCCTCACCACCTGGCTCTTTTTCTTCGCGGCTCCGCTTTTCCCAAGGTTTCAAGCTACCTGAGTACTCTTGCCGGCCAGCCTTCCACAAAAAAGCCCCGGAGTGATTGGATGCATGAACACACCAATCACTCCGGGGCTTTTCTTTTACAAACTGCCTGCCGACTTATTCTTGTTCAGGAGGAAATACGTTCTCAACCCGGCCGTCCTTTCCGCCTTCAATATTCAAACCAGCGTCTCTTTGCCCCCCTTTTGCAGCCTCAGGTTTTGATTCATCAAAGCGAATGCCCGACCCTACCATCGTTGCCCCGTGAGCAAGTGCTATACCCACGCTATGCCCCCCGTCTCCACTAGCGCCAGCGCCGCCCCAGCCACCAGCACCTCCAGGACCTCCAGCACCCGCGTCACGATAATCGCCCGGTTGTCCAACCTGAGCTGTTCCCGGCCGACCACCTTGTGCACCCTTCCCTCCCTTACCTCCGGCACCAAGATGAACATCAACCTCTACCAGCTCAATACTATTACCAATCACGGCAATTCCAAACGATGAGCCACCTGGCCTACCTGCCTCGCCAGCTCTGCCTCCACAACCACCATTACCTCCTCGACCACCCGCAAAGCCCACGTCAATATCCGTATCGTTTGCAGAACCGGCAGAAACGGCATGCTGAAAATTCCCCTGAGCACCGCCACCACCACCGCCGCCCCCATTCCCACCAGAGGCAGCCGGTATGGCCTCCGCCGCTTTCCAAACGCCATCAACTTCAAATTTTCCCAGGTCATTTACTGGCGCCGCCTGGCCATCTGCGCCTTTTTCACCAGCTTTGCCCTCATTACCAACCACTCCTTTTCTTATCTCCGCATTGTCTGTCGACTCACAGATATGAAGTCCTCCCGAACCGCCATCAACCATTTTCCCCTCAGACGATGGCTGTCCACGTTCCCCGGAATTAGCATTTCTAGCATTTTCATTGAGATTACAGGGAAACTTATTAGGCTCTGCAGCTCCTCCAGCCCCGCCTTGAGGAGGCGTACATCCACTCTCATCTCCATCCTGCCCCTTCTCCCCATCCTTCCCATCAAAAGCGTTCCCGCCGACAATGGCACCATCCTCGATCTTCAGCCCCGGCGAGTGAAGTGCCCAGACTGCAAACGTCGACGCTCCGGAGGGTGGCGAAGTATCGTCTGCACTCGCCCCGTAAATCGTCAGTCCGCTCAACACGGTTGGCGCTTCGATGTCACGGGCAACCACCGTTTTGTAGGCGTTTTCATCTTCATGGTAGGCGGACAGAGGATTATCGTTGCCACCAATCAGCTCTACCGAGCTATGCGGTACCAATTCTGTAGGATTCTCATCCACATTTCGTCCCGCGCCCCAGTCAGACGGATCATAGCCCCCATAAATGCTGATCCCTTCGACAAGCGTCACCTTCCCCAAATACTCGCCTTGCGCAACCAACACATACGAAATGCCCTCCCGCTGCGCGAGCGCAATCCCCTCCTGGATCGTTGGAACTGGCTTCTCGGGCGTCAGACCAGCATCCCCATCTGTCGTAGGGCTCGCGTCTGCACTGACAAAAACGACCTCTCCCAGCACGCCGTCCACCCCGTCGCAGTTGCTGTCTATGCCATCAAGGTCCGGCAAATCGGTCGTCGCACACTGGCAACCGTCCTGCTCAAAATCCTGCCCTGGACCGACCTGATAGCCTTCCGCACAGCTGATGCCGCATACGTTGTTCTCGCAAACTCCTGCGTAATTATTTCCGGGCGGAACCTCGCAGTGCGAGCTCTCCACGCATGCCACGCACTTGCCGGAGCTCTCATCGCAATACGGCGTTTCCCCCTCACATGTTTCCGTGCACGGAACCACAACCCCGGTATCGGTATCGGTATCGCCTGCATCGGCGGTATCAACCAACTGAGGCAATTCATAGTTCTCAGGACATCCGCCCAGAAACAACAAAGCTATAGCAAGAATGAAAACCCAATGCCTTCTTCGGGTTCTTATTTCCATACTTTTATCTCCTTCGGCAGACGTCGGTCCGGTTTTCACAGAATCCTGGTCTGAACGTATATAAACTCATCAGGTGCTCTTCAGGCTAGCGTACTCTAGCGCGGTAGTTATAGCCCAGATATTGGCTATTTACAAAATTCTATCTTTCCCCCGGCTTGAACTCCCTCAGCTCTCCAACCTATCCTCACATTCCAGGCCGCTGCCTCAAAACCCTCGTCCATTCACCCATTCAATCACAAGTTCGCCCGATGGCTTCTTACAAATCCCTGGCTCGAATCCTCACGCTGGTCCTGCTGGTCATTTTCTTGGTTTCGGCATGTGGAGACGACCGGCGCAACCAGCGCTCGCACACTTCGCCAGACGCCGAATATGACGATGCCTCCAACCAGACAGACACATCCGAGCCCGACGACCACCCCTGGGAGGGACGACTGCCGGAAGAATGCCGGCCCGCACCACGAGGCAAAATCCCATCGGCCGACGAACCCGACATCGCAAACCGCGACAAAGTCTACGGCATCGAACTTTCGCGCTGGAACATTGCGAACAATGCCACGAACGCGGAAGCAACCACCGACGGCCTGAACGCCGCCATCGCCTGGGCGCACGAAAACAACTTCGGAACCGTTCGCATCCCGGCCGGCCATTATCTGGTCGGCAAAAAAACCAACGACCAGTACACCGAAGCCATCAAGCTGCCAGGCAACATCGCACTTGTGCTCGATGATGCCGCAACCATCGAAATGGCACCCAACGACACCTGGAATTATTGCGTGATCGAAATCTCCGGCAAAGCCGACGTCGTCGTCAGCGGCGGCACCATCCGCGGCGAACGCGACGCGCACACCTACACCGGCGGTGGCGCACACGACGAAGGCCACACCATCTGCATCTGGAACCAGAGCGAACGCGTGCTTATCGAAAACATGCATCTCACCCGCGGCACCGGCGACGGCGTGCTGATCGTGGGCGGCGGCGAGGCGGGTTCCTCGTCCAAGCACATCATCATTCGCAACAACGAAATCTCGGAGCACCGCCGCCAGGGTGTTTCTATCGTCGGCGGTACCAACATCCTCATCGAAGGCAACCAGATCCACCACATCTCCGGCACTTCGCCGCAATTCGGTGTGGACATCGAAAGCCTGAGTTTCCGCAGCGAAGACATTTTGATCCGCGACAATCATTTCCACGCCAACCAGGGCGGCGATTACGTCAACACCGACGGCCGAAACGTCTGGTTCGTCGAAAACATCCTCGACCAGACCGGCCTGGAAACGCGCCAAACCGACGGCCCCATCGTGCACTGGGGCAACACCGACCAGACCATTCACGGCAACACGATTACCCTCACCGTCGGCAGCTCCAACGGCCGCTGGGGCATCATCGGCTACACAAGCGGCACCCGCACCAATCCGGCCGCCAACTACATCACCGACAACACCTTCCACGGAGGCGGACTCCACATGGCCAATACGCGCCTGCTCTATGTCACCGGCAACACCTTCCATGACTGGACCATCCTCGGCACCGACGTTTCCTGCCTGACGCTCGACGACAACGCCGTCAACTACCGCGACATCGAACCCTACAAATTCCGCAATATGCTCGGCACCGCCCGCGGCAATTTACTGAACGGCGAGCCTTTTGACTTGCCGATGACGCACGATGAACCGTTTACGAATTCGCCCCCTCATATGTGGTAGCAAATTTGATCTTTTGATTTCGATCCGTCTGCGACAAGCGAAAAGCAAAGAAGTCAGGCCTCAGATGACCCGGCGAGTGAAATATGCCCTGACACACTGATTCTCTCTTGTTACGTTGCTTTTTCATTCGCGCCTTCGCGCCTTCGCGTGAGACATGCCTTTGCAATGGCCTTATGTTGCCGCGTATTTTCTGACGATTACTGCATGTGATTGAGAACGCATCGGATGATGCACCCAATTTTTGTTTCCAAACATTTCTTTAGAAAGAGAAAACCTATGAAAATCAGAACCCTTTCCAAAACCCTTGCCATCACCTCCACAGGCCTTCTCATGTGTGCGGCCTGTGCCACGACACCGCGCACCGCACCCGAAACCAGCGAAGAACCCGTAGAAATCGGCCTGGATGTACAACCCGAAGAAGCGCCCGGCCCACGTTTTGGTAGCTTTGGTTTCGACGTCGAAGGCATGGATCGCACCATCAAACCCGGCGACGACTTCTACGCCTTCGCAAGCGGTACCTGGCAAAAATCCACCGAAATCCCCGCCGACCGCGCACGTTACGGCGTCTTCGACATGCTCTCGCTCGAAGCCGAAGAACACGTCCACCAGCTGATCCTCGACGCCGAAAAATCCGGTGGCGCTCCTGGTTCCAACCCACAACTCATCGGCGATTTCTACAAAAGCTGGATGAACGAACAGGCCATCGAACAGGCCGGACTTGCGCCTGCAAAACCCTATCTCGAACGCATCAACGCACTCAAAACCCACGACGAAGCCGCCGCGCTGATGGCCGAACTCCACTTCGCCGCCCCCTACTACATCGGCACGCTGCCCGACCCGGCCGATCCTACTGTTTATACGGTTGGCGCTGGCCAGAGCGGCCTGGGCATGCCCACCCGCGACTACTACCTGGACGAATCCGAGCGCTTCCAACAATACCGCGAAGCCTATCTGGCCTACATCACGCGCCTGCACGAACTTGCCGGCATCGAGAACGGCGCCGACAAAGCCCGCGCCATTCTGGCTTTCGAAACCGAGCTCGCAAAAGCTCACTGGACCCGCGAGCGCTCACGCCAGATCAAAGAAACCTACAACGTCATGACTGTCGATGAGTTCGCAGCCCTGGCCCCGGCCCTGCACCTGCGCAAAGCCCTGAGCATCCGCGGCCTGCCCGACACGCTCGAGAAAGTCATCGTCTCTCAGCCCAGCGCCCTTACCGATGCCGGCAAACTCTTTGCTCAAACCAACCTCGGAACCATCCGCGACTACCTCACCTTTCACTTCCTCTCCAGCCGCGCATCTGCCCTGCCCGAAGCCTTCGACAAAGCCAGTTTCGAGTTCTATTCCAAAACCCTGTCCGGCACCGAAGAACAGCGCCCGCGCGAAAAACGCGGCACGCGCCTCGTCAACAGCTCGCTCGGCCACGCCGTCGGCCAGGAATACGTCGCGCGCTACTTTCCGCCCGCCGCCAAAACCCAGATGGAAGAACTCGTCGCAAACCTGATCGAAGGCTTTCGCGGACGCCTTGAAACCTTGCACTGGATGGACGACGAAACCCGCGCCCAGGCGCTCGAAAAACTCTCCACCTTCGAGCCCCGCATCGGATACCCCGAAAAATGGGACACCTTCGAAGGCCTCGTCATCAAAGCCGACGACTTCTTCGGCAACCAAATCCGCCTGGCCGAACACCGCTGGCAGGAACAACTCGACCGCTTCCCCGAACCCGTCGATCGCCAGCGCTGGTACTGGGCGCCGCAAGTCGTCAACGCCAGCTACAGCCCACTCTTAAACCAGATTACCTTCCCGGCCGGCATCCTTCAGGCGCCGTTTTTTGACCCGACCGCCGACCCCGCCATGAACTACGGCGCAATCGGTGCTGTCATCGGCCACGAAATCGGCCACGGCTTCGACGACCAGGGCCGCCGCTACGACGCCCAGGGCCGCATCCGCGACTGGTGGACCCCAAAAACCGCCGAACTCTTCGAAAAAGCCTCCGGACGCCTGGCCGACCAGTATTCTCAGTTCTGCCCCATCGACGATCTCTGCGTAAACGGCCGCCTGGCTCTTGGCGAAAACATCGGCGACCTCGGCGGCATCCAGATGGCCTACCAGGCCTACCGCAACTACGTCGCCGAAACCTATCCCGACGGCGAAGCTCCCGTTATCGACGGCTTCACCGGCGACCAGCGCTTCTTCCTGGCCTGGGCACAGGTCTGGCGCTCGCTCTACCGTGACGACGCCCTGCGCTCCCAGCTCGTCAACGGCCCCCACTCCCCCGGATTTTACCGCGTCAACGGAGTCGTCCGTAACCTCGACGCCTGGTACGACGCCTTCAACGTCACCCCCGACAACGCCCTGTACCTTGCCCCGGAAGAACGCGTTTCGATCTGGTAATTTCCACTACCCCAAAGCGCGCGCACTGCGGAGAAAAACCTCCAGACTCCGCAGTGCTTTTCCTTCGCAGCTTTGCGGCTTCGCGAGAGACACGCCTTTCAAACCTTCTCCGCAAGCTGCTCAGCCGCCCACTTCCCGAGCCGGGGCCGCTCGATCTTCGCATTATGTCGCGGATCCACCGGCAACCTCTCCGCAAACAACAGCTGCCGGATCATACGCGTATGCGGATACTCCTGAAGCATCGCCAGCAACTCACCCTGAATCCGTTTCTTTTCCGCGGCCGTTTTGGCCGCGCGCAACTCGATGCACGCCACCGGCACCTGATGTTTGCCGTCAGAATCCGGCACACCCACCAGCCCGCTTCGCAACACATCGGGATGCGTATCGAGAATTGTCTCGGCATGCATCGGACTCAAAATTCCATCCACCGTCCGAATCCGGTGCCCGACACGCCCGGCAACCCAGAAGCGCCCCTGCGCGTCGCAAATCCCGACATCGCCAAGACGGTGCCAGACATTGCCCTCGTCATCGTAGGTTTTGTTTTTCGCCGTACTCTCCGGCTCGCCGAAATACCGCGGACTGATATTCGGCCCGCTGACGATCAACTCCCCGAGTTCTTCCGGCGGCAACGCATCGCCTTCCGAAGTCCGCTTCATGATGCCATCCACCACCGGCACCACGCGCATCTTCAATCCCGGGAAAGGCCGCCCGACGCAAATCCCGCGTCCCGGCGCAAGCAGACCAGAATCTGTTGCAAAAACCTCGCTCGAACTCAAATGCGTCGAAGGCAACGCCTCCGTCGCACCGTAATTCGCGCACACCTCCGCGCCTGCGCCCATTACCTGCAACAGTGACTGCATCAGCGGCGCAAACATCGGTGCGCCGCCCCCAATAACTCGAATCAGACTCGGCATCTTGAGATTCTTTTGATTCGCATAATCCGCCACCCGGCCATGCAATGCAGGCGAGGCGAAGAACGTGCGCACTTTGCAATCGTTGATGACTTCGATAAGCGCGGCCGGATCTACATCCGCCGGCCCCTGACGCGCAAAGTTAATCGGCGGCACTACGCACGTCCCGCCGGCACTGAGCGCCACCGACATAAACGCCGGAAACGCCACCAGATCCACCGGCACTTCATCGCGCTCCGCAAATCCCCAGCCCAGATGCGACGTTTTGTGCACCGCGCAATACGTCTTATGCAAATACTCCGTCGGCTTGGCCGGTCCCGTGCTGCCCGTCGTATACAGAATCGCCGCCGTATCGTCTGGCGTCACCGCCGGGTTTTCGAGCACCGCATCCACATCACGCGCCCGACTGCCCGCGTCGACCAGCGCGCGAAGCCGATACGTTCCCGGAAAAACTCCGCCCACCGACACCGCGCGCCGCATCACGCGCGGCCCCCAACCAAAAATCAATCGCCCGGCATGCGCCAGCGGCAACCCGACCATCGCCTCGGGCTGCACGCGCCGCAGCCGCTCGGCCACGTTTCGATACCCCACCGAAGGATCGATCATCACAAGCGTTGCCCCCACGCGCGTCAACGCCAGCAAGGCCACCGCCGCTTCAAACGACGGCGGCGCCATGAACACCGTCCGCGTCCGCTCCACAATACCGTGCTTTCGAAAACTAATCGCCAGCGCCTCCGCACTGTCCGACAGCTCCCGATACGTAAAGTGTTGATACGCCCACTGATTGCCCGCCGCCCGTTCCGGTTCGATGACCGCCGTTCGATCCGGATCTTGCGCCGCTACCTCACGCACAATCGCTGCCAGATTAAATATCCCGTCCTCAAAAACATTCATGATCCGACTCCGCCTGATACCTTATCCGCAGCAGAGGCAAGCAATTGCTCCTGCAAAAATGACTCAATCCATTGTGCCACCTGCCCCGGCTCTTCAAGCATCGCCAGGTGCCCACCCTGCAAAACCGTTTCTTCACGCTCCGGCCGCAGCTTCTGCGAAAGCTGTACCCCGACCTTCGCCGACAAAATCTGATTCTGCGCTCCCCAGACCACCATCATCGGCGGAAACCCCTCCGGTTTCTCAAACTGATCGAGCGCCGCATAAGCCTCCATGTCTTCCAGCACACCGACAATCGAGCGCAATTGCCCGGCCGAACTATGACACGCCACAAGCCCGGCATGACGCTGCAATCCCTGCGCGCGCCCGCTCTTGCCGAGCTGCATCGCCAGCGTCGTCCCCGCACTCCATCGCGGCAGCCGAAACTTACTGGCCGCCCCGTATACCGGCCCTGCCACCCCGGGCGCTGCACGATAAAAACGCACAAACCCGCCCAACGCACCGGCCTTGAGTGTCGCCTGCGTCAGCGGATTGATCACCACCAACGCCCGCGCCCCCTCTGGATTACCAAGCGCATAATTCAACGAAATCGCACTTCCCATGCAATTGCCCACCAGCACCGGCCGTGCAAGTTCCAGCGTCTCCACCACATGCCCCACCAGCGACACATACATTTCCATCGTATAACCATGCCCCGGATGGTCCGAATCGCCATAACCCAGCAAATCAATCGCCACGACCCGATACCGATCCACCAACCGCGCCATCACACCCAGCCAGATCGCATGCGACGTGCCCCCGTTGTGCAAAAACAACAGCGCCGGCCGCCCGTCCGTCTCCAAACCCTCATCGACGTACACAATGCGATGTCCCCGAAACTCCAGCGCCCGCATCGCCGGCACAAAATCACCGCCCGCTTCTCTCCTATCCGTTCCTGTCATCAGTCCTCCGCTGTTCACCGCCCGCCACAGGCCTGACCACACGCCTCCAGCACCGAATTTCCAGACTATCTGATAACGATACGTCCCGATACTGCCAACCCGCAAGCCCGACGCCCCAATACGCCACATTCGTCAAAATCTCTATCTTGTATCCATGACTACAAACAAGAAGCCCCTCCGTCATAAACAATTTCCCTGCAACCTGGAACAGCCCTGTCCTCAATCAACAATGACTTTCATGATCGAACACAAACCGTTCTTGACAAAGTTTTACATAGTTCAATAGACCTGTAAGAGACGCGTGAAAGCGCCCCTTTGGCCCCGCTCCTCATAGTTCTACTTTCTCCTCAAACATATCGAAGACCATTGCTTCGGGGAGCAACGTGAACTGAGCGAATTCCAGTTTTACCCGATGACTATATGAGTAGACGTATGATGTACTGGATGAAAAAAGCATCGTGGCCGCTCGCAACCTGTGCGGCTCTTGGATTTCTTGGTGCTGGCTGCGCAAACCAGGCCGAAATGGTACGCCCGGAACAAGCTAATATCAGCTCGGCGCTTGGCGACAGCGCCACATGCACGCCGGAACTACTCTCGGCGCCCAACGGAGCACAACGCTTCGTGGTGGAGTGGAGTGACGCCGACCGCGAAGCGCTGGAAACCGAAATGGCCCACGGCGTAGCCTTGGTCAAATACACCTGCGATGGCATTGAACTGCTGCGTAGCTGCGCAGTCCCCGGCGAATATGGCTACCGGGCAAGCCGCTCACAAAAAACCAAAACGCTGCAAATTACCGATGCCGCAAGCGCCTCGGCCAACCTGTCCACCCCCACGCCCGGCGCTGCAATCCAGGCCGCCATGGAACAGGGCAAAGCCCTCAACCTGGCCTACGTGATGATTGGCTCGATGACCACGCCGGTCAAAGACGTTACACGCGACCAGATCGACCGCTCCGCCTGCAAAGAAGCCACGCACTTTATCTACCAGACCCAGGTCGGCGCCTTTGCCATCGCTGCCGGTGAACGCGGCCAGGCCGTAAGCGCCGCCGAAGTCCTTGGCTATGGCAACGCCGAAGGCCAGATCTCCAGCGAGCGCCAGGCACTTTCTGCCGACGGCGACGCAGAAGCCTGCAAACAGGCTTCTGCCCGCGATGAGGAACCGCCCGAAGGATGCGGCGCCATGATGCGCATCAGCATCATCCCGGTCATCGACGGTAAAATCGACGCCGTGACCGTAGGCAACCAAAACAAGCAAGCCAGCGCATCCGCGGCCTCTGCAGTCGATACACGCTCCTGCCCGGCCGGCGCCGTTTATGTGGATGGAGCCTGCGTTGCGCCCTCCCAGACATCCTCGTATCTGTGCAAACGCTACGATCTGAGCGGTTGCGAAACGCAGTGCAAAAACGGAAGTCTGGAAAGCTGCGGACGCATGGGCGAAGCCTTCTTAGAAGAACACGACTTCTTCGACTACTATGATATCGGCCAGGAAGACGAACCCGAAGCCTTCCAGGCGCTCAAAAAACTCAAGCCCATGCTCCCCGTCTTGAACGAAGCCTGCGAGGAAGAAGAAGAAGCCAACGCCTGCACCCTTGCCGCACTGATCATTGGCGCTCAAAGTGGCCCGACGACCGAGCCGAGCACCGAAGAGCAGGCCGAACAAATGCTCCCGCTGATGGGCATGGGCTGCTACCTGGGCAACTCCACCGCCTGTAGCTTCATCGTCGAAGCCCTCGGCAGCGAATACATGGACGAAGTCGGCATCGAAGGCGACGGCGAACTGCTCGAGCACATCGTATCCACCGGCTGCGACTCCGGCTCAGCCCGCGCCTGTCTGGAACTCGGCGGATTCTACTACAAAGGCAACAAGTACTCTGACGATCCCGACCTGCAGGCCGACATCCGCCGCGCTGCCAAATACACCGCCCGCGCCTGCCATGCCGGCGTGGACGAAGCATGCTTCTGGGGCGCCGCGCTCTACGCCACAAACGACGCCAACACCTGCCTCAACCTCATCAATCAAGTCGCGCCGACCAGCAACCCGAAACTGGAACGCTACGTCGGCATCTACTGGCCCGAACTTCATGGCGAAAAACGTGAAGGCGAAGTCAAAGAATTCTGCCAGCGAACCGCGCAGGTCTACGACACCGCACGCGCTCAAGAACTCTCCAACAAAGCCTGCTACCTCTCCGGCGGCACTCTGGCCGAGCCCGCCTGCGCGATCTCCAAAACCATCACACGCTAAAGCTCCAATCCTCCAAAACGAACGGCGCAGAAAACCAAAAGCCGGGCTGTTCCCACAGCCCGGCTTTTTATTTTTCATCGAACCGCTCGTACTTATCTACGGCTCCCTCACCAGAAACCCAGCCGACCCCAACGTCTGCTCACAAAGCGCACCCGCCACGTCCTCAGCAATGCTGTGCACCTGGTCTTCCACGCTGGAAAGATCCAATGCACCCGCCCGCCAGGCATCCAGCACATGCTGCAATCGCTCAATCCCGGCCTGCACCACCGCCACATCAAAAGCCGGATCCAATGCATTTCGCCCGAACTTTTCAGAACTTTCTCGAGCCGCAACACCCAGATAACCGGCCGCACTCGCCAACAAAGCCGCCATCCCACGCTGCATCCCCGCCTCACTCTTCCCGGCCCGAACTTGCTGAGGCTTATAACAGGCGGCCGCAAACTGAATCAGTCCCTGCAAATTATCGCGCAGCGCCGATGCCGGCAAAGCCGTCCAGATAGCCTCCCACGCCTCATGCGCATCCCAGTATGCCCGCTGCTCCAAACACACGATTCCCTGCTCCCACGGCTCGATGACCCGCACCTTCCCGCCAAAAAACGAACGCTGCTGAAACCGCAAGCCATCCAGTATCTGCTCCACGCGTTCTTCAGACAACACGCCAATGCGCTCCCCCAGATCCTCCTTACGCACCGAAGAGATCTGCGAAACCACCACAACGCTTTGCCTTGCCAGCCTCCCCTCGCCGACCTCCAACAAAACATTGCCCGGCTCACTGGCGCGATGCAAATTCGATGTCAGCGCGCACACCACAACCATATCAATCCGCGAGTGATTGAACACATTGTCCTGCACCACAACATGAGGATGCGCAGGCCCGGTCGCAGTCGATGCAAAAGCCTGAGGCGCAATCCAGAAAATATCACCGCTGTTGATTTGCATCGACCGACCTTAACCTGCGTGTATAACGTGTATAAACAGCGTGCGCTCTCACCCCGGCACTTCCTTTTTACCGTCCGCGTGAATCGCAAACCGGCCATTTTGCCGCTCGTGCGCCGGCCCATCATTTCTCCACGGCCAGCCCCCAAAACCCGTCCGCTGATAATCCGCATACGCCTGACGAATTTCCTCCTGCGTATTCATCACAAAAGGTCCACGCCGGGCAATCGGCTCGTCCATCGGCCGTCCCTGCAAGAGCAATATCTCAGTCTCCGCGCCGCCGGCCTGCACCACAAACGCCTCGTGATCCGCAAGCTCAATCCGCGAACGATTCCCCACCTGCCGCCCGCTTCCCGGCACGCCCTCCTCAACACCCGCCACAACGCCCTGCCCACGATGGACATACAACGAGCGCAACGTTCCCGGCTTCACCGCCGGAAACTCCAACACCGCATGCGGCTCCATCCGAATCGACCAGATCGCCACATCACTCGCCGGATCGGTCGCCCACGAGCTCGGCGGCGGAGCAAGCGGCTTTGCATCCTTATAAGCGCCCGCCGCAATCGTAATTTCCGAAATCCGCCCGGCCTTATCCTGCTCCACCACGCGCGGAATCTTCTCACTCCAGAACATCGTAAAATACGGATCCACCATTTTGTTCTTGCGCGGCAAATTCAGCCAGATCTGAAACAACTCCAGCGGATTCGGCGTATCCGTGCGCACCAGCGGAAACATCTCCGCATGCTGAATCCCCTGCCCGGCCGTCAGCCACTGCACATCGCCCGGCCCAAAACGCGCCGTCGCCCCGAGCGAATCCGCATGATCAATAAAACCAGACCGCAGCACCGTCACCGTCTCAAACCCGCGATGCGGATGGCGCGGAAACCCCGGAATCTCCCGCCCGTGATACATCCGCCAGCTCTGCGACTCATCAAAATCCCGCCCGAGATGCCGCCCCGCCAGCGAGCTCACCGGCCCCATACTTTCAGTTCCCTGCGGATAATCATCCTTGTGATACGCACAGAACAAAAACGGATCCGACGTCTCCCAGTGCATCGCTTGAATCGGCGTCACCGCCCGAATCTTCGCCTGCACCTTCTCCGCCTGCGTCGCGGCCGCTTGCTTCACCGCACGCGGCTTTTCCCCATCCAGATTCATGCAACCCTGCAACGCCAGCGCACCGGCCGCCGCCATAATCTTGAGCGCCGTACGCCCCTCCACCACACGACTGCCCACCCGCCCCGGCGATTCCTCCGACACCATCAGCCGTCCACGCAAGCGCTCATCCACCAGCTGAAACTTCTTGCCACACGCGTCATGAAGCTCCCAGGCATCAAAAACCAGCCGCGCAACCTCGTCCCCCGAAATTTCTTGTACCAATCCGGCGCGCCGCGCCTCCAGTTCCGTCGCCACCCGCGCCGTCCGCGGCGACTCCACGATCTTTTCCAACAATGCCCGCAACGTTCCCGCCGGCGGCACGTCGCCCTTCGGCCCCAACATCTCATCCAGCGAACTTTGCGGCTTCTCTGCCAGCGCATTCAGCACCCACGCCACGCCGCGCCAGACCTCTTCCAGAGCCCACGTAAACTCATCAAACGTAATATTTTCCGTGGCCTCATCCAAATAATCCCGACCGCGCGCCAGCGCTTCTTCCCGCTTCATCGACAACCTCACCTGGATTTCGTTCTTCGGTAACGCTCGTCACCCTTCCAGACAACACCGCGGAGAAACCCCGATTCTCCACGCAATAATCCTTCCGCCAGCCGTTCCCGACTCCTCTCCCCCGGCCGACGCACAACCATTTATACCACGTCCCTCGCGCAGACCCTATTCGACTTCCTCCCCGCAATTCCGTATGCTCTCGGCCGCTTATCAGAGAAATGCTCTCACCCCCACGCTCGCACAGGAGACCTGCGGTGAACATCTGTCCCACATGCACCGAAAAAAACCCCGGAAACGCAAATATCTGCTTGCATTGCAACGCAGCCCTGCCCTACCTCCAGGCACGCTACGAAGCCCGCGTCAAAGCCGATTTCCGCCGGACGGTGTTCTTTATCGTTGCCACCACACTGTTCCTTGTCGGTATCGCCTTCTATTATACCCTGCCAAACTTTTCCGATGAAGATACCATCCACGCCACCTCGCACGTCTGCATCCCTCATGATGCCGAAAAAGACCTGATCGCCCCCTACCTGGAGCACGGCTACATTGAATGCGACATACAAACCAGCCAGCAATGCCCCACGCAAACCACCTGCATGAAACTCATCATCACCGACGCATCCATGAACCCCACCCGCTGACCGCGCCCGCTCGCTGGTAGCGCCAGCGCCTCAGAACGACGAACCCGGCAATTTCAAAAACGCAATCTCTTCCCGCGTCGATGCCCTCCCCACAATCTCATTGCGATGCGGAAATCTCCCGAAGCGCGCCACAATATCACGGTGCCGAACCGCATAGCCCACGCGCCTGGCCACTTCCTCCTTCGCCGCCCCACCCGCAAAGTCTTCCGCCAATTCATCGCGCCAGGCCTCGTACAACGCCACACAACGATCCTGCACCGCCACATCCTCACTGTGCATCAGCGGCATATACAAAAAGTTCCGATGCGCAAACACCACCTGCCTGTCCACGCCCCTCTCAATCGCCCCCAGCGCCACCTTCAAACACTGCGCATCCGACGCATACATCTTCGCCGTCCCCCGAAAC
Organism: Lujinxingia vulgaris; assembly: GCA_040393065.1. Lineage (GTDB taxonomy): Bacteria > Myxococcota_A > Bradymonadia > Bradymonadales > Bradymonadaceae > JACCWM01. The sequence continues at coordinate 81,092 of JBEBUW010000001.1, read as the reverse complement.
ATATTGCGCGAAAACTGATCCAGCACGACCACATACGCCACCAACCCCTCCGCCGTCCCTAACCACGCCTCCTTCTTTCCGGCCACAATCTCTTCCCAGAGCCCCTCAAACCGCTCCCGAATCTCACGATCAAATTCCGGATCTTTCATCGACCACCGCGCACTCACCTCCGGTGTCGCCCGTCCATACACATCAAGCTCCCCAAACCAGAAATCCAACACTTCCCGCACAACGTTCATCTTCTCCACAACGCCTCCTCTATCCTCCAGGTTTCTAAAATTCCCTGTTTTCTATTACACCCTGCGCAAACCCCCCAGACCATTGCCCAATGCCCCCCGAACGCTCACTTCATTAAAACCGCCGCACACCCGCCCGCTTCACCAGTCTCGAGGCAGCTCTAACCCCAAAAGCGCCGGGACAGCTTCCATGCGTAAGCCATCCCGGCCACACTCTACAAATCAGCGGTCAATCACGACCACCTAACACAACATTTCAGCTTCAACGAACTGTCTTTCCCGAAGCTCAGACAACTTATCTGCCAACTCTAAATGTCCATTACAGCGAGCAAGCCCTACTGGACACCAGCCCTCGTTGTCTTCTGCGCTCAGCAATTCCGGAGCCAGATTCACAAACAACAGCGAAAGTCTCTCAGCCCCTAAGCTAGAAGCATAATGAAGAGCTGTTCGACCATAAACATCTCGTTCATGAATCAAACCAGGCACTACCCTTACTACCACATCAACCATTAAAACAGCACTACTTTCCCGCTCCTCTAAAGTATAATCTTTTCTCCCTTGCTCCACCCAATATTCGCACGCATTAAACCCAACACCTATAGCAGTCATATGCAAAACTGTTTGTTTCGTATCAGCTGTTACAATCGACGGATCCGCACCTGCATCTATCAGCAATGACAACAAAGTCTTTGTTCCCATCCGCAATGAAGCAAGGTGCAACAATGAAAGCCCCGTAGGCAACACATAATCTGCGCGCGCACCACATGCCAACAGCAACTTAAAGACTTCACCATCGGATGCAGTGAGCGGAGCATGTACTGTAATATAAGTCGCCAAAACATCACTCATTTCAGACGAACAATACGACTGCGCCTTCAACTTCTTTAAAATAATTTTCGCCAGGAGCCATTGTTGACTATTTCTCGCAATTTCAAAAACTTCAAGAAGCTCCTCCGCACTGAAATCATAGCAATGGAAAAGCATTTCTATATGTGTCAGATCCTTTTCATGCGCAGCATTCAACAGTAGTTCACCGGGAGATGACTGCAGCTGCCCCAGACTCCATCCATACTCGCTCGCCATTTGCAAAATTTGAGTTGAACCATGCATCCATGCCTTTTCCATGTATTTCTCAAGCTCCCTCTTCTCACTTTCCGTTACTGCCATCTCAAAAAGCCGACGAAAAGGGCCAGGCAAATCATGGATAATCGCCTCCTCAAGCGCCGGAGAAACTCGAAAATCAAAAGGCACCAGCTCTTTTAAAGAAGCCTGAATAGGAGACTTCATAAGCCCTAACTGACCCGGTGGCTGACACTCTCTTCCATTCATCGCCAGGTCATACCACTGCTCTGCATTCGACGGTAATACGGTGCGGACTGTTGCCAACCCTGGGAGATTGTCGTTCTTCAACCGTTTCTCAATTTCATCCCGAAGCGCCTCACGTCCCTCTTGCGTACCATGTACAAGGAATAAACCGATAATTTCCCGAGCATGAACCCGCGCATAAGGCGCCGTCAGCCATGTAATTAAACCCTCCTGATCGGTATGCCCGGAATAGAAATCCATTTTGAAGATTTCTGCGCGGATATCGGACAGATGCAGTTCTGCGCCATCGACCAACTTAACTGTCTGCGCCGATGGTATATCTTGCCTCTGCACCTTATTTAATTGCCCGACACGCAGCAAAGTCTCTCCAAATGTTCCAGACGCACAATATCCGGTTAATGCTACTGTGGTACTGTCGTCCGATAAAAATCGCTTGAGATATTCTACAACAGGGCCGTGATCACACATACCTGCCGATGCAACCACAAATCCTCCCTTTTCGCGCAAAAGCCTCTCAGCATCATCAAACGAAGGATTATTACGTCGCTCCCAACAACTCTCCCATCGCTCAAGCCTCGGCGAACCTGCAGTGACATTACTTGCACCAACAAGTGCCGTTTCTATGACATACTTTAAATCATCTTTATCTACGAACGGATCGATACCAAGGCATTCTGATGTTTCCAGATTCATCCACAAATATCTGATAGGATGAGAACCTTTTTTACTCTTTGGTTTAAACTCGGTTCTGCACAAGTGATCTGCAAGAATAGCATTTGCCTGCTGCATCATCGAACTATGTACCACGAGAGGAATCGTTGCTGAGACCTTCTCTTCATAGAGTGCATGATACAAATCAAAAAGTACTTCTTGCCCGCGTTGAATCGCAAAACACGGCAAAATAACAATGCGCTTTTCCTGAACAACCTGCCGAATCAACGTACGAAAACCTTGAATTCTCTGCTGGCGATCCATTGGTTCCCGATTTCGTGAACCATACGTCGACTCCAACACTGTATAATCTGCAGGGTACGGAACTTGTTGCCCGGCCAACAAAGGCAGCGGCGCATTCTCTTCACGGTTAATTCCGACATCCCCCGAGAATGCGATGGAGCGCCACTTATTGTCCTGCCTCCATGAAACCTGGACAGTGCAGGCTCCTACGATATGTGAGTTTCGCAAATAGCAGAGCGTAAGCCCGTCACTGATCGAAATCTTTTTTCCCAAAAAACCAATTTCAGGCAGATTGAAGCGAAGTCGGCTGATTATCTCTTCAGCATCAGCAGCCTTCATAATATTCAGGGAGTCTTTTAAAGATAAAACAGTCAAGTCACGTGTAGCTTCCGTACACCAAAACTCTCCACAAAACCCTTCTCGAATTAGTCTCGGAATCAACCCAATATGGTCCAGGTGAGCATGGGTCAATATAACAAAATCAATCTCCGAAGCCTTAAAAGGCAAAGGAGCCTCGCTCCAGTTAGGAATATTCTCTGGAGCTTCCCCTTGCATCATTCCACAATCAACCAGGAATCGAAGCCCGGATTGAGGATGATACATTTCAGTCATTGTTCCCGTAACAGTGCCAATCGCACCTAAAAAACGAATAAACATTACAAACTCCTCTTCACACAATAAAATTTACTTTAACCAAACAAACCCAACACATCCCCACTCACCCATCGGCAGCGAGCGGGGATGAACTAATGATTAGTTCTTACATGCGTGCCAGCAGCGCCCCTGACAGTCATGCCAACATTTCTGAGCACCGGCCGCGCGCAAAAGCTCCTGGCCGAATTCCTTTTCGTACAGCGCGCAGGTTTCCTTGAAAGCCGCAGTCAAGTCCGCCTCATCCTCATCACTGCGCATGCCGAAGTACGGAAAATGATGAAAATACTCGCCGAAAACCTGCTCCGAATCTGCGTGGTACGCGCGCGTATCCAGGATGTGAAAATGCCACATCGTATCCATTTCGATGGTGGGGACGATGGGCTTTTCGGGATAGCGCAGGTTAAGCGTCAGAAACCGCTTGTACTCGAGCTCGACCTCCTCGCATTGCACGAGCGTCCAGCCCTTGCCTTCGGTGGGATCTTGCAACTTCATCTTGACCATCGACAGGTCAATACGGGCGACGGCCGCATCCACGCCCTGGTCGATCAATGCCTGTACTTGCTCAGGTTGAATCGCCGCCGGGCATTTCGGCCCGCGCCGCTCTTTGGAGGGCTTCACGCCCGGTTCAAACTTCGGCGGCTCCTCACCAATCCAGTAGCGGACCAGATGTCTTTTATCCCCATGGCCAATTGCCGTGCGTCCGTGCAGCATGCGGTGATTATCGATGATGAGCACGTCGCCAGGCTCCAGCCTCAACGCCATACGAGGAGCGGTTTTCAAAGCGTTTTGAAATCTGGCGAGTGAGGTTTGACTGGCGAATGGAACGGTGTCTTCGAGCAGCCAGAAGGAGTAGTACACGCGGTCTTCCCCCTTCAGGGTGCGAAGCAGTGGAATGCGCGACGGATCATCGCGAAACACCCGATGCTCGGTGAGATACACCTGCTTCAGAGCCTCGCGTTCGGCAGAAGTCATCGCCTCCAAAATGGGTTGCGTGTCGACAAGGACGGTCTCTCCGCCTTCGTCACTTTGCTCAACGCAGTGCCACATAATATAGCGTGCCCGCGAGTGGTCGGTGTGCACCGCCAGTTCTTCGCACGACGTAACCAGCGCACTGGAGCTGACTTGTGCCTTTACGTCCGTTACCTGCAACACGTTGCCAAAGCTCGCCGCCATCGCATCCGCCGTCGGCGCGTTAGCCACCGAACTCCAGCTACGCAGATACACATAGCCACGACTTGCAAGTTCGCGGCGAAGGTCTGCCTCGTCTTGCAAGCGCTCATAAATGTTCCGGTCCACAAAATTTTCAGAGTGGTTTTGCATGGTCTGTTCTCCAGGTAATTCGTTACTGGCAACGAGCCCTTCCCGCTGCCTTCTCACCCAGATCCACGCCCGGCCCCCCGGTTTGTGAAAAAGTTTTTCAAATATTTTTGATATTTCTTGCACGCATCGCGCTAAGTGCCTTCAACGGCTCAGGATTTCGATTTCTACCTTGAGCGATTGCAAGCCCAGACTGTAGAGTTTTCTCGCGTAATCTTCACTGATATCCAGCTCACGCGCGATTGTACCGTAATCAGTCTTATCCATCCGCTGTCGCACCACATATGCCTGCCGGCTATTGATTCGACACATCGCAGCCTGCAAAAGTTGTAACTGCTCTTCCACAGAAATACTCGGATCTTGCCAACTTTTATAATTCTTGTTCTCATCCAATTCACAATATCGCGTGCGGTCTCGTATTTGTCTCTTTCTCAAGTCTACACGCTTATGATTCACCGATTTGAAGAAATAAGGCTGCAACACCTGAACCTTGCCCTCCTCAAACCTCAAACAGACCTTGAGAATAACATCCTGCAAGGCATCCTCCGCAAGAGCCTCTTCAACGCCAACTTTCAAGATAGTAAACGCCTCATCCCGCATACTTTGTGGCCTGCCTGCACTTCGATGCAATTCTTCGATACACGTCTGAAGCCCGGTCTGAGCACTACCCGGCCCTCCGACCGATTGAATCCCATAAACGAGATGCGCCTCACTTTTTAATAACTGCTCATCGTCCGCCTTTCCTGCTTTCTGCAGACTTGTCCGAACGTGTTCAACGAACGTCCTATTATTTGATTCGGCCTCGAGGCCTGTTAGCGCAACGATCGAGCCAACTACGACGTTAAATAAAAAGAAAAACATCAACGCCATGCCCGCCCGGAAACGCCCACGGTTCAAAAATTTCCATAATCCGTGTCCGGCATTCCACGCTCCCAATAAAAGCACGAACCCCAATAACCACAGCCGCAGCGAATCCTCAGTTAAGCCAACTAAGAGTATCGAAAACGCAACGCTCAATACCGCTACAACCGCCAACCACAGATTCACCGCCAGCAACAAACGCTGAAAGAACGTCAATACCGTTTTCCGTTCCGGCACGCTCTCTACGGCTGCACTCACATCCACATCCGACTCAAACTCAGACATATCTCTCCCGCTCAGCAATCGCATGTTTCACAACGTTCAGGACCGCCAGCATAAGTAACTCTGAAGCGTATGGATAGTGTGGAATTCTGCTTTCCCCTCTCCAAAAACGATTTTCAATAAAACCAGACTATTTTTTCACAAAGCGCCTCCTCATGCGTGGGAACCAGTGACAGGGCAGCGAGACAGGCTCGCCGCCGCACGTTCCTCATTACGTAAGGAGACACAAGGCCGGCTCCCGTCTCTGAGACAGGAGCCGCGCCTGTTAAAACACCCAGCTTTCCACAGGCAACACGCCCCCCACACTCCCCCATTTACAAATCAGCTCCCCACCACCTATGCTCTCTCTCATCACGCAGTATGAATCCTATAGCCAGCCCCCTCACCCGGGGCGCACACAAACCGGGCACTCGAATCGCCCGTCTGCTTTACAAAGGGGAAAGCATCATGACCGAGGAAGATCTCATCCGTTTGCTCGAATCGCGCCACGACATCCAGGCCGTAGCCAATCCGGCGCGCCTCACCTCTGATCCCGGACACCAGATATCTGTCGCCAACTCGCGCGAAGAACTTTCCAACGCCCGCGAGCTTGTCGTCGCCCGCGTGGCTCTCACCACCCGGGAGGCCAGCGAAACCGACAACGAGCGCACCAACGTCAAGAACACGCTCGGCAACGCTCTGGAACATTACCGATTTTTTCGTAACCGCGCCTACGATGCCCTCCTCAACCTCCCTCCCGGCACCCGGCTACCGGACGAAGAAATCACCCGCCGACAACGCCTCTACGACCGTTACTTCAAACTGAACTATACGCAACTGAGCAGGCATGCGCTCGAAAAGCAGGTCGAAGTCCTGGATAACCTCGTAGCCGCGCACGAAACCGAGGAAGATCTCCGAAACCTCGGCCACAGCGCCCAACTCGAAGCCGCCATCCGCCCGGCCATCGCAGCCATTCAGGAATACCACCGCGAAACCCGCGAGGATTTGATGGCCACCTCCGCTCTGATCGAAGCTCGCACCATCTTCGATCGCGCACACCGCGCTCACGTTCTGCTTGTCGAATCGTTGCTCGTGCGCCACGGCCTGGAAAACGAAGCCGGCCACTTCCTCAAACGCCGCGATGCCGCCTACGCCGCTCGCCGACGCTCCAAAACCTCTGTCACCCAGGAACCCGAGGCCGCCACCATCGAGACCGAAATCCAGCAGACCCAGGAAACCACCCCGGCCTGATTCCTCCCTACGCCCCACAAAAACCGTCTGCACCCGCACGAAACGTATTCCCCCGCGCCAGAACGCCGTCTTCCCACCAGAGAGTAAGCCACACAGTGCGCCAACCTGGCGCACTCTCCCGCACGAGTACGCGTTTCCTACCCCCGGCAAAGAGCTTTCCCACCCGAGAGTCGGTGTTCCCGCGCGCCGACCTGTCGATTTCTTCGGCACGAGTACGTGTTTGCACACCCGCACCAGAAGCCTTCTCGCCAACGAAGGCGCCTTCTCGCCTGCTGCCCGGCAGCTTTCCACTGCGCGCAAGCCTTCTCCCGCCACAAAAAAGTCCTTCTCCAGCGCGTTCGGCCAGTAACTACGTGGATTACGTAAGGAAAGCGATTTTTCAAAAGCATTTTCCCGCCGCCAGAATCCTCATTCTGTGCTAAGAGCCGGGATGGATTCAGAAGAGGCGAATGTTTCCTTCGAACTCGAACAATCCGGCCACGTCACAAAACCCTGAGGAGGTAAAAGATGCGTTGGAAAACAGCTTTCGTAAGCTCACTGCTCGTTCTCTGCACCGGTGCACTCGCTCAATCCCCGGCCCGGGCGCAGGAAAAACCTGCCGCCCCTGCCGCGGAAACGCTCCCCTCCGTCCAAGAGGTCATGGACAAGCTCGACGATCTGTACCGTTCGACGTCCTCGCACGGCACCGTGGAAATGACGATCGTCAATGCCCGGGGCACCCGCAAACTCACCATCGAGATGTGGACCAAGGGCGAAGAAAAAGCTCTGATCGTCATTCGCCAGCCCGCGCGCGAAGCCGGCACCGCCACGCTCAAGCTCGAAGACGGCCTGTGGAACTACGCGCCGCGCGCCGACCGTTTGATTCGCGTTCCCTCCGGTTTGCTGAGCGATTCCTGGATGGGCAGTGATTTCACCAACGACGACCTGATGCGCGAAACCAGCCTCGAAAAAGATTTTACAACCGCGCTGTCCTGGGCCAGCGAAGGCGGCACAAAATACCTGCAAGCCACCATGACGCCTAAACCTGACGCGCCAGTTGTCTGGGACAAAATCGTGTACCGCCTCACCGAAAAAGACTGGCTTCCGGTCGACGCGCGCTTTTACGACAAAGGCAAACTCGTCCGCACCATGACCTTTTCCAACATCCGCGACATGGGCGGCCGCAGCCTGCCCACCGTCATGACGCTGCAACCCGAAAACCAGGCCGAATCCACACGTATGGAATACAAAGATCTCAAATTTGACGTAAAAATCGACGACTCCCTGTTTTCCCAGCAGGGGTTGCGGCGCATGGCGAGGACGAAGTGATTGGAAAACTGGCCTTTCGTAACCTGAGCCGCAATAAGTGGCGAAGTGTGCTGACCGCCGGCGGTGTGGCCGTCGCGGTCGGACTGATGCTCTGGACTATGAGTTTTATCAACGGCTGGATGAACGCCATTGTCCAGGGCACGACCGCGCTCACGTCCTTACAGGTGCAGATTGAGCGCACCGATTACGTGGAAGACAGCGCGATTTACCACGCATTTTCTCTGCCCGATGCTTTTCTCACGACGCTTGATGCGCGACCCGATATCATCGCCGCCACGCCGCGCCTGAACCTGTATGGACTGATCGGCAACGAAGACCGCTCGCAGGTTGCGCGCATCATCGGCGTTGATCCCGAGCGCGAAGCCGCCGCCACGCCAATCACCCGCGCCGTCATTTCCGGCGAATGGCTCGCGCCTACTACCAACGACCAGCCCTCCTCCAACAAAGTCGTTCTCGGCGAAGGACTCGCCCGCCAACTCAAAGTCGGCGTGGGCGATGAACTCGTCGTCTTTCTGGAAGCCGCCGATGGCTCGCTTGGCAACGATCTTTTGACCGTGCAGGGCATCGTACGCACCGGTAACACCGGCCTTGATCGCCAGGCGGCCTACGTTCATCTTGCGGACGCACAATTTCTGGCGGCGCTGGACGACCAGGTCCACGAAATCGCCCTGCGCACCGGCGACCCTTCCCGCGCCGAAGCCGTGGCTGCAGCGCTCGCGCCATCCATCCAGCAGGCTGACTTTCCAGAACCGATGACCGTGCGCCCCTGGCAGGCTGTGCAACCTCAGATGGCCGAAATGCTCGAAGTCAGCTCCGCCGCCAACTGGCTTTTGTATTTGATCATTTATCTGGTGGCGAGCCTTGGGATTCTGAATACGCAGCGGATGAGCGCGCTGGAACGTCGGCGAGAGTTTGGTGTTTTGCTGGCAATCGGGGTGACGCCGAAACTGTTGTTCCGCATCGTCGTCGCCGAAACCGTCGTCCTCGGCCTGGTCGGCGCGCTGGCGGGCACCATCCTTGGCGTCGCTCTGAGTCTTTACCACGCCTCGGTGGGGATCAATCTGGCGAACTTTTCCTCCCAGACGTCCTTTAGCTATCTCGGCGTGTCGCTTTCCGACCGCATCTATACCGCACTTGATCCCATTACCGCCTTGCAACCACTGCTTGTGATGCTCGCTGTCGCACTGATTTGCGGACTGTGGCCAGCCGTGCAAAGCGCACGACTCAACATCACGCAGGCCCTTTCAGGAAGGAGTTAAATCATGCTGAAACTCGCCTGGAGAAACCTGTGGCGCAACTACACGCGCACCTTCATCATCGGTTCGGCCATTGCGTTTTCCTACGCGATGATGCTCGTTTCGCTTGGCATCAACTCCGATAGCCACGGCAAACTGCGCGACGCTGCCGAAGTCGCCGCCGGCGGCAACGTTTTGATCCACAGCGAAGGATTCTGGGAATCGCAGGCCAGCGACCTTGTCCTCCAAAACCCGACCGAGCTGATCGACCAGGCCCGCGCCATACCCGGCGTCGCCGAACTCATTCCCCGCATCCTGATCAACGGCCTTGTTTCTAGCTCTCGCGGCAACGAACCCGCGCACATCCGCGGCATCCTGCCCGACAAAGAACGCCTGCTTTCCGATGTCTCCACCAATCTCATCGCCGGAGAATTCTTAGGCGACACCTACCCGTCCCCGATTGTTTTGAGCCAGAACCTTGTCGAAAAACTCAAAATCGAGCTCGGCGACAAAGTCGTTCTGACCGCCTCCACGCCCGATGGCGAAGTCACCCGCGCGCTTTTTCACCTGGATGGCATCATCAAATCCGGCGTGGCCGGTGAAGCAGGCAGCATCGCCTACACAACCCTCGCTGCAGCCAGCGCAGCCGTTCAGATGCAAGACCGCATCAGCCAGATAGGCGTCCTCGCGGCCCCCGGATTTACGCCAGAAATGCTCGCCAAAAACCTGAAACAAACCCTTCCAACCGGAACGTCAGACGCTCTGGAAATCCTGACCTGGGAGCAGGCCATTCCCGAAATGAAAGGCCTGCTCGAATTCGACCAGGCCTTTGGATACATCTATCTATTCGTCATTTTCGTGATCGTTTTGCTGGCCATCGCCAACACCTTTTTGATGGCCGTCATGGAACGCGTCCGCGAATACGGCCTGCTCGACGCAATCGGTCTGACGCCGGGCCGCATCGGCCAGCTTGTTGTGTGGGAAGCCGCACTTCTGGGCGCGATGGCGATTGTCGTCGGATTTGTCGTCGCGCTGATCCTCCACCTGATCATCGCACACGTCGGAATTGACCTGGCAAGCCTTGGCGCCGACGACGTGGAAATGGCCGGCGTAGGCCTGTCCGATATGGTCATTCGCAGCCGCTTCGAAGCCGACCGCTGGTTCTTCGGCGGCGCGTGCGTCTTTGTCATTGTCATGATCAGCGCCCTGTACCCGGCCCTGCGCGCCATGCGCCTCGCCCCCGCCCAGGCCATGCGTTTTTACGAATAATCCAGTCCTTGTCCGCGACAAAACCTGGCAAAACCAGGCTCTCTATAAGGAAGTAACCCATGACCATCGAAAAAGCCGACAAGCCACTCATCCGCGTACGCGGCGTTCGCCGCACCTACATGCAAGGCACGGTCGAAGTTCATGCCCTGCGCGGCGTCGATCTGGACATCTATCCCGGCGAATTTTCTGCCCTGGCTGGCCCCTCGGGCTCCGGCAAAACGACGCTCCTCAATATGATTGGCTGCCTGGATGAACCAAGCGCCGGCCAGATTTTCATTGGCCCCGACGAAGTCACGCACTTAAACCGCACCGCCGGCGCAGAATACCGCCTCAAACACGTCGGGTTCATTTTCCAGGCTTACAATCTCATCCCCGTGCTCACCGCCTGGGAAAACGCCGAATTTGTGCTTTTGCTCCAGGGCGTCGGCGAAGCCGAACGCCGCCGCATCCTCGACCCACTCTTTGAGCGCGTCGGACTCGCCGATTACAAACACCGCAAACCCCACGAAATGAGCGGCGGACAGCAACAACGCGTCGCCATCGTCCGCGCCATCGCCCCCAGCCCGCGCGTCGTGCTGGCCGACGAACCCACCGCCAACCTCGACAGCGCCACCTCCACGAGCCTGCTCGACTTGATGGTCGAACTCAACCGCGAACAAGGCGTTACCTTCTTGTTCTCAAGCCACGACGCACTGGTTCTGGAACGCGCAAGCCGCATCGTATCCCTGGACAGCGGCCTGATCGTCAACGACACCGCCCACCCTAACATCCGGCAACCTGAGACCGTCCCATGACTTCCCTATTTCGTAAAATCTCGGCAGCCCTGCTCGCTGCCAGCTGCGCCTGGAGTTTGTGCCTGCCAGCCGCCAGCGCATTTTCTCTGTACGACGGCGAAGACCTGCAACTCGGCCTGCAAGGCTACGTGCAATCGGCCGGAGGCTTTCAAGATCCCGGCTACGAAGTTCCCGTCGTAGGCTCGACCGCCAGCGGATTCAACGCCCAGGTGCTTCGATTGCAGTGGACCGCGCAGTGGCAGCAATCCCTTGTGCTCGAAGTCCACAACCGCTTCTTTTCTCATATCTCCACCGCACAGGCCGGCCTCGACACCGGAAGCATCCTCGGCCTTGGCGCAAGCGTCACGCCCGCACGCACGCTCGATTTGAGCGCGACCATCATCGACAAAAACGGCTTTCTTTTCAGCCACGACATCGACCGCCTGGCCCTGCGTGCCTACTGGAGCGGCGGCGAAATCATCGCCGGTCGCCAGGCCATCACCTGGGGCAAATCCACCTTGTTTCAGATCGCCGACGTCTGGACCCAGTTCAGCCCCTTTGAACTCGACCAGACCGAAAAAGCCGGCACCGACGCGCTGCGCGTTCTGTACTACCCGACCCACAATCTAACCCTGGATTTTGTCGTCGCCGACCGCGGCCGCATCGAAGATTTATCCGCCGCCGTGCGCGCTTCGCTCACCGCCGGCATAGCCGACATGTATCTGGCCGGCGGCAAATTCTGGAACGAAATCCACGCCATGGCCGGCATCACCTACGACCTCACCAGCATGACGCTGCGCGCCGAAATCACCGACGCCTACAACCTCGACACGAGCGACTTCAAACTGCCGCGTGCCACGCTCGGCGCCGATTACCTCTCCAACGACTGGAGTTTCACCGCCGAATATCACTTCAACGGCATCGGCGCCGCCAGCTCCAACGACTACCTCGAACAGCTCAATACGCCCGAGTTTACCCGCGGCCAGGCCTACTATCTCGGCCGCCACTACGCCGGCGCAGCCGCCTCCTTCGGCGCCATCGACCGCCTCCGCATCTCGCTCGGCGCCGTCATGAACCTGACCGACCCGAGCGCCATCCTCTCCCCTTCGCTGGTCTACGAACTTTCCGACAACTCCGACATCACCCTCGGCGCCTTCCAGGGCATTGGCAAACAACCCACCTTCGCGCTGCCCGTCACCGACAGCGAGCTCGGCAGCGAGTTCGGCACCTACGGCGGCTTTTACTTCACGCAGTTTCGCGGTTTTTTCTAAATCCTCAAAAAGCCACACCAAAATCAGTCTCGCTTGCGCACCATGAAGCATGAAGCTGCTGACTGATCGAAACCAGCTCCTGGCCGAGCGTAATCAACGCCTCGCGGTCGTCGTCGATTGTGTCGAGCTGGCGACGCAGCGCGGTTTTTTGCTCGATAAGTTCCGCAGTTTGATCGGTGTCACCGGAGCGTGCGATCTGCGCATCCAGGCTGGCCAGCTGCGAAAATAGCGTCGGATAGTTCTGGTCGGCGAGTTGCTTTTCAAGCTGGATAATGCGCTCGGCGAGGTGGGTGGCTTGATCCAAAATGCTGGCGGCGCGCGCGCGGTAGCCTTCCTCAGAAAAGCCATCGAGCAGTGTAGCGACCACGCGATCATAACTGGCCTGCATACGTTTAGAACGAAGCTGCCAGTAGGTAAAAACGTGGCGGTCATGCAGCAGACCTTCCGCCGCTACGCAACCAATTGCGCCATCGACCGGCGCGCTGAACTGAAACAGATACTTGTCCGCATGCAACAGATGCTTGTGGATCCCCGCTTCTTCGGGCGCTGTTTTATGAAGCCCCATCGAAAAACAAATCCGCAGAAAAACACCTGTCCAGACCCAAAGCACCGCCCCCATCAACTCCGGACTGCCAATTGCTCGAGCATGCATAATCACGGCATACGAAGCCATGGCCAGCAAAGCCAGCACAGGGCCATGCAAGATCCGTGGAACTCTTCGCAGCCATTGCAGCCATCCCCAGAGCCAACGAGTCCGAAGCGTCGTGATGTTCTGATTCCAGCCAATCTCCTCGACATAAATCCCTACCTTGCCCAGCTTTTGGCGTATTCTCTCGGCATAGAAAAAAGCCAGTCCACTGGCCAACAAAACAGCTTCCTGCGTGGCTGGGTCGTCTTCTTTCTCAGACAAAAACGCCGGCAAGCCATCCACCAGCGGCCCCCGGTAATAATCCCGGTACTTCTGGAACAAACCGACCAGCGCCTCTCGTTGCGCCGGATCGTAGGGTCTGGACCGGGCCGGCAAATACACGTGCCAGCGCTGCCCCATCGAAACCAGCTTTCGCTCGCGATACCGCTCTTTGTATTGCTCCCAGTCCGGACTCACAGGCCACTTCGCCAGGGTTCCGCCCGTGCCAAAAAACGCTTCACGCATCTCGGCCGCGCTTCCAAAACGATCTTCGGGCGCCTTGGCCATCGCACGCAAAAGAGTTTCGGCAATGCGCGCTGGCACCGCGCGCACAAACACACGCACATCCGCTACCGGCGCATCCTGATGCATCTGAATGACGCCGGCCGAAGTCGCCGCCCGGTATGGAAGACTGCCGCTCAAAAGCTCAAACAGCGTCACCCCGAGACTGTACAAATCCGCGCGCGCATCGACCCCGAATTCGTCAAACTGCTCGGGCGCACTGTACTCGACGGTGCCCATCGCGATTTCCGGCCTGGCAAGCGCAATACTCTTGTCCAGCATCGCCAGCCCGAAGTCGATAAGTTTTGCGGTCTGCATCGTGTCGTACCACAACACGTTATGCGGCTTGATATCCTGGTGCACAATCTGGCGAGCGTGCGCGGCTTCGAGCGCCGAAAAAAGCTGGCGCGCAATTACCTCAACCTGCTGATAATCCAGCGGCCCGTGGCGCTGCACATGTTGTTTCAAGTCATGCGTGCCATGCAGCTCCATCACCAGCGCCAGCATTTCCGGCGTATCGATCAGATTGTCGATCCGCACAATGTTGGGATGCTCCAGCATCTTCGCAATCGCAAATTCCTGGCGAAAATGCGCCACCAACACCGGATGCTCCCTGTACTGCGCATGCAATACCTTGATCGCAACTTCGCGCTCAGACACGGTGTCGAACGCACGGTACACCGTCGCCATCCCGCCGTGACCCAGAATACTTCCGAACCGATATCGCTCACTGGACAATACACCCGGCGCACGCTTCGTCGTCGCTTCTGGAAGCTCAAGACTCATGCCTGCTCCACCAACATCTGGACTTCGCGCCGGGCTTCAAAATCAAATCGCAACGCGCTGATTTCGTCTTTCACAACTTCGATGGAGGGCAGCTCCGACTTGCCAAACTCTGCTTGCAACCCGAGCAGCGTTGCCCGCACCTGCAAGAGATGTCCGCGCAAAAGACTTGTTTTATGAACACTCTTATCTAACAAATCCAGCTCGTTCAAATAAACACTTCGCTGCGCCAACAACACCTCCACGCGATCCATATCCAGACTACTTTCCAGTTCATTTTCAAGCGCGGCCATTGCACTCAACAGCTCTTCTGGATTCCTGGCAGATATCGCTTCATCCAGCGCAGAAAGTTCATTCAACAACAAAACGATCTGTTCCCACAAAGGCGCCAGTGCCTCCTGCAACGAAAGCGAAGGCACACGGTAATCTCGAAACAACCGTATGATCAAAACAAGCAAATGATGAAACTCTTGTTGAAGCGTGGGATTTTCCACTTCTCGCAACGCTCGTAAGGCATATTCCGGCAGAACATGATCCGCCAATTCCCGATTCATAAGAGACCTATATTCTCGATAAGGATCAGGCTCATATTCAAGAATTCCTTTCACCTCCCGTGCACGCTTGAACCGCGCTCGAAGCCATCCTTCGCATCCAAATCCCAGTGTCGTCCCCAGCCCGAAGGCGATGAACCCGCATGCCAGCGTGGCCGTTGTCCAGGAAGCATCCAGAATCTTATCCTGCACACTGAGCTGATAAAACAGATAAGCCCCCAGACAAGCTGCAAGCCCTCCCGCCAACCCATGAACCAGACGATTTACTGGTCTACCTCCCCTGAAATGAGACTTAAAAAATGAACTTTCATTCCTTTTATCTTTCCTCAAAAAATAAAAATATCCATCCAGAATGTCGTTTATCGCTATAAAAAAAACAACATACATCAAAGCCGAAAAAGCTAACAAAACGCCACTCTGAAAGTCTGTCAACGCCCCTATCAGAGGCAGACTCCTCACAAATATCTCTCCAGACTCCGGAATGAAGAGCAGCACGAAAGCAAACACAAAAACCAGGACCGACGAAAGGACAAGTCCCCACGCAGCCAGTTTTTCCAGAGCTCCACCAGACGACGATCTTTTCTGTGCCTCCTGAAGCTCCCCGGTAAATATGCGCCCGATCGAATTATGAATTCCTCTGCGATGCAGCAACGCACTTATCTCTTGAGCCCCCTCCCGATTCACCCCCTCACAAAGCACATAAGGCGGAAACCTATCCGCATCCTTAACTTCAAAACTCCACTTTGTCTCTTCATGAGAAAACATAACCTCATAAAGCCCCCGCAACTGCTCCGAGCTTAATTCATACAATGCCCCCGTACTCGCCGTCGAAGGCACATCAACTTGCACGGCGTATTCGCGAAGATCTTTACTTTCAGCCATCGGATCAGGCACCTGACCGCAGTAAACACACGCCCGAAAACCCTCCAACAGCATGCGCTCACACTGCGAACAATGCACGGGCTTGCGCCGCTCCAACGCGCACCACGTTGCCTCGTCATAGCCTCCCAACAGGGCATCACGCATCTGCGTCGCCGTCGCAAAACGAAGCGTCGCATCCGGAACAAGCGCACGCATCACGGCCGCCATCAACCCCGGATGCTTACCCTTCAAAACACCTTCCAACCGCTCGCGCACCGCCGCCAGATAATCCTCTCCCGAAGCAAACTGTAGCGCCGAACTCATCCGCCCGTCATGTAGTGCCCGGCCCACCAAAAGCTCGTAGAGCATCGCCCCGACCGAAAAGATATCCGCCTGCGCATCGGCCGCTTTCCCCAGAATTACCTCCGGCGCCATCGTCTCCAGGGCCCCCAGAACCCGCGTATGCATCGTCAGACTGACCAGCTCATCAACCCGCGCCAGCCCAAAGCCAATGATCTCAATCCGGTCCCCGTTGCCTTCATCCACAATCACGTTTTCCAGATGCAAATCCCGGTGCAAAACCCCACGACCATGCGCATGCGCCACAGCCTCCAAAAGCGTACGCGCCAGCCGCTCCACCCGCGCAGGCTCCATCGCCCCACGCGCCCGCACTCGGGATTGTAAGGTTTCCCCCGCAGCAAACTCCATCACCAACGCCACGTGCTCGGCCGTTTCCACCACATCAAAGACCCGCACAATCGCCTCGTGCTCAAGCCTTTGCACCGCCGCCATCTCGCGCTTAAAACGCTGCACCACCGAGGCCTGCGCCCGCAAATACGGCTGCAACACCTTGATCGCCACCGCCCGCCCGGTCGTTTGATCGCGCGCCCGGTACACCACCGAAATCCGCCCGCGCCCCAGCACGCCCTCCACCACATACCGCCCGTCAATCGCCGGAAAATCCATCACCACATCCGCTGCCTTCTCACCACCATTGCCCAATACCGCGCCATGTTAGCGTAGAATGCAGCGACCTTCAGCTGGAAACCTTCCTCGCCTGATTTGTTCGAAAACAGCACGCCGTAAAACCCTCAACCCCCCGTCTTTTCACGCCGGCACGTATGGCGGCACGCCTCCGAACCCCGACCACCAGCCCGTCACTTATCTTAACGCGGCTCGCGTACGCGCCGGGCGCATCAGTCCCTGGCGGTTCGCTGAAAGTGTCGAGCCCTACACCGACAACTGACCCACCACCAGAAACTCATTATTCGCTGGCTCCACGAAATTGATCACACTCACCAGATCCATCCGATTCTCATCCCCCACCGCAAACTCAACCGGAGCCTCACCCAACGCTCGAACATCATGTTGCACATTCTTCAAGTGTACGTATTTGCCACTTATTCATCATCTCCCTCAAGCTCTCCCGCCAATTCCGCCTCCAGGGCTTCAATAGAAGGCAACTTACCCTGCAAAGCTTCGGGTAGCTTGTGCGACAACTCATAACTGGCCACACCCAATGGCTTGTGAATATCGGACAGAGCATATTCCGCCACCAATCGATCTTTGCTTTTGCATAACAACAAACCAATGCTGGGTGCGTCCTGTTCACTGCGCAATTGTTCGTCCACAGCTTTCAGATAGAAATTCAACTTACCGGCGAACTCAGGTTCAAAATCTACAACTTTCAGCTCTACCACCACATAACAATGCAAACGGGTATGGTAGAAAAGCAGATCGAGAAAGAATTCACGCTCCCCAACTTGTAGTGGTACCTGACGGCCCATATAGGCAAAGCCAGCGCCCAGCTCTAATAAAAACTGCGTGATATGTTCAATCAGCGCTGCTTCCAGCTCACGCTCGTTGTGCTCAGGCGTCAATGAGAGGAAATCAAACACATACGGATCTTTGAGCACTTGAACGGCAAGATCAGACTGAGGCACCGGTAATGTCTGATCGAAATTACTGATAGCTTTACCTTCGCGCTGCCATAACTCGCTTTCGATCTGGTGGGTGAGCACCGCACGGCTCCAACCATGCGCCTGGGTTTGCTCTACATAATACAAAGCTTCGGTGTGACTTTTACATTTACTTATAATGGCGAGGTTGTGTCCCCAAGGTATCGTTACCAATTGGGCAACAGCCTGTTGCCCAATTGCGGCATCCTACCAGAACACATACCACTGACGAATGTATTTAAGATTACAAAGACCTCAAACCCCACAAACCCCCGTCTTTTCACGCCGCCGCGCATGCCGGCACGCCTCTGAACCCCGACCACCAGCCCGGCGCCTATCGTGGATCTGTCGCCGGGCTCGACCACCAGCCCGTCACTTCTCCCAACCCGGCACGCGTACGCGCCGGGCTGCCACCGCCTCTTGAAGCCGTGCTCACATGCCCGCCGGGCTGCCTGCCGACTCCTGGAGCCGTGCTCACATGCGCGCCGGGGTGCCCGGCGCGTCTTTTTCCCGTGCAAACATCCGTGCCGGGCGCATCCTGTGCGGGTTTGCGGGCTTTTCCCTGGTTGCAAAATTCCTTCTGGCCGGTCATCGTTGCAAGGTCACAAGAACAGTCCCTTGCGGTCCGCTGAAAGTGTCGAGAGGCGATGACTATTAGCGGTGGGATCATGATATGGGGATCCTTGTCATGGCAAAGATTTCAAAAACGACGGCCAACAAGCGTGAGCTCACGCGTGCCATTGCAAGCTCGGTGCGGGCTCATCACGCTGCGCTCGAGGCCAATCTGGAACAGGTTTTGTTCGATGGTTCCGCGCCCGCGTCGCTTACAATCGGCGAGTTTGTGCAGGCGGTTGTGGCAACGCTTGAGGCGAGTTATGAGGCGCTTGAATTGCATGATCAGGAGGTGGCAAGCGAGGTTGCCCAGGATCGCCAGAAGCGCGCCCGCCGCGACGAAATCGGCTCGCGCCTGCGTAAACGCCTGATTTTACTGCGCACCTTGATCGAAAGCGACTACGGCCCGGCCGCCGCCAGGCATCTCGGGCTATCCGGAGTCACGCCGGATCCCCCGGACCAACTCGTCAACTTTGCTCAGAATGTGCTTCACCGCCTGAACGACGGCCTGGGCGACTTTGAACCACTCCTGCCCGAAATCACTCCGCAGGACATCACGCCTCGCGTCGCCGCCATCGCCCAGGATCTTGCCAGCCTGACAGCCGCCATCGCGGCCGTGGACCAGGACGTCCGCGAAACCCAGCGCTCCCAGGACCAACGCAATCAGGCCCTCGCCCGCTGGACACAGAACTACGCGCCCATTGCCGGCATCATCGAAAACCTGTACCGCCTGGCCCGGATGCCCGACCATGCCGAACGCGTCCGCCCTACTTCCCGCCGCCGCCGCGCCAGCCAGCCAAAAAGCGAAGACCTCCCGCAAGATAGCACCGCCTCCAGCAGCGACACCGAAAACACAACGCTCGACGGCTGAAGCACCGGCACGCCCGGTGGCTTCTCACCTTCTATAGCTATCGGGCGCCGCACATTGAGAAGGTTGAGTTCAACGCAACGCTTGCGGGCTCAACGACTAAAAGCGTCTTTTTCGCCTTACAAATCCGACGAACGCGGCGGCGCGGCCAGCTCCTGCTCAGGAAACAGTCGCACGTAGTCGTGAGATGCCACACGAATCCTGGCGCTTTCAAACGCCTCGTCGGTTTCATAGTGATCGTGCTCGAGAAAAAACCGCAGCGTATCCAGAGTTTTGATGAGTACAAGATAGGGCGCATCGGCGTCGGCGCTGATGACAAGCCATGTTTCATCCGGCGAGTCTTGCAGGTCTTTTTTGAGGCGAGTCATCTGATTGTAGAGATTGCGAAAATCAAAGCTGTTCCGGTATTCATCCGCCAGCTTTTGGGCCGGCTCGTTTTGCTGCTGCAAGAAAAGCGCACGCGCCTCGTCGAGCATCGCTTGAAGCCGGTCGGCCGGCACCGGAGTGCACACCGTCGGCCCCTCGGGCGGACAGCCTTCGATCGGTGGAAGCATGGCGCCCTGAAAATGCACTTCAAAACCCCGCGGGCTGATATGCACACGCGGTTTTGCCTCGTCTTCCTTAAGCCGCCGCTCATAGTGCTCAGCATCCAGCGCCAGATCCTGGCGCACTGGGAAATGTATCATCGCGTGGATCTTTCCATCCGTGACGCCGCGGCTGCGTTCATGATAACGGCGCACCAGAAGCCGAAAATAGTTCACGTCGAAATCGCCCTGGAATACATACGCAATCAGCGCGTAAACCGTCTGGTAATCCGTTAATTGATCGGCGGCAACGACCATGCTCGGCTCGTAGGTGCCAGAATATACGGCTGCCTGCTCCTTTCTGTTTTCTATTTCCGCCCGAATCCGCGCACCCAATGCATCCGGAAACGCCTCGCCGTGAGTAAACGCGATTGTAGCGGGCTTTTCTACGGGCCGTCTGGAAATGCCAAAATACGACACCACATCAAGCGACTTGCGTCCGAGAATGATCCCGAGGCCACTGGTCTCATTATCGAAATACGTAGTGCTCCACGGCACGATATAGTCGTCGGAAGAATGCGGCAGCGGCCCCAACAAATCACGCTGCACTTCCTTCCCATACAGCTTTCTGACCTCGCCAGTTTTAAGCACCACGGCGCCCATCAGCCCGGTCACCAACGTGCCCAAAACCAACAGCATCACCACATCTCGACGCGCCGGCCGCGCCACACGCGCCGCGCTTTTTCGCAACAGCAACGCCACACACACCGCGATACACACGAACGTCAGCAGCACCTCCAGCCACACGCCCTCACTCAAGTTGTTCTGAAGCGCCCTCCCCAGCCCCATGCTCTCCATGGACCGATCCCGGCTATGCGCATAAAGCAAAAACATCGCCCGATACGCGGCCGGCACCACGCAGGCCTGCACGATCATGGCGCCTGCACTTATCGACAAACCGGCCAGAAGCACTGCCCGCTCCCGACTCAATCCGCCGGCCGCACCCCGAATACATGCCACAAGCACCATCACAAACACCGCTGCCCAGAGCCCCACCCGCGATTCGTAAAGCAGCTTGCCGCTCTCCTCCATGCTCAACTCATTCAAGAGGAACAGCCGCCAGCTCAACACGCCCCCGAATACCAACACGCCCAGCACGGCCGTCACGACAACGCCTCTGGCCGCTCGCCAGCTCTCCACACGCCCTCGAAAACTGACCAGCACGGCCGACAACGCAAACAACAGCCCGCTCACCCCCGCCGCCCACGGAAAGTCCTGTCGTAACCAGTAAATCGTGTTCGTATCGTCGATATACCCTACCCCCAGAACGTCGCCGAACTCCGTCAGCTTCAACCACAAAGCAACCAGCCAGTACACCAGCACCAGCACGCCCGGCGCAAACCACGCCCACGACCACACCGCTTTGCCCCGGCGCTGCAAAACCGCCAGTACAACGGTCACCACAAACGCCACCAGCACCGCAAGCAGTGCCCATACATCAGGAAATGTGCCAAGTATTTTCATCCAGAACCTCGGGTTTCCGTCTTAAAGCGTACACCTCAAAATATTGATCGCATCTGCAGGACCGTCCCGGATTGTGGCGCAAGCGTTGCGGCTTCATACGCACATCTTTCCACATCCATCTCAAACATGATTTTCCTGGCCAGCAACCCGGTGCAAAGCAATTCACGACAACGCCAGCCTAAGCATACCCGACGATTATAGATAGTGTGTAAAACCACATTTTCCCGCATAAACAAAGGGCTGGCTCCCGTCTCTGAGACAGGGGCCAGCCCTTTGTGTGTGTACGCTGCTTTCAAAAAGCCAGCAGCACCGGCTTAACGCATTACACCCACTCAATGACCAACGTTTCATCTTTCATCGCCATCCGGTGCAGGTGGTCGGCCACGACCTGTTGAAACTTCGGCATCTGTTCGGCGTCGCTCTCCAGCTCCACGGTCAGGACGTCCGTGCTGTGCATGCGGCAGACGCCGAAGGGCAGCTCGATCTGGCCCTGTTCGTCGTCGAAGCTGACCGGGAACTTGTGGCGCCAGTGCTTGCACAAACGGCGCATGAGGCGGGCGGGCTTTTCGGATTGGATGGTCGCGGTGGATTTCGACATGGTTTCATTCTCCTGCTTGAAAATTACGGCCCGCAAAAGCGCGGCGCGTAGATGAAACCCGAGCTAGAGGCCTTCGATTCCGGGTGGTCGTGCCCTGCCAGCCGGCCCAAAAATAAAATTTCGTGCACAACGTGCTTTGCAAACCCGATCCACTCCCGTAGTCTGCCCCTACTGCAATTCAGCTTCACCGTTTGCCATCCAATGACCGCTGCCCCGGGGGCAGCCACAACGTGAGCAAAGCTATGGGTACTTCTGCATCCAGCACGAACCTTGGCCGTGGGTTTCCGACTCCTGGACCGCAAAGTCCGTCCAACCAGCAAGTCATGGACCATGTGTTTTTTCTGTCCAGAACCGACTGGAAAAAGGCACGGGAAGAAAACCAGTACGACCTGGTCATCGTCGGCACCGGATTTTGTGGCCTTGCGACCGCACATCGCGCGCTTGAGCGCAATCCACACTGCCGCATCCTGATGATCGAGCGCGGGACGTTCTTTTTGCCCGAGCCCACTACAAACTCACTGCTTCAGATCGTGGAAAACGGAAACGACGCGGCCACATGGCAGGCGATGGACGTTGCGACATTCCGCGTTCTTGAGGAAGTTCTCTCGCCCGGCGGACATGAGCGCGTCGAGTACTGGCACGGGGATCCGGATCATGGCTCCTGGCAAAAATCGCAGCCGACGATTGAACAGCGCCGCGTCGACGCGCTCGTTCATGAGAGCTCCACGCTCCATATCGGCGCCGACCAGGATGCACAGGTGGACCTCGATTACCGCCTCAAAGGCTCCCAAAATGTCTACATAACGGGCGGCGGCCTCTGGCCCCAGGGCGGTTCCTGGAACCCGACGTTGACGATGGTTGCCCTGGCCATGGACCTGGCCGACCAACTGGTACCGTTGCAATCCACTGCGGATGAAACTGCGGAGGAAGCTGCCGACCAGAGCGATCGTCACCAGGAAGTCGTTACTCCTGCCTGATTACTGCTTTCTAAAGCGTTCGGCCTCGGTCAGATTCTCGTCTGGTCTGACCGAGGCCGGTATTTCTCCGGGCCTTACTTACTACTTACTCTCTGGGGGCTGCCTGTTCGGGGGCCTGCTCTCCGGTCATTACCCGGAGGCGTTCGATGACCTGTTGGCGGGGTTCTTCAGGGCCGAGCGCCAGCGCGATGATGCCGACGATCAAAAGGTTGATGGCGCCCAAAAACATAAATCCCAGCCAGGCGAAGATGCGCCCACGGTTACATTCCCTCCAGAATCCCGGATAAAAACTCCAGGCCATCGCCAGGACGACTACAACCACGCCCCATAAAACATACGAATTCCACGGAAATGTCACCGAAAGCACCCAGCCGATTCCGCCCAGCACCAGGACTACGGACAGCCACAGGTTGGCTCCCATCAAGGTGGACTCGAAGCTGGAAAGCACTGATTTACGTTTCGATTTCGACTCTGTTCCCCCATCGATATCTGCCGCCGAAGTAATATCGAAATCAGATCCAGAACTTGAATGGGAGCTAGAATCACCGTCGCTATCAACATCCAAGTCGAAATCGAAATCTAAATCAGGCATACATCTCCCGCACATCCGCAGTTTTCAACGCCACTCACCAGGCACATAAAATACAATCCGTTGCATTTTCTGGATAACACAAATCGTTGCGTTTAATACACATAATCCGTACACACGACATCCAACTCGTTGACCTCATATTTCATGTCCACGGTTTCGACCGGATAGCCCGGCGCCCAGAAAACCTTTCGGATAGCATGCCCTTGTTCCAATGGATGCGGCTCTGAACTGGGCATCCCGTTGCATTCTTGCTCCACGACCACCCGGCGAACAGATACGGGCTGACTATGAAGCTCGATCAGCACCATGTGGCCGTCCGCATTACGCGCCACAAGCCTCCCCTGCTCGATGCGAACCAATGTGCGAACCAACGATTGCGAGGTGTTGTCGGCAAACTCGACTTCCAGCTTGTTGCGCGTGCCCATAAAAAAGTCGCAGGTCAAATCGAGCGGCGCGCTCACCTCCACGGGCGGCGGTGCAGCCACTCCCTCCCGGCCAATTTCTCCGACACGCACCACAACGCGCTCGGGCAACTCCTCGGGCATTTCTACATTGCGCAAATACGGCGAGCGCTCCATCGCCATGCATAACTCTTGCGCCTGCCGCCCGGGCGAAACCCAGCGTTCAAGCTCCGGGGCCAGGACCATGCCGCGCTGTTCTATTTCGGCCAACGCGTTCTGAAACGAGCGATAGTTTGCATCGCTGACCTGCTCGGCAAGCTGATAATAATCGCTTTGGGTCATCGTCCTGTTGCAGGCTGTCGCTCCAAAAACACACAGGCACAACGCAAACATTTCCATTCTTCGCATCCGAAACCTCATACAAAAATCCCTTTTCATTCGGTTGGCAAAACTTCTATCCGAATAAAAAGGGATGGTTCAAACACTCAAGTACTTACGCTGTCCGACTGGCTCAGTCGCAGCTCTCCGCAAAAAGATCCTGGTAGGAGTATTCGACCTGAATCAACACGTCTTCGAGTTTTGACCAGTCCAGCTTTGCGTTGTCACCGGTTCTGGTGGAAAGCAGCAACGTGTACTCGGAGGAAACCGGCAGGCCGGCCAGACTGCGGTTTACGGATTGCTCGGTGCGAGGAAACTCGTTGACGCCGGCCAGCGGACTCATCGCGCGACCAGCTGTGCGAAGCTGCGTGATGGTGTCGTACGAGGTGCGACCCGGCGCGACGCTACGCACATATTCGGCGATGTTGGGCTGGCAGGAGCGAAGCTGGCTGGTGCCATCATACAAAATCGTGGCCGTTGGCTGAGCTTCGCCAAGCTCGCCGACAAGCTGAACGGCAACCGATTCGATCTTCGCATTGCAGGCCAGCTTCAGGTTCGCAAAGTCATTAAGCCCGAGCGTAAAACTCGCCGAAAGCACGCTGTCGGTGCGCTGGAGCACATCGCTCAGACTTTCCGACGTGCTAAAACGAATACGACGATCCGCCGGCACATAGGATTGCTGCAGCCAACGTCGGAAGCGCTCATCCGGCGAGAGAACTTCGCCGGAAACCGTGCTGAGCTGCGGGTGATTTAAGCCAAGAACCTGTTTGCGAAGCGACAAGGTTGCCGTGGCTTTGCTGCGCTCGGAGCCGCCGCAGGTGTTTTCGAGCTGGCGGAGTTTGTCGGCGATCGCTTCCAACTGATAGGCGTTTCTGGCGAGCAGGATTTGAACGCGCTGCGCGATGAAGGGACGCACGGCGTAGTATTCGATGACGACCAGCCAGTCCATCAGGGCAGCGCGCGCGTCGTCGAGATGTTTTTCGGTGCGCTCCAGCGTGTAGCTGCGGGAAAACACTGCGCCGATGCTCCCGACGAGATTGTCGAGGTCGATGAGCTGGCGGTCGAGTTCCTGCAAGCGGGCCGCTTCCAGGCGCGCTTTCTGTACGAAGTTATCGTATTCCAGAACGCGCTGGAGCACATTGAAGCGGGATTGTTCCGTGCGAAGAATGTAACCGGAAATGTCGACCATTTCTTGCAGATAATCCGAGCGACGCTGGCGGAACTCGGCCATGTCGCGGCTGTACGCAAGTTCGGCTTCGCGTTGTTCGCGCATGAGCT
The DNA here is from genome assembly GCA_040393065.1 of Lujinxingia vulgaris. Lineage (GTDB taxonomy): Bacteria > Myxococcota_A > Bradymonadia > Bradymonadales > Bradymonadaceae > JACCWM01. The sequence goes on along the minus strand of JBEBUW010000001.1, from coordinate 55,282 downwards.
CGAGGGCTTCGCGGATTCTTTCGATTTCATCGTCGCGCAGCTGGTTGCTGAGCATGAGAGCTTCTTCCAGCTCGGCCATTTCGTTATCACGAATCGCACCCGCGAGTTCGGCCTGCTCGGCCATACTTGCAAGCGTTGCGCCAGTAAGTTCCTCGTTGCGTTCACGGGCAATGGTCTGCTGGTCGGCCGCCAGACGCATGGTGCTGGACTGATATTTACTGCTTATCGAAGTAAGCATCGACACCAACACCAGGCTTGCGCGCGTGTTTGCGAAAGGGTCCGTAGAAGCTCCCGCCGTTTTGGGCAGCGCCTCGGCTGCCGCCATGAGCCCGGCGGCTGTCTTCTCACCGGCGGATTCCACGAGATTGGCTTTGCGATGTTCAGCGAGTTCGTCGAGCTTTCCGCGGTAGCTTGATTCGATCTGGCCACGGCGGATTTTATCCCACTCTGCGAAACGGTTTTGCATGGCCCGGATTTGCTCGCTGCGCATGCGCGCGCGGCTATCGAGATTTTGCATAATGTCGCGCACGCGCTGATCGCGGATGGTATCGATCTGCGCAAGAGCTACACGCAGTTCATCGACACCCTCAAGACGCTTGAGATTCCAGTCTTCCACGTCGTTTTTGAATGCTTCGAGATCAGCGTACTGCAGTTCGAGTTTGGCGAGGTGTCCGGCGAGTTCGTCGTCCTGGATGGCGACATTGTGGAAGGCTTCGAGGACGGACAAAATCGCGCGGCCGGCCTCGGAGGCGGCCACCCGGCTCGGATCGAATGCCGAATCAAGCTCGGGATTGGCTGCGTTGAGCAGGCCGCATTCACCGGCTGCCACGACAACGCACTCGCGGCGCACCAGCAAATCGGTTTCCGTACACCCTGCCGGCAAGCCGCAAAGCTCGGCGATGCGATTGGCCGACACGCGGCGTTCGTTGTTGATGCGCGTGCGCAAATCCGCTTCCTGCAAGGCTTCTACTGTCACCTCGTTGAGAATCCCCTCAATGGCCGTGCGCGCCGCAGCGACCGTTGCCAGCGCATGGTCGCGACGCTCACTGAGCAGGCTGTTGTTATCGCTCAGCGGATTCAACGAACGCGCGACGACCACTTCCGCATCGCGCGCAAACACCGTGTCATCAAACGACGCGTTCAAGCGATTGATCTTGTCCGTAAGCTGCCCAAAGTTGCTCGCCAGACCGACCACGGACGACGTCGTTCCGCTGGCGCCTGTGATGCGGCCAAAATCCTGGAGCATTCCCATGACCAGGTAAAGTTCCAGCGCCTGCTGCTGCAAGCGCCGGGCATGCATCGTGCGCTGCCCGGAGTCGCGCACCACCTCATTCCAACGACTCGCCGCCAGCATCAACGCATCTGCGTAGCCGCGCCAGAGCGTGCTTGCCTCTTCCAGCAGTTTTGCACGGCGCGCATTGGGCTCGTCGCCATTGAGCGGACGACTCAAAAACGTCAGAACATCCTGACTGAAAAAACGCGTAAATACTTCGTGCTGAACATCCAGCACCTGCGCGGTCCAGTCTTCCAGCAGCGCCACGTTGGCGCTTTCTACGGCATCGAGAAACAGCGCGGGCGCCGTCTGGTTTTGCAGCCACTGCTTGCGCAGCGCCAGGTCGTTGTAAAAAGCTCCCAACTGACGCGCGATGAACGCTTCGCCGGACATCTCGCCCAGCGCAATCATCAGCTCCGAAAGCAGCGCATCGGCCCGCCCGCCGTCGTTGTCCAGATTGCTGCGATACACACTCTCCGCGGCGTACGAAACAAGCTGATATCCACACAGCGCCTGAGCGGACGGCTGGCACAGATCATCGGAATCATCCGCGCAGGCCTGCAAAAACTGCTCAAAACTCACCGCCTGCGCGCCGCCTTCTTCGGCAAAAAATTTGGCAAGCTGTGCAGAGGTGGTTTCACCCTCGATGGCGGCGCGGGCAACGCTCAGAGCGCAGCTTGCGCGAACCCCGGGCGACGCCTGGCGAAATGCCTCAACCGACGCAATCCCGGCACACGACCAGGTCTGGGAACCTTCCTGCACATCGCTCACCGCAAACGAAGCGTTCGTGCACAAATCCAGCTTGCCACGCTCAATCAGCCCCGGCTGAGGAGCCGTCGACTCGCCCACCACAAAATCCGTTGCCGCACGCGGCAGCCCGCCCACGCGGCTTAACTCGAAGCTGCCGTCATAGCGAACCGTGCCGACTTCCCGCGCGCCCGAAGTCCGCTGGCCGTCATACAGGCCGCGCCACAGATCCGTAACACGCCCTTCCAGATGCCCGGCTTTTAACCGGTCGGCATCAAAATCAAAGCGCAACGTCCGCTCGACCTGACGCGCGCGAAGCTCTCCAAAAAGACTGCCTTCAAAACGATATTCGTGGACAAAAACCGCCTGATAAACATTCAATTGCGCGTCGTATTGCAGCGCAACACGTTCATAGTCACGCGCCGGATCATGGTGGTCGCGAGGCGAAAACAGCGTGCCCGAATCCACCGGCAACACCATGCTCAGCGCATTGACATCCTCGCCCAGGATATACGCCGCCAGCTCGAACTTTTGCGTGCTGCCTAGATTATCGACCGAAATCGTTCCGCCCCACGCGCCTTCAAATTCCGCATCCGGCTGCAGAAGTAGTTCAAAATCTCCAATCGCACTGATGACGCGCAACAATACCGGCGAGCCTGCTTTGGCTGCGCCGGATTCCACCGTTACGCGAAACGTATTGGTGCCGGTTGCATGGTAAATGCGCGCGGGATCGCCCAGGCCGTCGCTTCTTTCCACGCGATACGCGACGCCCTCGGCCGGCATATTCTTATTCAGGCCAAAATCAAAGGTCACGGTTTCTTCGCCGGCTCCGACCACGCGAATCGTCTCGGGATACGACAAAACCCGCAACTCCGGCAGGCTATGCGCAACCTCTACAGCTCCCTCCTCACCCGAGCAGCGTCCGCGCGGCGAGCACGTCTCGCCGCTGCCGCACTCCGAATCGGTGGTGCAAACCAGCGCGCAGTTCTGCTGAAAACAGAACAACCCCTCCGCACAGTCATCGTCGATGGCGCAGGCTGACGTCGATTCCAACTTCAGCGCACGACGCTCCGGCGTTTCTACAGGAGTTTTCGTCAGCGGATCGTAGGACGCTTTTTCCGGATCAGAGCAGGCCGATACCGAAAAAATTACGCCCAGAAAACACGCTGATACCAACCATCGTCGTTGTGTTTCGGCAAAATTTACACGTCGTTTCTTTCTGTTCATACCGTAACCGTGCATAGGAGCGCCATTAATAAACACTCAATGTTAGATACTATCCATCCCTTATTGACAGCCTGCCTGCCGAAAATGAAGCGGCCAGCTCCCGCCACCATTCGCCGGAATTTGCTCAAAACTACTGCAACTCACTCCTTCCAATCCCGGCGAACCGGCATGGCCATCCTCACCGTTGCGCAAGATCTGACCTTCTACCTTAAAACCTTCGCCACCATTGCCCGGCATACCGGCCCAACCGCCCTGACCGGGGACAAAGGTTTCTCCCTGAATCGCACCAACGGTTGCATTATGACGTAAGAAAGCGATGGAAGCGCCGCCATTTCCGGCATTGCCACCGTTGCCACCGGCTCCGTGCCCACCGCTGCCGCCGTTATGTTGATCAACAGAAGGCTCACCTCGATGACCTCCCATTCCGCCATCTCCGCCGCTGCCTCCGTTGCCACCGTCACCACCACGACCGGAGCTAAATCGTACGCCGTCCAGTTCAATGCCCCCCTGTGTATTCAACAGAAAAAAACCAATGGAGGGCGCGCCAATGCCACCACCTTTTCCAGGCCTACCGCCCTCACCACCTCCCCCACCAGTTCCTCCTACGGCGTACTGACCTCCAAGAGTTGACGAATAAAACAGCCACGCCCCCCCACCACCGCTGCCATCATTCTCTGCTCCCTGCGCGCCATCCAGGTTAGACATACATGGGCTCGACAACCAGCTATCCATCACACCATGAACGCCATTGGATGGTGGTTGCGCAACGGCTTTCCCCCCGCCGCCGTTTTTTCCATTAGAATTCGAGCTTCCGTTACCGGACCCAATGACTCCCCCGTCTCCGGGTATCGAGCCAACTCCGGGCCAGCCAAAACGCAAGGGCACCGATGTATCTCCGCACTGCCCCACATTGCCGCCATGATTCACCCCGTTTCCACCGGCTCCGCCTTGTCCACAAGTGGTATTCGTTAATCCCCCAGAATGGGAGAAAGTGATTCCATTGTTCCCGTCCCGACCGTGATTACCGGACGCACCATCTTTTCCCGGCCCGGCAGCTCCCGCCTCGACATGCACCTGCTTGAGCCGCACGCCCTCGCACTTTCGGCAAGCCATCCCGATATTGGCCGAGCAAAAGCGACTCGCCCCGCCCATATTCACCGGCTGTGTTACGAATTTCACGCCATAAATATGCGTCGGCTCCTGAATCCAATCGCCCTTCACACCAATCACCTGGCCACCATCCTGGGGTGCATTCACAACAACGCTGCTCGCCGGACTTGCTACCGAATAATTCGGTGCCACAAACGCATCTCCCACCCGCCAGGTCGCAAAACTCGCCAAAAAACCACCGTAAATATCAATCCCCTCACGCAACTCGACCGTTGAGAGCGCCACATGCGAGTTCGATGCCTGCACGAAAACATCGCACCGCACCGTCGTCGGACTCGGAAGCGTCGGCACCGTCAGCGCACAGGTTGCCGAATCCGCAGCCTCGGCAATCGCCTCGCCCAGCGAAAGCCCGGCCGCCGGCCGCACAAACACCGCGTGCGCCGTGCCATCCGGGCGCGCATACCGGTCAAACCCGTCACAGCTGTTGTCCACACCATCAAATCCGGGCGCCTCCAGCGTCGGGAAAACCGTCTGCGCACAGCTCAACGCCACCGCCACGCCCGTGCCGGTCGCCACACACACCTTGCCACCGTTTTTGCACTCACCCTGCAGGTCCGTATTACACGCGTCCCCGACTTTTTCTGTGCCATCGGCACCGCGCACATCGCCGTTTACATCCTCATCGACCACGCCGCTGCACGTATCATCCAGCCCGTTGCACGTCTCAAAAGCCGCCGGAAAAACCACCTGCTCGCAGAACATCCCCCACTGCCCCGCTTGCTCTCCACAGGCCGCCTGCCCGGCCGCGCACACGCCATGCACGCCCGGCACGATGCAGTTATCGCCCACCGTCACCTGCTGACCCTCCAGCTCACCGCGCGCCGCACTCTCGTCGCTGGCAGAGCAATTATTGACCTTGCCATTACAAATCTCAGGCGCACCCGGATACGTTGTCTGATCCGAATCATCGCAGTCGCCGCCCTGCTGCACGGGGTTGGTCAGCACCAGAGTCGCCGCCTCAAAGCTGCAGAAAAACTGCGGCCCCAGCGCATCGTCTCCGAACCCGTCCGCGTCCGCATCCTGCCAGAACTGATAGGCCGCATCTTGTTTGGCAACCTCGCAGCCATTTTCCCAGTCCCCGTCGCAGTTTGCGCGCCCGGCCTCACAGCCCACCGAACAGATCGGCTGCGCTGCCTCGTCACGCACGCACCGCAGCGCGCCGCCAATCGCCGGTCCCGCACAAGTATCCCCGCACGCCGTGCAATGCTCGCCGCCCCACTTTTCACTGCCAATCATCTGCTCGTCATCGCGCAAACCGTCGCAGTTATAATCAAACGCGCCGCACTTATCTGGAAACGAATGATACAAATCACTCGCATCAAAATAGATTTCCGCATTGCCATCATCGCAGTCATACCCGGTCTGCCGCGCACTGGCCGGCCCACAGTGCCCCGTGCCCACGCCGTCGCCGTCCCGGTCGATGCACCCGGAGCAAGTTCCCGAAACCGGCACGCACACACCGCTTTCCTGCCCGACCTCCTCACACGAAAAACCCAGCGGACAGTCCACCGACTCCTCGCAGTGCTGCAGACAGAACGACTGCCCGACCTCGGCAGCATCCACCCGCACGGCGCCGGTCAACAGATTAAAACACGAGCTATTTTCCCCGCAGCCCTGTGGCCCCTGACAGCTCTCGCAAAAACTGGCCGGACGCTCGGCCGAAAGCCCGAACGGCGGCATACACAGCGCACCGAACGCCTGCCCGGCCGCCATCTCTTCCAGGTCCACCACGGCCGCAAACGACTCATCCAACTCCAGCACATACGGCGCCGCACCTACCGCCACGACCACACACGACGATGCCTGCGCCTGCCCGCGCTCATCCGGCCACGTCACCGTCGCGCACACCGTCGGATCACTGCTGCACACCTGGCTGCATACGCCCTGGCCGGCCGGCACGTCGTCCAACAAATCGCTCAGCAAAACCTCTTCCACCCCGTCCATATCCGGCCGGTTCAAGGGCACATACTTCACGCACACCGAGCCGTTGATCGGACAGTTCATATCCGAGGCGCACAGCACATAATCCGCATGCACCACATGCTTCGGCCCCGCATCGACGTCGTCTGACCCGACATCCAGACCAACATCCTCCCCAACATCCGGCGGATCATCGGAAACATCCTCCTCGCCCGCATCCTCCCGGAGCGAAACATCCACTCCGACATCTCCCCGGACGTTCTCCGGTACCGTTTCCCCGCAGGCCTGCAACATCGCCCAGAGCCCGACAATCAACAAAACCCGGAATCCAGACGATACAATGGGAGCGACTATTTTAAGCATGATTACTCTTCGGGGATATGTTCCTGGCACAGCAAAGCCATGAAGTTTACTCTACGCGTTGCCTGACAGATATTCACAAGCCATCATCCCGGACAATCAATCAATCCAGGCAAGTTGGTATCTGGTTAATTTTATGACTCCTCCGACTCTCTACCCGTAAACCAGGCGTCAGTTCACACAACCATCCATGCGGAAAGTAAGTGGCCACGAAGCGCCGCCATTGGCAGCCGTCTGCTCAAACACCTGGCAGCGAATCCCGTTCAGCCCCGGCTTACCGGCATTGCCATGTCCTCCATCACGCGTGGACGAACTTCCGGTGTACCCGAGCCCCCGACTCCCAACCGTATTACTCGCGGATCCAGCCGTTCCCGCGACAAAGCTCTCTTGCTGAATCCGGCCCACCGTCGCGTTGTGGCGCACAAAAGCAATCGAAGCACCGCCGTTTCCGGCGTTGCCGCCATTGCCGCCGGCACCGTGTCCGCCGTGGCCTCCATGTACATTGCTGTTACTGCCCCGGGCGCCTCCATGATTGCCATTGCCGCCATTGCCGCCATTGCCGCCATCGCCGGCCGTGCCCGATTTGAAATGCACACCATCCATTTCAATCCCGCCCTGCGTATTCACCAGAAAAAAGCCTATCGAAGCACCGCCAGCCGCGCCTCCCAGCCCGGGATTACCCGCTTCGCCACCGCCACCGCCCGCAGCTGCCTCGAATTCCGAAGGCTTGTAAGTTTTGACGTAAGAGCCTCCTCCGCCACTACCATGATTTGCCGTATTTTGCGCACCGTCATGGTTGCGTTCGCAGGGAATCGTAAGCCAGTCCGTAATCACACCGTACGTCGTCTTCGAAGCAGGCTGTGCACTGGCCACACCTCCACCTCCATCGCTGCCATGTTTCCCATTGGAGTGCCCATTAGCTCCCCCACGAGGCCCGTGTCCCTTTTCTCCATCTTGCCAATTATTGGTGTTTACAGGGCGGCCACACAAACCAGAATTGCCTCCGCGATGACCGCTATTTCCTGTCCCTCCATAGCTGCAAAAATCAGGGGTCAAATTGAATGAAAGAACCTTGCGAATCCATCCATTTCCGCCAGCCCGCCCATCACTTCCATGCGCACCATTTTGCCCCGGCCCGGCAGCCTCCGCCTCGACATGCACCTGCTTAAGCCGCACCCCCTCACAGCCCCGACACGCCATCCCGATATTGGCCGAGCAAAAACGATTCGCGCCGCTCATATTCACCGGCTGCGTTACGAATTTCACACCATAAATATGCGTCGGAAGCTGAATTCCATCCCCCTTCACACCCACCACCTGGCCGCCATCCCCCGGAGCCTGCACCGTGACATGGCTCGCCGGATTCATGCCCGAATAACTCGGCGCCACAAACGCATCTCCCACCCGCCAGGTCGCAAAACTCGCCAAAAACCCGCCGTAAACATCAATCCCCTCCCGCAACTCAACGGTCGACGGCGCGATGTGCGAGGTGGACTCCTGCACAAACACATCGCACCGCACCGTCGTCGGACTCGGAAGCGTCGGCACCGTCAGCGCGCAGGTTGCCGAATCCGCAGCCTCGGCAATCGCCTCGCCCAGCGAAAGTCCGGCCGCCGGCCGCACAAAGACCGCGTGCGCCGTACCATCCGGGCGCGCATACCGGTCAAACCCGTCACAGCTGTTATCCACACCATCAAATCCGGGCGCCTCCAGCGTCGGGAAAACCGTCTGCGCACAGCTCAACGCCACCGCCACGCCCGTGCCGGTCGCCACACACACCTTGCCACCGTTTTTGCACTCACCCTGCAGGTCCGTATTACACGCGTCCCCGACTTTTTCTGTGCCATCGGCACCGCGCACATCGCCGTTTACATCCTCATCGACCACGCCGCTGCACGTATCATCCAGCCCGTTGCATGTTTCATAGGCCGCCGGAAAAACCACCTGCTCGCAGTACATCCCCCACTGCCCGCCTTGCTCACCGCAGGCCGCCTGCCCGGCCGCACACACCCCGTGCACACCCGGCACGATGCAGTTGTCGCCCACCGTCACCTGCTGACCATTCAGCTCACCCGAGGCCGCACTCTCATCACTGGCCGAGCAATTATTGACCTTGCCATTACAAATCTCAGGCGCGCCCGGATACCTGGTTTTATCCGAATCATCGCAGTCGCCGCCCTGCTGCACGGGATTGGTCAGCACCAGAGCTGCCGCCTCAAAGCTGCAGAAAAACTGCGGCCCCAGCGCATCGTCCCCGAAACCATCCCCGTCCGCATCCTGCCAGAACTGATAGGCCGCATCTTGTTTGGCAACCTCGCAGCCATTTTCCCAGTCCCCGTCGCAGTTTGCGCGCCCGGCCTCACAGCCCACCGAACAGATCGGCTGCGCTGCCTCGTCACGCACGCACCGCAGCGCGCCGCCAATCGCCGGTCCCGCACAAGTATCCCCGCACGCCGTGCAATGCTCGCCGCCCCACTTTTCACTGCCAATCATCTGCTCGTCATCGCGCAAACCGTCGCAGTTATAATCAAACGCGCCGCACTTATCTGGAAACGAATGATACAAATCACTCGCATCAAAATAGATTTCCGCATTGCCATCATCGCAGTCATACCCGGTCTGCCGCGCACTGGCCGGCCCACAGTGCCCCGTGCCCACGCCGTCGCCGTCCCGGTCGATGCACCCGGAGCAAGTTCCCGAAACCGGCACGCACACACCGTTTTCCTCTCCGACCTCCTCACACGAAAAACCAAGCGGACAGTCCAGCGACTCCTGGCAGTGCTGCAGACAGAACGACTGCCCGACCTCTGCGGCATCCACGCGCACGGCGCCCGTCAACAGATTGAAACACGAACTATTTTCCCCGCAGCCCTGTGGCCCCTGACAGCTCTCGCAAAAACTCGCCGGACGCTCGGCCGAAAGCCCGAACGGCGGCATACACAGCGCGCCAAAGGCCTGCCCGGCCGCCATCTCTTCCAGGTCCACCACCGCCTCAAACGGATCGAGCGATTCCAGCACATACGGCGCGGCGCCGACCGCCACGACCACACACGACGACGCCTGATTCTGCCCCCGCTCATCCGGCCACATCACCGTCGCACACACCGTCGGATCACTGCTGCACACCTGGCTGCACACGCCCTGCCCGGCCGGCACATCGTCCAACAAATCGCTCAACAAAACCTCTTCTACCCCGTCCACATCCGGACGGTTCAAGGGCACATACTTCACACACACCGAGCCGTTGATCGGACAGTTCATATCCGAGGCGCACAGCACATAATCCGCATGCACCACGTGCTTGGGGCCCGTGTCCTCCTCCCCGGGCCCAACATCCAGCCCCACATCCTCCTCGCCAACATCCTCCCATTCCACATCCGAAACATCCGAAACATCCTCCTCGCCCACATCCTCCCGGAGTGAAACATCCTGCCCGCCATTGTCTCGGGTGTTCTCCGGTACCGTTTCCCCGCAGGCCTGCAACATGCCCAGAAGCGCCACGATGCATAAGAAAGGAGCTGTAAACGATAGAACAGAATTCGCTATTTTTGACATGATATTCATCGTCAGGCTGGTCCCGGAAAAATGCTTTCGCAGGAGATATTCATTCATCAGTTGCTTTACAGAATTTCACAACTAGCCGGCCCCGACAACACAAAACCCGCCAAAATTTTACAATCGGTTCTCCACGCAGAACTTCCACCGAACGCCCCGCCTGCAAAATCCCGCCAAAAACACGTGATTTCACAAATTCACGAGTCGATGCCCCATCACCCCTCAAAAAATTCATTTGTGCGTTTTAACGCAAGTCGATGCCCGGTCCACTTGCACGGCTTAACGACCCAGAAAAGTAGATGCCCGGTCTACTTGCACGGCTCAACGACCCAGAAAAGTCGATGCCCGGTCCACTTGCACGGCCCAACGGCCCAAAAAAGTCGATGCCCGGTCCACTTGCACAACCCAATGACCCAAAAAAGTCGATGCCCGGTCCACTTGCACGGCTCAACGACCCAAAAAAGTCGATGCCCGGTCCACTTGCACGGCTCAACGGCCCAAACAAGTCGATGCCCGGTCCAAAAACATCGGTTGTCACTTTCCGCAAAAACACGGGGTGACCCGGCATCACCCCCCAAAAAAATGCATTCTGCACAAAAACACCGCAGGCAGCCCATCCCGCCTGAATTTCTGCATTCTGGTACTAAACGAGCGTAAGCCCCACAGCTTCCAGAAAACTATCCGCATCAAAAAGCGCTGCCGCCGACGTAAACCCGACCCGAATCGGTGGTTTTTCCAGCAAACGTGTCGCAGCCTCCACCACGATATTCGCCGTGACAAGATACGGATCTCCACCGTGCAACGTCGCCAGCCTCTCTCCCGTTCGCGGATCAAACGCAATCACGAGAAAATCCGGCTTCCCCCGCTCATTGGCATGCGGATCATCGCTCGTCATCCCGATGACCTTGTCCGCCGCCGGCCGCGCAAGTTTCACCATCCAGGGAATGGCCCCCGAAACCGTCGCCATCAAATACGCCGTCCCCTCCCCCATCACCATGCAGCTCTCCACCCAGGTCACGCCCCCGCGCAGCGGTACCTGCAATGCCTCGCCACCCGGAAACCAGACCGCCTTTCGCGTTGCCCCGTCCGGAAACGGCACATCAAAAAGCCGGTACGCCGGCCGCCGCTCCACCAGACGACCGTGCAAATACGTCAGCCCCTTCTCCGACAAAGCCCGCAGCACCGACTTCTTCGTTCCCTGACTCATCCCCATATTGCGCGTTGCATAGGCCACCGCCACATGCACGGCCCCCTCACGCAATGCATACTCGGCCGCAAAATCACCAACCGCATACTCAAACGCGCATGCCGACAAAAGCACCACACCCCGCTCCGTGGCCGGCGCATCGCACGTCTCGAGCAGCCAGTTCATATAACCCTGCTCACCCGTGGTATCGATATAATGCGCACCATTGCGAATCGCCGCCTCGGCCACCGGCGCACCAATATCCGTAAACGGCCCGGCGCAGCTGATCAGTACATCCACGCCCTGAAGCATCGCATCGAGCGACGCCACATCACGCACGCTCGCGATCCGAAGCTCCACTTCGATGCCGTTATGGTTTGCGGCGAGTTCTTCGGCCAGGTTTTCCAGCGCGGCCTGGTTTCTACCGGCAATCACAATGTGCACCTGAGCCGCCTGCTCGGCCAACCGATGCGCGACCAATCGCCCCGTAAAACCCGTAGCGCCGTAGAGTGCAATGGTTCTCTTCGTCATGTTCAACTCTCCACCTTCAAAGACACGCCGGGCTCTGAACCAGCGCCAATATCACGACCAGATTCTTGCTAGCGTTGTAGAACACTTACCGGCGAGCTTGCACCTTGTTTCTTCTCGAAAAAGCAGTGAACGGTCCCGCAAAGGCCCCGGCTACCATCCTTCGTTCCGCAGGGAATCCAGCATCGTTCCAATGCCAAAGCCCACAAAAACAATCACGGTCACAAGCCGATTCAAGCCCTGCAAAATCGCATACGCCCCCTCGCCAGACGCCGCCCACTGCGGCTTGCAGCCTGCAGCAAATGCGGCACCGGCAAAGATCCCCGGTTAGAACGCCAGATGAAACGCCCGGGCCCGTCCTTTTCCACGCGATACAACAAGAAAATCGGCGCAAACCCGGTCGAGGATCTGATTACTTCGACTTACTTCGACGATTCGTTTTGAAACACACGCCTTGGGCGAATCCGCAGCCGCCCTGCCTCCAAAAGTTCCTCGACTTCGGTCACGGCAAGCAGCTCCTGCTCACGCGTCCGCAAAATGATCGTGTCCCCCACGACAAGTGCCGACAGAGCGTCCCCGGCTTCGATTTCGATGCGCTGGCCATACTCAATGGCTCTTCGTTCCGCGTCGCTGGCTTCGTAACCGGGAACGCTCCGCAACATCTCCAGCGGCGCAATCAGATAATCCGCAAACTTATCCGGATCAATCGCATCCAGCGCATGCGCCTGCTCAATGTTCAGCTCTCCGATTTCCGTACGCCGAATCGACGTCGTATGCGCAAAACTTCCCAGCGCACGCCCCAGGTCACGCGCCAGCGAACGCACATAGGTCCCGGCACTGCACTGAACCCGCAACCGGGCATGAGGCGCCGAAAACTCCAGCAATTCCAGGCCGTAAATTTCCACCGGCCGCGCCTCCAGCACAACGTCTTTTCCCTGCCGCGCCAGATCGTACGCTCGTTTCCCATCGATTTTGAGCGCCGAATAAATCGGCGGCACCTGCAGTATCGGCCCACGAAACTGCTCCAGCGCAGCCTCCAGCGCTTCCTGCCCGATATGCTTCCAGTCACCGGTCTGAATCACTTCACCGGTCGAATCATCCGTGTCGGTTTCGCTGCCAAAACACACTTCGAACACGTATTCCTTCTGGTCAAACACGAGGAACTTCGCAAGTTTTGTGCAATGCCCGAGCACGATCGGCAAAAGCCCGGTCGCATCCGGATCAAGTGTACCCGTATGGCCCACGCGACGCGTCCGGGCCAGTCTGCGAACCTGACGCACAACATCAAAGCTGGTGATGCCTGCCGGTTTATCGATCAGAAGCAGTCCATCCATAGATAAGCTCAAATTGTAATTTTTTCGAAAAGGTCAGGCAGGATCAAGCAAATCCACCAGCGCCTGACTCAAGCGCGCTTCAATTTGCTCGGGCGTCCCGCTCATTTCACAGCCTGCGGCGTTGAAGTGTCCGCCGCCGCCAAATCTGGCAGCCAGGCTGGACACATCGACCTTGCCGCGCGAACGAAACGACACGCGCCAGACGCCTTCTTCCGCCTCACGAAGCTGCGTTGCGACTTCCACACCGCGAATCGAGCGCGCGTAATTGATAAAACCGTCTGTAATATCCCCGGCCGGCGAAAGATCAGCAAACATCTGCTTTTCAACGCGCAAAAACGCCAGCCGCCCACACGCCGACAAACTCAGCGTCGAAAGCACGCGGCACAACAAATCCAACCGCTCTCTGGGCTGATCTTCGTAGATATGACTCGTCATATGCCACGGATTGGCACCCGCCTCGACCAGTTCGCCGGCAATTCTGAACGCCGTCCGACTCGTATTCGAATACCGAAAACTGCCCGTGTCGGTCATCATGCAGCAATACAGGCTCTGCGCGATTTCCGTCGTCAGCTGGCCCATTTTTCCGACCAACCAGAAAATCAGCTCACCGGTCGCGGCCGCGTTCACATCATGGATGTACGCATCCGCCAGGCTCGGATCCCAGGTTTTGTGATGATCGATGATGACGACCTTTTTGCCCCAGCCGTTCTCGGGAAAATCCAGTCCGATTCGCCCACGCTCTCCACAATCCAGCATCACCGTGACATCAAAACTGGCCGTTTCCGGAATCGATGTCGTCCAGTTCTGCGTCCCCGGCAAAAACTCAAAATTGTACGGAACCGGGTCCTGATTGTAGAAGCAAACCTTCTTGCCCAGTTGCTCAAGCAAAAGCCCCATGGCCAGCGTTGAACCAACCGCGTCACCATCCGGACTGGTATGCGAAACCACAAGAAATGTCTCAGCAGCCGCAATAACCTCTGCGACCGCTTCGAGTTGAAGCGCAATTTCTGGTGATTGTGTGGAGAAAATCTGCGGGGATCGTTCAGCTTCGGCAGGCTGCGTCATACCGGACTTCCAGTTCTACAGGTGCAGCCACCTGCACCGAAATCATTCCTGACTGCGATGCAAACAGTGCAGGCTACATATCATCCAAATTCGACAACAATTCATCAATTCTGCGCGCACGTTCAATCGACTCGTCGTACTTGAACTCCATATCCGGAATATACTTGAGCGCGAGCTGGGCACCCACTTCGCGCTTGAGCAATCCAATGGAGCGATCGAGCGCGGCCTGGACTTGTTTGTCAACGCCGCGCTCTTCGTCGCCGAAAAGCACATAGAAAATACGCGCAAACCGCAGATTTGGGCTCAAATCAACGTGCGTAATCTGCACATTGGCTACCCGAGGGTCACCCACGGTCGTCAGCAAGCATGCTGCAAGCAGCTCGTGCAATTGCTGACTGACCCGTTCCGACCGTTTAAAACCACGCTTTGCCTTCATGACTTAACCTTGTTCCAACTACTTAGAGAGTCGCGGAAACTTCTTCGTATTCATAGACTTCGATAATATCGCCGACCTTGATATCGTTGAAGTTCTCCAGCGATGTACCGCACTCATAGCCCGTTTTGACTTCGCGCACGTCATCCTTGAAGCGACGCAGCGAACCCAGCGTGGACTCGTAAATCACACGGCCATCACGCAACAGGCGCGCCCGTGCGTTTCGGCGCAACACACCATCGGTAACGTAGCAACCTGCGATGGTTCCCACCTTGGGCGCATGGAACGTATCGCGCACCTCGGCATGACCCAGAACTCGCTCTTCGATAATGGGCGACAAAAGTCCTTCCAGAATCGAGTGAACCTGTGCAAGCGCATCGTAAATAATCGTGTGCGTCATGATCTGAACATTGTATTTCTCAGCAACATCGACCGCACGACTATCCGGGCGCACGTTGAATCCGACAATCACCGCACCTGCTTCCGAAGACGCAGCCAGGTTGACGTCGTTTTCCGTAATGCCGCCAACGCCCGAGTGGATGGTTTTTACACGCACCTCATCGTTTCCAAGCTTGGCAAACGCATCACGAAGCGCCTCCACCGAACCATGCACGTCGCCTTTCAGGATCAGCTTCAATTCCTTCAGCTCACCCTTCTTGATGGCCGCCGAGATATCTTCCAGGCTGCCATGAACTTCACGTGCACGACTGGCCATATTCTCTTTGCGACGCTGGCTGGCGACGTGTTCCGTAATCCGCTTTGCTGCACGGTCGTCTGCCACCACAAAGAACGGCTCACCGGCTTCCGGAATCCCGTTCAATCCGGTGATCACCACAGGACTGCTCGGCCCGGCCAACGTGACCTGCTTGCTGCGATCATCGATCATCGCGCGAACACGTCCGTAGAACCGACCACTGACAATGATATCGCCAGTTTTCAACGTTCCACGCTGCACCAGCACCGTGGCCACAGGACCGCGACCGATATCCAACTCGGCCTCAATCACCAGACCCTGGGCTTCGCGATCCGGATTGGCCTTCAGATCTTCAAGGTCTGCTTGCAGCTGAATGGCTTCGAGCAAATCATCGATGCCAAGATTTTGCTTGGCGCTCACTTCCACAAAAAGCGTGTTGCCGCCCCAGTCTTCTGGAATCAAATCGTATTCAGCCAGCGCCGTACGCACGCGATCCGGATTGGCCGCCTGCTTATCGATTTTATTGATGGCCACAACGATCGGCACCTTGGCCTCGCGCGCATGGTTAATCGCTTCCACCGTTTGCGGCATCACGCCGTCGTCCGCAGCAACAACCAGAACCACGATATCCGTCGCCTTGGTTCCGCGAGCACGCAGCGCAGTAAACGCCTCGTGACCCGGTGTATCCAAAAACGTCGTCGTTCCGCGCTCGGTTTGCACGATGTACGCACCGATATGCTGCGTAATTCCACCAAACTCACCGCTCGTAACGCTGGCTTTACGGATCACATCGAGCAACGACGTTTTACCATGGTCAACGTGACCCATGACCGTCACCACAGCCGGACGCGGTTTAAGCGTTTCAGCAGGATCGGGCGAAACATCGTAGAAATTGCCGATATCAAACGCGACGTTTTCAACGGTGTAGCCAAATTCCTCCGAAATAATCGCGGCCGTATCATAATCGAGCATCGTATTGACCGTAGCCATCATGCCCGACTCGATGAGTTTCATCGCAACCTGAGCTGCTTTGATACCCATCTGATGCGCCAGATCTCCAACCGAGATAACGTCTTCGATACGAATGACCTTTTTGTGCTCGGCCGTTTCGGCAATTTCCGGCATCGGCGGACGAATTTTCTTCTCGCTGCGGCTGCTGCCACGCGAACCGCGACGTTTGCTGCGGCGAGCCTTGGGATCATACAGATCACGACCTTCCACAACACGCTTGGCAGAACTGCGACGACGTGTGGTCGAAGGAATCCCTGCATCGGAAGAATCCGTGGCATCGCGCTCCTGGCGAGAACGTGCCGGACCCGGCGTAAAGTCTTTGCCCTCGGCAGCAAGGCGCTCAATCAGTACCGTTTCGCTGATCTTTCCAAGAATCTTCGCGCCACCACGCTTGGCAGGTGCCCGGGACGGATGTCCGGGCGGCGGCGAACTCGGAACGGCTGGCGCAGTCGGAGGCGCAGCTGCGACGGGTCGCTCTTTGCTTTCTTCAGCAACGGCTGCCGGCTCTGCACTCTCTGCGGCTGCAGTCTCGGATTCTGCCGAAACATCCTCCGCCGCAGCGGCCGGAGTTTCCTCCACAGCTTCTTCGACAACAGGCGGCTGTTCGGCAACCGGTGTCTCAGTTTTTGCAACTTCGGCAGCGGCCTGCTCTTGAACTTCAGGCTCCGCCACAACCTCAGCTGCCGCAGGCTCAGCGGCCTCTTCGCGGACTTCTTCCACAGGCTCACTGCTGTCTTCAACCTTCACAGGCTCTTCAGCGACAACGGCCGGCTCTTCCTGAACTTCTTCAGGCGTTTCCGCCACTTCCGCCGCAGGTTCTGCCTGGGCTGCCACTTCTACTGCAGCGGGCTCTTCTTCCTCGACCTGAGGACGACGGCGAATCACAGGCTTCACAGCCTTCAAGTCCTCACCGGCCTCGTCTTTTGCCACTTCAGGTTCCTCAACCTTTTTGCGGCGGCGAACCGGTGCTGCTGCAACCGGAGCGTCTGCCTTATCGGCCGCGCTTTCGCTGGCCTTAGGCGCACTCTTTTTGCGCGGGGTCGCTGCCTTTTTACCAGCAGGCGCTTGTTTCTCCCCTTTCAATGCACGCTTGATCGACTCGGCTTCCGTCGAGCTCAAGACTGCCATGTAGTTGCCCACGGAAAAGCCGAGACCAAGCTTGTTGATTGTTGTCACCAGTTCTTGTCTGTTAAAGCCCAGCTCTTCGGCTAATTCGTAAACGCGTCTTTGTGCCATGTGCTCTCCACTCTGCCCGCGGCCAGTCCTCTAACTCTCTAGAAGTACTGGGACCGCTGCGAACAGTTGTTTCTCCAAATTCCTGTATATCTACAGTAACGATAGCGCTCGTCACGCCGGGACAAATTCTGATCTGCCCACATTTTTGGGGTGCGCATTCGCAAACAGTGCATACTTCGCTTCGTGCGAAGGTTCAACCCTCAAACGTGCCGAGTTCCCTTAGTTTACCAATATCACATTCAATTCGTTGCGAAAAAACTCGCTGCGTAATCGCCATGACCGCAACATACTCGCGACCACTCAAACTTCCCAGCTCTTCACCACGCAGATAATCCTCCGTCGCAATCCTTTTACGCTCGGCGTTGCTGATGTATTTCATCCGAGTACTTTCTCCGGCATCGGCTGCGACCAGTAACAACTGCACCTGACCGCCGGCAACCGCCTCCGAAACCTTCTGAGAACCGACTTCCGCCGCCTGAGCCAACACCGCACTCTGCAACGATTCACGAAGTCGCCGCGCCACGCCTGCACGCATGTCACGAAGAATACTCGCACCCTCAACACCCGATACGGCCCGCTTCAAACCACGCGAAAAACCTCCTCGCGTCGCCGCCTGTGTAACACAGTGTGGCCGCGCATGCACATACACGCCGCGGCCCGGGGCCTTCTTGCGTACATCAAAAACCAGACCTGCACCTTCGATATACACAAATCGTTCTAGCATCTCGGGCGAAGCCTTCTCGCGACATCCAACACAGGTACGCTCCGAAGACAATTCTTCTTCGCCACCTGCGCCTTCCGCCTCTATTTGATCATGCTTTCCCAGATTGCTCACCTATCTATTTCTCCTGCCTGAATGCAGGATCGGTGCATCCCTTCACACCGATCCTTTTGTTTATCCTTCAAAAAATCCGAACCCGGTCAATGCAACGCCCGAGTAATTACTCGACGTCTTCATCAACCGTGCTGTCTTGCGATACTTCTGCATCAACAGCTTCTGCATCAGCAACTTCGGCCCCGACACTCTCATCAGCGCCTTCACCGTCCGTCGCCTCGGCAACTTCACTTTGCGCGGCTTCTGCTTCAGAAACTTCGGCAACTTCACTTTGCGCGGCAAGTTCCGCTTTTTTATCCAGGTATTCCTGCTTGCGCACGGCGAAAACCTCTTCGGTCATGCCCTCTTCGCGCTCCAGAAATTCCCGGGCGGCATACCACATCTGCTTGGCTTTCTTGACGTTTTTACCAAGGCCGGCGTCTTCTGCAAGTTTCTCCACGTCATCGCCAAAGGCAATGTCATAGATCGTAATATAACCGGCTGCATGCAATGCCTCGGCCATTTTCGGCCCGACACCACGCACGCGCTCAAGCGCCTTGCGCTCCCGATCTTCCGGCGTCATTGCTTCCGGTGAACCCGGTGCCGGACGTGCCAGAATTTCCGAAGCTGCCTCGATAATACGTGCCGCAGCACCGGCATTCATGCCCGGAATCTGCGCCAGTTCACGCTCCGAAGCCTGTGCCATGTGTTCCAGCTTGTTGTAACCAAGCGTGAACAACGTATCGACCATATCTTCGGTAACGCCTTCGAACTCAAGCAGCGCTGCCCGCGATTCGGCCATCATCGTTTTCAGGCGCGTTTCGCTGAAGATATCCAGATTCCAACCGGTGAGCTGCGCGGCCAGACGAACGTTCTGACCACCACGGCCAATCGCCAGGCTGAGCTGATCATCAGGAACAATCAACTCCATCGTCATATTGCTCTCGTCGATCAACACCTTGCTGACCTCGGCCGGGCTGATCGCGTTGCAAACAAACCGCGCCGTGTCTTCGACATACAGAACAATATCGATTTTCTCGTTGCGCAGCTCCTGCACAACGGCCTGAACGCGCGAGCCACGCATACCAACGCATGCGCCCACCGGATCGATGTCGCTATCACGGCTATACACCGCAACCTTGCTGCGCACACCCGGCTCACGAGCCACGGCAACAATGCGCACCACGCCATCGTAAATCTCGGGAACTTCCTGCTCAAACAACTTGATCAAAAGCTGAGGATCGGCCCGCGTCAAAACCACCTGCGGATCACGACTCGAGCGCTGCACATCCTTGATCATGACCTGAATGCGGTCACCCGGACGATAGCTCTCACGCGGCGTTTGCTCACGACGTGGCAAAATCGCATCGGTACGCCCCAGATCGACAATAATATTGCCTTTCTCAAAGCGACGTACACGACCCACGACCATGTCGCCAATCGTATCCTTATACTCGTTGTAAATAATATCGCGTTCCGCTTCGCGAACACGCTGGATAATGACCTGTTTGGCAGTCTGCGCAGCAATACGACCAAACGTCGAATTGTACGAATCCAGATTCAGCAACTTTCCATAGCGTTGATCCTGCACACGTGCCTTCTCACGATCCGCTTCGCGATAAAAAATCTGGAACAGCAGCTCGTCGCCCGGCTCTGCTTCAAAGCCAGCATCACGAACATCTTCCACATCCACTTCACGATACGGATTGTCGACGTCTTCGCTGACCGTAATAATTTGAAACAGCTCGATTTCGCCGTTCTCCTCATTAAATTGCGCTTCGATCTCACGTTGCGCACCATAGGTACGTCGGGCAGCCGTCAAAATAGCCGCTTCCAGCGTATCTATCAGGATCTTGCGATCGATTCCCTTGGTGCGCCCGACTTCATCGATGACGCTGGCGAGGTTGAGATTCATCGGAACACTACTAGTCATTGATCCTTCACTCCTGAAAAATCGAACTTCAATCGTGCTCTGGAGACTGCACTCCAGGCGATTGGCCATACGGAGTCAGACTCCGCGCTCTGTATCGTTAAAATGTCGTCCGCAAACGACAGCAATTTGCCTGTAACTTTATTTTGCCCATCAATCGGTTCTTTTACGACCACTTCCACCAGACCGCCAACCGAAAGCTCCACATGACGCGGCTTTTTCAGCGCACGCTCAATGCCCGGACTCGAAACCTCCAGCACATAGTTTTCCGGCATCCGATCATCGGCATCCATGATCGCTTCAGCGTAGCGACTCACATCCGCACACTCATCGATCGTCACGCCTTCACCCGGCGCTGCACCGGCCCGATCGACAAAAATCCGTACAATCCAGCGTCCGCTCGTCAGCACTTCCACGTCATACAACATCAGACCACTGGCCTGCGCTGCTTCTTCACACCACGCTTCCATATCGGCCAGCAGCTCCGGCGTTGCCAGAAACTTCGGTCTGCTCGGCGCCGCTTCTTCCGGTGCCGCATTTGCTTTTCGCTTTCGTTTCACTTCATCCAACCTGCGTAAAAATTTTGTTTCATCGGTCGTTTTTTATCACGCGTTAAACACAAAAAAAGCGGGCTTTTGGGCCCACTTTCGCTGGCATTACGCGAAATGTAGAGTGACGCTGCAAGCCTCACAACGTCGCCCGTCTTGACTCAGGAACCGCCGTTCTCCATCTTCTGAACATCCCGAATCAAAACAAAAATACACATACAACACTTCTTACAAGGATCGTCACCAAATTCAATTTCTCTGGTGTTTGCGTAGCGGACCATGCTGTATAAAAATATCAGCCTGCCGTCAAGCAAAGCCACCAGTTCTTTGACCACTGCGAATGACGAGGCATTGTACCGAATACAAATTCCTTTCCATTTTTACCAGTACAATCACCGAACATAACGCCCCTGTATCCCGGCTCATTCCCAGGCAGCCCAACAAGATACACGCTCAACCCTTTTTACCCCGGAATTCCCATGCGCACCGCCCTTATACAGCTCACTTCCACCCGCGACATCCAACAAAACCTGGCCAAATCCCAACAACTCGCCCACGCTGCCCTCGACGCCGGCGCCCGCTGGCTGCTCTTCCCCGAAAACACCCCCTTCATGGGACCAGACCACGAAAAACTCGCCATTGCCGAACCCATCAACGGCCCCATGGTCGATTTTTACCGCGCAATCGCTCGCGACGGACAATGCTGGCTCACGCTCGGCAGCTTCCCCGAAAAAATCGAAAACGACGAACGCACCTTCAACACATCGCTTCTCATCGATCCGCAGGGCAACATCACCGCCGTCTACCGCAAAATTCACCTCTTTGACGTCGAAACCGAAGGCAACCAGATCTTCCGCGAATCCGACAGCGTCCAACCCGGCAAAGACGTCGTCGTCGCTCCCTTTACCTTTACGCCCCGCAACAGCAACGAAATCCAGACACGAAACGTCGGCCTGACGGTCTGCTACGACCTGCGCTTTCCCGAACTCTACCGCGCCCTGGTCAACCAGAACGCCCACGTTCTCACCGTTCCCGCCGCCTTCACCCTGGCCACCGGCCGCGACCACTGGCACCCACTCCTGCAAGCCCGCGCCATCGAAAACCAGTGCTACGTACTCGCCCCCAACCAGTGGGGACACCACTACGGAAACCGCCACTGCTACGGTCACTCCGTCATTTACGATCCCTGGGGCCGCCAGATCGCGTGCGCCAGCGACCGCGAAACCTTCATCATCGCCGACCTGGATTTCGACTACCTCGACCAGATCCGCGACAAAATGCCCTGCCTGAGCCATCAACGCCTTTCCTGAGCCACACAACACCATTACTCGAGTGATCCTGTTACAGACAAACTACCGCACAGGTTTGTAGTTTTTCGCCATCCGAATCGGTCGACTACCGCACAGGTTTGTAGTTTTTCGCCATCCGAATCGGTCGACTACCGCACAGGTTTGTAGTTTTTCGCCATCCGAGTCGGTCAGCCACCGGCTCAGACCCCATAAAACGACGCCCGAGTCGGTAAACTACCGCACAGGCTTGTAGTTTTTCGCCATTTGAGCCGGTCAACCACCGGCTCAGACCCCATAAAACGACGCCCGAATCGGTCAACAACTCTTCTTACCTGGAATCATTCTGAGTAGCCTGTGCGTTATCTTGTCCGGCGCTCACCGGGTCATAAGTCAAGAATCGCAAAGGAGACACCTGCTGAGAACAACCGCGATTTAGAACCGCTGCAGACTGGACAATCCCCCCGAAATATACGATGTCACCCCCGGTGTAACGGACGAGGATTCGCGAATGCTTCAGGTAGTTCACATTCTGGAAATAGCCCTGCCACTGCTCTACGCCGCAGTGTTCGGCCTCTATTTGCGCAATTTTTTCCGGACCAAAGACACTTCCTCACGCTTCGCCGGCACCAAACTCCTGTACGGAACACTCGCCACGCACTTTACCTACCTGGTACTGCGCGGCATTGCCTTTCACCATTTCCCCGTTTCCTCACGCGCTGAATTTCTTTCCCTGCTCGCGCTCTGCGTCGGGCTGGTCTATGTATTCACCGAAACGCGCCAGAAAGAATCCGACACCGGCGTGTTCTTCATCGCCATCGCGGCCGTCGCCCAGACCTACTCCACGCTCATCATCGACGACACGATCGCGCACCAACTCCTGCACGAAAACCCCGTCTACGGCATCCATGTCATCTTCACCGTTTTCGGATTCGCTGCACTGGCCGTCAGCGCCCTCTACGCGCTGATGTACATCTTACTTTCCAGACAGCTCAAATCACGGAATCTCGGCGTGATTTTCAAGCGCATGCCTCCCCTGTCATCGCTTGAAAACATGAGCCGTCTGGCCACTTTTTCCGGCATCATTTTACTGGGCCTTGGCATTTTGCTGGGCCACTTTGTCTCGCTAAGCCAACTCAATACGTTCAATCTTTCGGACCCCAAGGTCCTGATCACAGACCTGGCCTGGTTGGCCTACGCTACGGCCTTCGCAACAGCCCGGCTGCGCAGCATCTGCGGCCTTCGCATGGCCTACCTCTCCCTGTTTGGATATCTGTTTTTTATCGCCGCAATCGTTGTGGCCAACACCTTTTCCAGTACGTTTCACTCGTTTCAATAACACTCGAAACCACCGTCCTACATGGCTGCCAATCTCGAACTAAATTGTTTCTCTTTTAGCCATCGCAACGCCGATCTGGCTCAGCGCGACGCCCTGTCCTTCACCGAAGCGCAGATCGCCCGCTTTGTCGCTACGTGCCGTTCGCAGTGGGGGCTGGATGCTGCCGTTTTATCGACCTGCAACCGCACCGAATTTTATCTCTTTGGCCCGCATCGCCCGGCACTCTGGGCCGAACTCAAACCCCTGATCTGCACCGTCCGCGACATCAAACCCTCGCTCGTTCCCACGCCCCTGGTACGCACCGCCGACCAGGCCGCCCAACACCTGTTCCGCGTCGCAGCCTCCCTTGAATCCGTGGCCCTGGGCGAAAACCAGATCCTCGGACAGATCCGCGATGTCCACGAACAAATCCTGGCCAACCCACACAAATCCCCCGTGCTCGACCGCCTGTTCCAGTACGCCATCCGCGCCGGCAAAATGGTCCGAACCCACACCAACCTCTGCGTGGGCTCCGTCTCCATCGGTGCCGCAGCCGTCGACCTCGCGCACAAAATCTTCGAAAGCTTCCAGCGTCGCCAGATTCTGATCGTCGGCGCCGGCGAAACCGCCGAAACCGCCGCCGCACACTTTGCCTCCAACGACGCCGGCAGCTTCCTCGTCGCAAACCGCGGCCCCGAACGCGGCCGCGCCCTGGCCCAGACCCTGGGCGGAACCTATCTGCCAATCACCGACCTCGAATCCGCCTGCCATACCGCCGACATCGCCGTGTTTGCCACCGGCGCGACCGATTTCCTGCTCACCCACGCGCAGATGAAATCCGTCATGAAAGTCCGCAAAAACCGCTCCATCTTCATCATCGACATCAGCAACCCGCGCAACGTCGACCCGGAAATCGCCAAAATCAGCGGCGTTTTCCTCTACAACATCGACGATCTCCAACACGTCGTCGCTTCCAACCTTGCCAGCCGCAAAGAAGAAATCCCGGCCGCCGAAGCCCTCATCGATCACATGGTCGGCGAATGGCAAGCCTGGCAACAGGCCATGGAAATTACGCCCACCATCGCCTCGCTCGCCAAATTCTTCGATCAGGTCCGCGAACAGGAACTCAACCGCCACAACAGCCGCATCTCCGAACAAGAGCGCGCCATGCTCGAGGATTTCTCCCGCGGCCTCATCAAAAAACTCCTCCACAATCCCATTTCGTACCTGAAAACCTCGGTCGAAAACAAAACCCTGCGCAAAGAAGACTTAAACCTGGTCTGGGCGCTCTATAACCTTCAACGCGATGAACAAACCGATGAAACTTAAGATTGGCTCCCGCAAATCACACCTCGCGCTCTGGCAAACCAACCACGTTGCCGACCTTTTGCGCGCCGCCCATCCCGGCATCGAAATCGAAATCGTCACCATGGAAACCATCGGCGACAAAATCACCGATGTCCCCCTGCCCAAAATCGGCGCCAAAGGACTTTTTACCCAGGAACTCGAAGAACAACTCCTCAACGACACCATCGATCTGGCCGTTCATTCCTTAAAAGACCTGCCCAGCACCCTGCCCGAAGGCCTCAAATTCGCCGGCTCCCCGGCCCGCGCAAGCGCCAGCGATTCGATCATCTCCACACGCTGGAAATCCTTTGATGAGCTCCCCGACAACGCCGTCATCGCCACCGGCAGCCAGCGCCGCAAAGCCCAGCTTTTGAGCAAAAAACCCTTCCTGCGCTTCGAAAACCTGCGCGGCAACATCGACACCCGCCTGCGCAAACTCGAAGAAAACGGCTGGGACGGCATCGTCATGGCCAGCGCCGCACTCGACCGCCTGGAACGCACCAACATCGCCCACTTCGAACTCGACCCGACCATCTTCATCCCCGCCGTCTCCCAGGGCGCCATCGGCATCGAAATCCGCATCGGACGCCCCGAAATCGAAAAAATCCTGGCCCCGATTTTCGATCCCATCACCTGCCAGGCCGTCGAAGCCGAACGCGTCTTTTTGCGCAAACTCGAAGGCGGCTGCTCCGTCGCACTCGGCGCCTACTGCGTCCCCACAGCCAACAACGAGTGGATCTTCTACTCCTGGATTGGCTCCAGCGACGGCGGCGAAGTCCTCACCGAAAGCGCGCGCGGCACCGATCCCGTCCAACTCGCCCATGACATGGCCGATGAATTTCTCGACAGCGGTGCACGCCGCATCCTTCGCTCATGACCCACACCAGAACCATTTCCATTCTCTACACCGGCATCACGGCGCCCGATGTTTTGAAACACCAGCCTTCACACCAGAACATCGCGCTGACGCATCTCCCTATGCTCGAATCACGCCCCATCGAGTTTGACCGTGCGCACGTCCGAAGCCTGCTTCAAAAGCCCGCAGCCATCGTCTTCTACAGCCAGATCGCTGTCGGCTACATGCTCGACCAGGGCATTTTCGACGACATCGACCTCACCGACAAAACCTTCTGGGCCGTCGGCCAGAAAACAGCCCGGCTCCTTGAGCGCGAACTCCAGGTTTCCGTGCAAGTTCCGGCCGAAGAAAACTACGAAGGCCTCAAAATCGCCTTCGAAGAAGCCTTCCAATCCAGCCCGCCGCCGCCCACCCTCCTGGCCCTTTCTCTGCAAGGCGTACACCGCGATTTCAGCGAGATTTGTGCCCGCCGGGGGATTGCCTTTGAGGATGTTTCAGTCTATGAGACGAGCGCAACCGGGGCAGATCGACTTGCTCAAACCCTTACAAATTCCAGTTTCGACTGGATCGTTTTCACCAGTCCACGCGGCGTTCAAACCTTTTTTGAACACCTCAACACCATTGAAAACGCCGATTCTTTGCCAACAAACTGGCGTCTTGCAGCCATCGGGCCATCCACGGAAAAAGCCATCAAAATCGCCGGCTATACCGCGCACATCACCGTGCCAGCCCCCGATCGGAATCTCATTATCGATGCCATTGTAGAATACTCATAAACGTTCCTTACCCACCCTTTTACTTGGAAGAGGTTTTCATGAATCAACGCGAACGTTTCCTGCGCGCTTGCCGCTCCGAAGAAGTTGACCGTCCCCCCGTCTGGGTCATGCGCCAGGCCGGGCGCCACCTGCCCGAGTATCGCGAACTCAAAGCAAAACACTCCTTTCACGAGATCGTTCAAACCCCCGAACTCGCGCTCGAAGTCACCATGCAGCCCCTGCGCCGCTACGCCGTCGACGCCGCCATTCTCTTCAGCGACATCCTCGTCATCCCGGAAGCTCTCGGCCAACCCTACAACTTCCACGAAAAAGGCGGCATCAAAATGGATTTCGCCCTCGAAGGCGAAGCCGACATCGACAAACTCAGCGCCGATGGCATCGAAGACCGTCTGCAATACGTGCCCGACGCCATCCGCCTGATCAAAAAAGAACTCGACGGCCAGCGCGCGCTCATCGGTTTTGCAGGCTCCCCCTGGACCCTGGCCACCTACATGGTCGAAGGCGGCAGCTCACGCGACTATCACCGCTGCAAAGAACTCTTCTACACCGACCGTCCGCTGTTCGACGCGCTGATGGAAAAAATCACCGCTGCCGTCATCCGCTACTTCCGCATGCAAATCGAAGCCGGCGTCGACGCCGTCCAGATCTTCGATAGCTGGGGCGGCGTCCTTGCTTACGACGCCTTCGAGGACGCCTCCGTCAAATGGATGCGCCGCATCGTTGAAAGCATCAACGGCGAAGTTCCCGTCATCGTCTTCTCCAAAGGCATGCACAACCACACCGACCAGCTCGTCACCACAGGCGCCAACATCCTGGGCGTGGACTGGACCGTGCGCCTCTCTGACATTCGCAAACAGCTCCCCGCAAACGTCGGCGTCCAGGGCAACCTCGACCCGGTCATCCTCAACACCACGCCAGAAATCGTCGAGCGCGAAGTCAAAAAAATCCTCGATGACATGGCCGGCCAGAAAGGCCACATCTTCAATCTCGGTCACGGCATTTCCCCGTCCGCGAAGATCGAAAACATGCTCCAACTCGTCGAAACCATAACCAATTATCGCCCCCGATAACCCATGACTTCAGTTGCAATCATTGGTGCCGGAATTGCCGGCCTGACCTGCGCGCTCGAACTGGTCGAGCGCGGCTTTTCAGTCTGCATCTATGAGGCTGCCCGGCGAGTGGGCGGCCCCATTCATTCCGAACAACATGGGGATTACCTCGTTGAGCAGGGGCCCAATACCTTGCTCGAACGCACCCGCTCCATCCAGCGCTTTCTGGATCGTCTGGACATCTCCAAAGAGCGCCAGGAGGCAAGCTCCGTAGCGAAAAAACGCTTCGTCGTACGTGACGGCCAGCCTCTGGCTCTGCCCACCTCGGCGCGCGCGTTCGCTACCACCCCGCTCCTTTCTCCAGCCGCCAAACTGCGATTGTTCGCCGAACCCTTCATCGGCAAGCCGAACAATCGCTATGGCGACGCCGAAGACGAAAGCCTCGCAAGTTTCATCACCCGTCGCCTGGGCCCGGAAATCCTCCACTACGCCGTCGATCCCTTCGTGGCCGGAACCTACGCCGGCGATCCGCGCTACATCAGTACGCGCCACGCATTCCCCGCACTCCACGACCTCCAAAACGACCACGGCTCGCTTTTTCGCGGCATGGCCAAAAAAGGCTTCGGCCCCAGAGATCCCGAACGCACGCCCCATACGCTTTTGTCGTTCAACGGCGGCATGAAAACACTCATCGACGCACTCGAGAAAAAACTCGCGGACGACATCATCCTCAGCGCCGAAGTCACCGACGTCGAACAGGCCAGCGACGGAACCTGGCAGGTTGCCTACCAACGAAAATCTCGAAAATCCGTACACACCCACGACGCCGTCGTCTTTGCTCTGCCTGCCCACAGACTCGCAAAACTCAACGTGACGACCGCCTCCGAAAAGCCCGAGCCACAGGCTGTTGAGCTCGATTTCTTGAGCCGTATCCGCTACTCCCCCATCGCCATCGTTTCCCTTGGATTCCGCCGCGAAGATGTCGAACATCCGCTCGACGGCTTTGGCATGCTCGTGCCGCGCGTCGAAAACTTCCACATCCTGGGCACGATGTTCAATTCCTCCATGTTCAAAAACCGCGCGCCCGAAGGCCACGTTCACCTGACCACCTTCATCGGCGGCGCCCGCAGCCCACAACTCGTCGATCTCGACGACGCAGCCCTGCTGGAACTTGCCCGCGTCGATCTGCACCGCCTGCTCAAAACCCGCGGCCAGCCCACGTTCGTAAACATCACGCGTTACAGCCAGGCCATTCCTCAGTTCAACGTCGGCTACGCAACCTTCCTCGACAAAATCGACCAGCTCGAACAAACCAACCCCGGTCTGTTCTTTGCCGGAAATTATCGCGACGGCATCGCCGTTCCTGCATTGATTGATGCCGGCCTGCAACGCGCCGAACGCATCCACAAAGCATACGCCGATCGCTAAGCGGATATCGCTAAGCTGATTATGTACCGGACGCCTGATCCGGATTTACCAAGACTTCTATCAACCCAAGACCCTGCCGTGACTCCTACTTTTGACCTGATTCGACGTCCTCGACGCCTGCGCTCCAGCGCACTGCTGCGCGATATGGTCCGCGAAACCCGCCTGCACACCGACGACCTCATCATGCCGCTGTTCATCGCCCACGGCGAAAACATCAAGCGTGAAATCCCGTCCATGCCCGGCATTTTCCAATACTCGCTGGACCGCCTGAACGAAGAACTCTCCATCCTGAACGAACGCAACATCAAACGCGTCATTCTCTTTGGAATCCCGGCTCAAAAAGACGAAATCGGCTCCGACGCCTTTGACGACCAGGGCGGCATCATCCAGCGCGCCATCCGCCACATCCGCCAGCACTTCCCGGATTTCTACATCATTTCCGACGTCTGTTTTTGCGAATACACCTCGCACGGACACTGCGGCGTACTCAACCCCGACGGCACTCTGCACAACGACCACACGCTCCACAACCTCCAGCGCCAGGCCCTCTCCCATGCCCGCGCTGGCGTCGACATGCTCGCCCCGTCCGGCATGATCGACGGCATGATCCAGGCCATGCGCACGGCCCTCGACGCCGAAGGTTATACAAACCTCCCGCTCATGAGCTACGCCGTCAAATACGCCTCATCCTTCTATGGCCCCTTTCGCGACGCCGTTGACTCCAGCCCGCAATCCGGCGACCGAAAGTCCTACCAGATGGACCCGGCCAACGCCCGCGAAGCCATGATCGAAGCCGCCCTCGACGTTGACGAAGGCGCCGATATCCTCATGGTCAAACCCGCCCTCGCCTACCTGGACATCATCCACCGCGTGAAAGAACGCTTCGATCTACCCGTGGCCGCCTACAACGTATCCGGCGAATTCTCCATGATTAAGGCTGCCGCCCAGAAAGGCTGGATCGATGAGCGCGCCATGACCCTCGAAACGCTTTTGTCCATGAAACGCGCCGGCGCCGACATCATCATCACCTACTTCGCACGCGACATTGCGCCTCATTTATAAGTTTTTTCTCGCCTGCTAATGCTTGACTCGTAAAGTCCTTGAAGGCTCCCACATAGCTCACTTCCTACAGATAAATTATGACGACAAAAAAAGGCGTTCTGCTCATCAACCTTGGCTCCCCCGACACCACCTCCGTCGACGATGTGCGCACCTACCTGCGTGAATTCCTCTCCGACTCGCGCGTACTCGACGGCCCAAAAATCCAGCAACAAGCCGTCCTCAACCTGTTCATTCTCCCCAAACGCCCCAAAGAAACGGCCGCTGCCTACAAACTCATCTGGACCGATGAAGGCTCCCCGCTCATCGTCACCAGCTACAAACAACGCGACCTGTTGGCCGAACGCATCGAATACCCGGTCGCCGTCGGCATGCGTTACGGAAATCCCTCCACACGCGCCGCCATCGAAGAACTCAAAGCCAAAGGCGTCACCGAAGCACTCGTGATCCCGCTGTACCCGCACTACACGCAGTCCAGCTTCGAAACCGCCGTTGCCAAAGTCCAGGAAGAAGCCGCCATCGTCGCCCCCGACATGCGCCTCACCTTCCAGCTCCCCTTCTACAACGATCCGGACTACATCGACGCCCTGGTCGCCGCCGCCGAAGAACAGCTCAAACTCGACTACGACCACATCCTCTTCAGCTACCACGGCATCCCCGAGCGCCACCTGCGCAACGCCGACCCCTCCGGCTGCTACTGCCTGCAATCTTCCGACTGCTGCGAAGTCCCCAACCCCATGCACTCTATGTGCTACCGCGCGCAGGTCCGCGCAACCAGCCGCGAATTTGCCAAAAAAGCCGGCATTCCGCCCGAAAAATACTCCGTCAGCTTCCAGTCGCGCCTTGGAAAAGATCCCTGGCTGCAACCCTTCACCGATGCCCAGTTCAACGAACTCCCCAAAAAAGGCATCAAAAAACTACTCGTCATTTCGCCGGCATTTGTCGCCGACAACCTGGAAACGCTCGAAGAACTCGGCATCCGTGGCCGCGAAGACTTTTTGAAAGCCGGCGGCACCGACTACCACGTCATTCCCTGCGTCAACACCCACCCGCGCTGGATCGACGTACTCGAAAAGTTCGTGCGCAATCTCGCAGCCATTCATCCCTAAAATTTTTTCCTTCTATCAGGAGCCCCCATGCATTCCATCAGTCGCGATCTTCTTGAACGAGCCGAACGAGCCATCCCCGGCGGCGTCAACTCCCCCGTGCGCGCCTTCAAATCCGTCGGTGGAACACCTCCCTTCATCACCCGCGCAAACGGCGCCTACCTGCACGACGCCGACAACAATCGCTACATCGACTACATGCTGAGCTGGGGCCCGGCCATCCTCGGCCACGCACACCCCGAAGTCATCGCAAAAGCCACCGAAGCCATCCAACGTGGCTCCTCCTTCGGCGCGCCCACCGAAGTCGAAGTCCAACTCGCCGAAGAAATGATCGCCCGCGTCCCCGGCCTCGAAATGGTCCGCATGGTCTCCAGCGGCACCGAAGCCACCATGTCCGCCGTACGCCTGGCACGCGGCGCCACCGGCCGCGACAAATTCATCAAATTCGACGGCTGCTACCACGGCCACGCCGACCAGTTCCTGATCGCCGCCGGCTCCGGCGCGCTCACCCTCGGCCTGCCCAACTCACCCGGCGTCACCAAAGGCACCGCACAAGACACCCTCATCGCGCCCTTCAACGACATCGCCGCCGTCCAGACCCGGATCGACGCCAACCCCGACCAGATCGCCGCCATCATTTTAGAACCCGTCTGCGGCAACACCGGCCTCATCCAGCCGCAACCCGGCTACCTCCAGGCCCTGCGCGAAGTCTGCACCAAACACGGCATCGTCCTGATCTTCGATGAAGTCATGACCGGCTTCCGCATCGCCCGCGGCGGCGCCGCCGAACGCTTCGGCGTCACACCCGATTTGTTCACCTTCGGCAAAGTCGTCGGCGGCGGCTTCCCACTCGCAGCCTACGGCGGCCGCAAAGACTTGATGGACCACATCGCCCCCACCGGCCCCGTCTACCAGGCCGGCACCCTCTCCGGAAACCCGGTCGCCGTCACCGCCGGCCTCACCACCCTGCAACTCCTCACTCCCGAGAGCTACACCCAACTCGAAGCCACCGGCCAGCGCCTCGAATCCGGCATGCAGAAACTCATCGACGAAAACGGCTACCCGCTCTCGCAACAACGCGTCGGCTCCATGTTCTGCCTGTACTTCACCACCACCGAAGTCAAAAACCACACCGACACCAAATCCTGCGACATCCCGCGCTTCAACACCTACTTCCACCAGATGCTCACCTCCGGCATCTACCTGGCCCCCAGCCAGTTCGAAGCCGGTTTCTTAAGCCTCGCCCACACCGACGCGCTCATCGACGAAACCCTCGAAAAAGCCGCGCAAGCCCTCAAGCTCGCTTTCCAATAAGCACGCCAACACACTCCAGATGCGGACCAGCCCGGCCCGCATCTGCACCAACGCACTTCAAAACCAGCCCCGCCTGCCCCCGAAGTGCGCCAGAATAAAATCAGGCCGCGCCGCCCTCCCTAAATTTCTTTTATTTTTAAATTTTGGAGGGCGCCGCGGCCCATTTTTTATTTTTTTTCAAAATTTTAGAGCACGCCTCCGCCAGAGTTTTACTTTTTTGATCAATTTTGGCAGGCGTCACCTTCTAAATTTTACTTTTTTCCAGTTCTTTGGCAGACGACACCGCCTTCAAACACAAAAAACGCAGCGGAACCGCAGCTCGCACCGCCTTTTCCGTCGATTCTTGCTTCCAGCCTCCCGAATCCGCCTTCCCTAACGCTCCAGATCTCGTTACGATGCCTGCATCCAGGCAGTAATCATTTAATTTTTTGAGCACACGTACCCACGGGGAGGTTGTTGTGACCAGAGCCAGAAAATCCAGAACCAGAAAATCTAGCCCGAGAATCGTCATCCCGCTGCCCTATGCTTCCCAAAACGAAATCAGGCGAGGCAAACAACTCATCGAACATATCTTTGAAACCTGCCGCAGCCTCGAAGCCGAGCAGCGCGAACAACGCCAAAATCCGCTCGCGGAAACCTTCCGCTTTCTAAACCTCGCGGAACCGCGCCTGTCCGAAAAAGCCATCGAACGCTCCGTCCGCCCTTTCTTTTATTTCAGTCTTCAACACGACCGGATTTCCAACCAGCAGGCCTTCCAGGACACAGTCCGCGCACGCCTCAACAGCCCCGACGCGGTCGAAATCTTCGACACCATGATCCGCCGCTACTTTCAGGCATTTGATTACCGCGTCGATGGCCGAAACGGCAAAAAAACCTTCTCCATCATGCTCGGCCCTCCCGCCTACGAAAAACCCGTTATCCGCTATCCCTTCCACGCCATGGTAAGCTGGGGCAAATCCGGCACGTCTCCAATCCACATCGCAAAATCCATCTCCTGGAAAAACTGCGAGTTCGTCGTTTCCCTTGGTAAACTCAGTGCCACCATCACCACCGCCTTCAAGCGCTCGTTGCGCTATTACCTGGACCATAGCCACAACGAATTTCTCAGCATCGCGCAGCCACTCTTCATCGCCCGCCTGGCCGATCCCGCCGACCGACACCGCCTTGATCACTACCTGATCAACAATACCCCCACCCCCACCGATGTACTCGAATACATCGCAGAAGAAACCGCCCGAACCACCGCTGCCCTTCCCTCCCACGCGCTCATCAGCTATTCCGCCAGACATCACACCGAAACGCAGATCAACGCGCTCAACCAGGCCATCACTTATTCCTATGCCGGCGCTCTGAACCAGAAATTCGCCTTCTACCCACCACTATCCCGCCAGATTTCGCTCCAGTTCATTCTTCAGACACTCTATCTTGAGCCCGAACAGGCCGCCAAACACTTACAATCCGCCCAAAACCATCCGGTTCAGCACCTGCTCCTCGACGCACAAACCCTGAACGACGCAAGCCTCTCCCCTGATACTCCCATCTACCAAACCCACACCCTGCCCGCGGACAACCCGAGCGCCGAAATCATCCGCAAGGCTCGACAGACCTACCTGACCGAACAACGCCTTGCCACCATACTGCGCGCCGCCATCCAGGCTCCACAATTTGGCTTCATCTTCCCCGACTTCATCGCAACATCACTGGCCGACAAACGTTTCCAACACACACGCCTGGGCGACCTCAGCCTGGACAAACGCGCGCAAACAACACTGTTCCGATTTGTCCAATCCTACATCGCCAGTACCCGGCCCACCCTCGAACACCACGACGCCAGCGGCATCACCCTCGGCGAGCTTCGAAATCCTCCCCCTCATCATGATCCGATATATTTCTCGGATCTCCCCACAACCGCCCGCCAACAATTCGATCTGGCATTCATCCAGCATCTTGCCCACTGGCGCAGCACCTACACGCCGCCGGCCGCGCCGCCCCTCCAGCAGGCCGCCAGCGAAACCATCAACGCTCTCCAAGAAATCAACGATCTCTTCGAAACCTGACCGCCCGAACAAAAAAAGCGGCCGCGAACAATACGCGGGCGCTTTTTTAAAACTTCAAACTACCGGGGCAACCGAACGATTAGTTCAGCAGACGGTTCGCGATCGGCGGACCACTCTCGGTTCCACCCAGACCTTCCGGACCAAAGACAGCCCAGAAAACCTTGAATCCATCCAGATCTTTTTCTTCGAGGACCTTGATCAGATCCATCTCGAAATACGTGCTCATCAGACCCGATGTATCGCGATGGAACAAACGCCACGAACGACCATTGGTCAAAATTCCCCAGGTCAATCCCGTGTTGCGCAGATGACGATCCACATCATAAGCCGGATTGTAGCTGCCGCCTTCCGTTACCAGCTCATCAAGCGACGAGCCGTAAGCCAACGAACGCACGATAGCCAGAGCACCGGTGAAAAAATCACGCTGTGCGCGGAACGGAACTGCACGACGAAAATCTGCAGCCGTTGCGAAAAGCGTAAAATCAGGGCGGAACTCCTCGGAATCCGTATCCAGCGGCGGCGCTTCTGCCACCGTGGAGCAAAAACCAAGATAACGAAGTACGTAGCTAACCCAGTGGTACTGCGTTTCTACATCCGAAAGCTCTTCCTCAAGCACAGCAGCGCGCTTCTCAAGAAGGTCTTCGAGTTGCTCCATCGAAACTGCGATCTTATCCGATTCCATTTCTGGAAACTTGGGCAGTTCTGCAAGACGCTCGGGAAGAAAAAGATTGTTCACATTCTGAAAAGCTTCTGCCATTTTAACTCCGTAAGTGGCTCGACGCTCCTATTCCGTTTGGCACGGAAGCGAGCAAGGATCGAGCGCAGGTTCTTGCTTGAAAATATCAATAAATATGGTGCGAGATTTACCCAAAATCCGGCGCGGACTATAAGTGTCCCCACCGGGAGTGTCAAGATGGCTATCATGACTGAAACCATCCGAACACCCCCTGTTTTCAAGGCTTAATTCGTTGCCTCAAATTCAAAGAATGCCTGCACATTGATAATTTCTTCGTTCGGGACCACGACCGAAACTTTGTAGTTTCCGGCCACGTCAGGAACGAACGAAGCACTCTCACCATTGCCAGACAAAAACGCCGTGCTTCCAGCCGGACGCTCCACCAACAGCCAGCTCGAACCAGGCAGGTTCGCCGTTCCAGAAACATCGCTCACCGTAAACGAAGTCGACTCGCCAACACGTGCCGTACTTGCAAACGAAGGCGTAATCGTCGGCTCCAGCGAAACCGCCTCAGCTGCCGGCTGCGCAACCAGCATCAACGTCATATCCTGCGCTTCGCCGGCCGTGTTCGAGGTCAAAATCAGCGTCGACTGACGACGGATATTGGTCGTTCCGCCATACGTCACCGTGCCTTTCACAAGTCCGCCGGCCGGAATCGTTCCCGTCACATCGCTCACCGTAAACAGACCTTCCTCCGCGCCGACCGGAAGCGCGATCTCTGCATCCGTAATCTCCAGCGGATCGGTTCCACGGTTGTAAACTACAAAATCCACCGTCTGTCCCGGCTCGCCAGCCACAAACGTGTACTGCGTCGGCAACACCTGCCCCAGCGCAATTTCCGTGCTATTGCCCAGCAACGTCACGCTCGTCTTGCCGCCGGCCTGCAGGTCGTTATGACGAATATCCAAAGTCGCAAGCGTCGATGCCGTCGGATCTTCCGGCGCCACAAACTCGACCACCAGCTCAATCATCGACGGCTCGCCGTTGGTCATCCGTGCCAGCGTCGGGCGCTGCGACGGGAACTGCGCAAGAATATCCACGTCGTTGTACCAGACCTTGTACATCGAGCGCGCCGCCACCGGGCTCACCGACAAACTCGTGATCTGCCCGACCGTCTCACCCGAGTTCTGCACCGTAATCGTCTGCTCCGCCGAATCCACAAACGAAAGCGTGAGCGGATCCACCGTAATTCGCGGCGCATTACCGCTATCCGGCGTCACATTGACCTTGATCAACCGGCTCGAAGTACCAATGGAAGAACTCTCAAAGTGAATCTCACTGGAAAACTTCAGCTCCGCTTCCGTCGCGCTCGCCGGCGGATTGAACGTCAACGTATACGTTTTCGAACTGTTGGGCTCGATCACAGTCGAAGTGCCTAGCGGCATATCCGGCGAAATCGACAACATGCCATTGGCCGGATAAATCGTGATCTGCTGAATCGTCAGCGGTTGATTGGCCGTATTGCTCACCTCAAAGGTTTTCGACTGCGAAACACCGGCCTTTGCATTGGCAAACTCAATAAACTGCGGCGAAAGACTCATCTCACCGCTCTTTTCATCGACCAGGAAGTACAGGCGAGCATTGCCGTTTTTGACGATACCACTGTTGTTGCTGGCATTGGTTTCAATCAGAAGCTCACCGCAATAATTGCTTCGATATTCTTCCGGAACACTCGCGCCCGGCGCCGGGCACTCCAACTGTCCATTGCCCTTTTTCACAACAAACTGAAGCTGGCGCTGCAAACCGCTCGCGATTTCAAACGGCGTTGCCGGCAAATCCGTGCTCTGGCAATGCGCTCCGCTCACAGCCAGACAAATCGAGCCCGGATACGCGCCACAGCTCGCTTCTTCGTCGTTGGCCGTGCACGGAACCTGATTACCTGCGCCGTCAACAACCCGCTCTCCAAGAATACCCAGTCGATCAGGCCGCGCCACCCACTCAAGTTTCGTGACTTTCAGCGGCGCCTTATCACTGCTGCGCAAAATCACCAGACTATCCGGCTGCTGCACATTTTGAACCGACGCCCTATCGATATTCAGCTCATACGAATCCCCCGTCCAACCTTCAATCGATAAAGCGGCAACTTCACGGGCATCGAAGTTATCGCCGCCACCGCAACCCGACAGCAGCGCAAACCCTGCGCTGACCATCATCGCCGCTACGCCCAACCTTTTCATGCTTCTCATCTTGTCCTCTTCTCTTTTACGCAAGACTTTATTTCACGAACCACAACTGAATAAAAACTCTGTACCTGACAGCACTTCGCCGGGTTTCCCTTCCTGATTTCAGATTGATTTCAGAATGACGAACCAAACTCCTGCAAGCGCGCTCAAACTAGCCGTACACCCCTTGCTTTGCAAGGTAGCCAGACCTTCGCAAACCAGACTACATCCGCATATCTGGCCGTGCAATAAACGCTGCCACATCGCTCCACAGCGCTTCAAACTCCTTACGGCGAAACTCCGACCCGGAACGAAACCAGTCGATATGCGGCGGATCATGCTTCGGATCATTAAAATGCCCGCAAACATCCAGATGATCCGCACGCGCCGCATGAATCACCTCACCCCAGAGCTGCGACAACGTCGGCACCACACCATCACTATCGCGACGGCTCGGCAAATCGCCATACGCACGCACCAGCGGCACCGCATGCTCCTTCAAAGGCTCCGGCAACGTCTCACTCTGCGCGCTCATAAACTGCAACATCCGGAACACAGCATGCGAAACATGCGCATACGGATCACGCCCCGCTCGCTTAAACGCACCAAAATTCAAACCCCGCGCACGCGTCACAACACAGCCATAACGCACGCCCGGCCGATCCGCCGTCGACGCATTAAACAGATCAATCGCTCCCGGCGTCAGCTGCCCCACCGCCGCGCGGTCAGCCCGAACCTGCTCCAGAAATGCACCGATTTCTTCCTTCCGATTCTCATCAAAATCTGCAAACAACCCCTGATAAAACTGCTCGAGAATCGTATTCTGCACGCCGCGAATCCGGTCGATCCGCGTCACAAGCCCCATCAACATGAACAGCGCGCTCATCGGCAAGCGCCCAAACCGCAGCATGTAAATCGTCGCCAGCGACATCGCCCACAAAAAGTTCTGTCCGAAAAGACTGTTAAAATAATTCGCCATCGGCGTGCCCAGATGCGGCGTCGATACCGTCACCACCGTCTGCACCCGACGAGCATACGATTCCACCGACTCGCCCTCTTTCAGGTCCGCCTGCAACGAAGCCCCCGGCGTGACCAGCAGCCGCGTATCCAGCCCACCGGTCGAATGGCCGATCAAATGAATCGGCGCATTTTCATCCGTCGCCGTGGCCGCGATCGTTTCCAACAAACTACCCGCCCGCTTGCGAATCGAAGCGGTCGGCAGCGTGTTCACCGTAATGAACTCCGCCTCAATGCCATGCTCCAGCAGTCGTTCTCCCAGAAGCTCGCGCACGTGATGAAAATACGTAATTCCGCCCAGATTTGAGAATCCGAAAAATCCTGCTGATAGATACACATAATGCTTCATACGTTTTCTACTGCTTTGGGAAAAACCAATCCGCCTACCTTGCCTGTCTCCAATCAAAAAGGCGGTTTCCCGGAAACACCCCGGAAAACCGCTATCATGCCCAATCTTTGCACGTAACGAAACCCAAATCACCTTCCGGGCTTCGCTACGCCTACAAAAAACAGATGTCCTACCAACTCAGTCATAGCCCTCTTCCTTGAGGCGCTCGGCAACTTTCTGTCCGATCTCCATGCCCCACCTTTCACCGGCCTGCTGCGATTCCTGCGTCAGCAACGGCTGCACGGCAACCAGCTTTTTACCCACCGGCGTCTGATAAAACTCAATCAGACCCTTCACATCTTCATGCGTAAAGTGCTTGTCATAAATCGGAACAATCAGCTCGATCAGTGAGTTTGCATCGACTTCCTTTGCAAACTCCTCCCAGAACTTCTGAGGAACCTGGGGCAACATCTGACTATAAATCTGCGTCAGCTGCTTCATGGTCTGCACCCCGAGATCCCCCGAGCCGCTCAAAACAAGAAGCTTGTGAATGTCCTGTTGCTTGGCAGTGTTTTCGACCTTCTTCTTCTTTGCCGAAGCCTTGCTTGGCGCCACTGGCTTCGCCTGAGCCGCCGCCGGCTGAACCGCGGCCGGATTCACCAACAATGCACACCCCAGAACAACAGCCATTCCTGCAATCATCAATCGCTTCATAACGACACCTCCTCAGTGATTCGTGCGTTTCCTAATCATCGTCATCGCCAAAAAACTTCCATACCTTGCTTTTACCTCCACAAGGACTGTGACGTCCACACCCTCGCGCAAAACCCCAACGTTCACACAAGCCATCTTCCCAACACCCACTCCGCACAGCATTGCCGTGGGCAAGCCTGTCACTAGCTTTGGAAACATTCCCTGAATTCCCTTTCTGACAGGATCGAGCCATGGCCAATCAATTTCCCAGGCGACAGAAAGATCTGATCGCCGCACTCCAGGACTTCATCCGCAACTTCGATGACCTCAATACGCAGGAAGTCACCCGGGCACTCGAAGAATTCTCCGCCGAACTCGGCGAATTGACCGAAGCCCGGCGCGGCCCCCAGACTCGTATTCAAAAGCCCGTCCCGTCAGAATCCAACCTCTCCGACACAGATGCCGAGCCCATCCTCCAGGCCACCATGCATTACCCCTGCCCGGCCGCACTTTCCCGCGAACTGCCCGCTCTGCTCGAACTACGCGGCATCTGCCTGTCCACCGAAGAGCGCCCCGCCCTCATGACCTGGCTCAACCTGCACGTGACCTGCGGCGAAAAAACCGATTCTGTCCAACTCGTAGCCCGCGTCGTCCAGCACACCGCCGACGGCTTTGCACTCGAAATCGAACCCGCAAGCCTCGAAGTGCGCACCCAACTTCTCGAGCTCGCCACACCGCCCACCAAATCCTACGCGCAACCCCACACCCCGTCCATCGATCGCACGCCCTACAACTCTCCGCGCTTCATCGAAAGCGAAGGCGAACCCCTGGCACGCTACAACCTCGAACAAACCGAACTCGCCACCATCCTGCTAGAATCCTCGCACCGCCGCGGCTTCAGCCTGCTCCAGATCCAGCACGCCGCTCACACCTGGCAAATCGCCTGCCTCCACCACCAGATCATTGACATCCAGCACTTCCCCTTGCGCGAAGCCGAATCCCTGAACGGACTTCTGCTCGAAAGCCGCAACCTGACCGGCGAACAATTTGATAAGGCGCTTGAGTACGCGCAAGCGCACAATATCGAACCTGAGAACGCACTCGTCCCGCTTGGATTTCTCACCGAAACACAATTTGCCCAGGCCCACAAAGCCCGCATCATGCTCTTGTTACAACGACTCTTTGAGCGCACTGCGGGCCACGTCGCCCTCTTCGGCCTCACCTACCCGCCCGCAATCCAGACCCTGAACACTCTCCACGAAAACGCTCACGTCTCCATCCCCGTTCGCGTCTTCCACCACGTCCATGCGCGCTACCAGAAACTCGACAAAAACCTTCTGCTCGTGGCCGCGCAGCGATTCAACAACCGCACCCTTTCCCTCAACGAATCGCTTCACCTGCATATCCATGCGCTCAACCTCGACGAAAAACTCCAGGCCGTCGCCTTCTCACTCAAAAACTCCCCGCAATATCCACCCCGAACCCTGACCGACCTCATCCAGGCATCCCCCATCGCCCCCTCCAAAATCGTCGCCCTCTGCCTGGCGCTTGATCACGTCGGACTCCTTCATATACGCCCCCGGAGCCAGGACACCTTGGATACCCAACCCGGGCTGAAATCCCCTCCCGAAATCCAGCCCGAACAAGCCCCCACCCCCGAAGACCACTTCAC
Source organism: Lujinxingia vulgaris (assembly GCA_040393065.1). GTDB lineage: Bacteria > Myxococcota_A > Bradymonadia > Bradymonadales > Bradymonadaceae > JACCWM01. The sequence goes on along the minus strand of JBEBUW010000001.1, from coordinate 14,047 downwards.
AACACTCGGCCTGCACTGGTCCGCCTATGATCAAGAAATCCAGCGCGCCTACCACAACCTGAACCAACAATTCTCGGCCAACAACCCAGATACGGACCCGAACCATTGCCCGGTTCTCGCCGACATCAACCAGGCCTACGAAGCCATTCGAAACCCCGCCCAACGCTCTCGCTACCGAAACACGCTGGTCGACTCCTACACCATCGAAACCGCATTGACCGAGTTCCGCAGACAGGCCGAAAACGCCAAACTCACCCGCGACATCGAAACCGCCATCGACGCTTGCTGTCGCATCATCGAACTCGATCCCGACGACACCAACGCACGCGAAGACCTGAAAACCCTGCGTCCCCTCAAGCTCCGCTCCAACGCGAAACGCCCCGATTCTTTTCTTTGACTTGTTTTCCACTCGCATATCTGTTTTGGATTTGTTGCTTGCACCAGAATGAATCCAGAAGCTCCCGGGTTTCCCCGGTATACCAGCGCAACATTTCGCGCAGTTCACTCAAACCTCTCACGTCCGTACCCATCACGATGCAATCCATCCCAGACAGCCCGACAGCCGCAACGACAGCCGCAACGACAGCCGCCACAAGCGCCGCAGAAACCATCACGCTTCACGGCATCCAGGAGGATTCCACCTCCGCCAGAACTGCCGCCGACGTACTCGACGACCAACTCTTCCGAAAACTCGCCTGGCAAAGCGTCGGCATCATGGCACTTCTCTTTGTCGTCGTTGCTGCCATCGCGTTTTTCTTCCGAGAACCCATCGGCACACTCGCCCTCCTGACGGTCGAATACCTCGGACCCATCGGCATCTTCTTTGGCGTCCTCGCTGCCGATGGCCTGACGTTCCCGATTCCGCCCACCAGCTATATGTTCGTCACGGCTGCCGCCGACGCTCCGGTCCTCCCCGCCGTCACCGCTGCATGCATCGCAAGCCTTTTCGGCGGAAGCCTGGCCTATTTCGTCGGCCCTTTCCTTACCCGTGTTCCCATTCTGGGACGTCGCATCGAATTCTTCCGCCCCCGCGGCCAGGATCTCTTCGATCGCTGGGGCCTGTGGACCATCGCCGTCGCTGCCATCACGCCGGTTCCTTTCTCCATCGCCTGCTGGTTTGCCGGAATCTACCGCATGCCGTACCGCAAATTCCTCGCCATCAGCCTCATCCGCGCACCGCGCATGCTCGCCTACTACGCAATCTTTGCGCTCGGCTGGACCTCCTTCACCTGAATCGCCCCCACGGCGTGCTGTCGAGCCCCCCGACGCATAAGCTTCTTACCTCCAACCAACCTCTCCACATCTTCAGGCAGCCCAAAAACAGGCTGCCCTGTGCCAGCCCAATCGGCCACCCCGCCCGGGCCACAGACGCGCCCGCCCCCCTTCCCGCCTCTCATCCGGTTGTTAACTTTCAGGCTATCAATCCGATGGTTCTGTACACCTTTGCGCACCCGCTCCGGCAATTCAGCGGCAAATCCATCACGGCCGCGAGCAACCCGGCTGCACTGTCCAGACATCTCTATCGACCCCCACCGTGAGCCAGCAACCCTATGATGAGAATCACAACCGATACCGACTATTCTGCAAAAGATTCACATGCCCACCTCAAAACCCGGCGCCAACCCGACGACCGACGCCCTCTCAAAGTCTTGCACGCCGTCGGTCGCATGAACTGCGGTGGTATCGAAACCTGGCTCATGCACCTGCTGCGAACAGTCGATCGCCAGCAACACGCCATGGATTTCCTGGTCCACAGCCCCGAACCCGGCTTTTATGACGAAGAAATCCTCGATTCCGGCGCGCGCATCATCGTCGCCGGCTCTCAATTCAAACTCACCACCCTGACCCGAAACCTGAACCGCACCCTCACCCAGTTTGGTCCCTACGACGTTTTCCACAGCCATGTCGGCCACTTCAGCGGCTACCTCCTCCCCGTAAGCCGCATCCACGGCATCCCCACGCGCATTGCCCACAGCCACAACGACTGGGCGCGCGCCGAAAAAAAAGCCTCCTTGCCGCGCCGCGTCTACCTGCGCACCATGGCCAGCCAGATCCGCCTGCACGCAACCCACGGAATTGCCCCCAGCCCCCAGGCCGCACGCACCCTCTTTGGCGCCGGCTGGCAACGCGATCCACGCTTTCAAGTCATGCACTATGGACTCGACTTCAAACCCTTTGAAGTCCCGATCCAACGCGACAAAATCCGCAGCCAGTTTGGCTTCACGCCCGAAAACCACGTCTTTATCCACGTCGGCAGCTTTTCCGAGCAAAAAAACCACACTTTCCTGCTCGACGTCATGAAAACCATCGCGCGAAGACTTCCACAAAGCCGCCTGCTACTTCTGGGCGACGGTCCACTCCGCAACGAAATCGAGCAAAAAATCGAAAACCTCGGCCTCTCCCGGGTCGTCACTCTGGCCGGCGTGCGCTCCGATGTCCCACGCCTTTTGCGCGCTGCCGATGCCTTTATCTTTCCCTCCCACTTCGAAGGCCTGGGCCTGGCCCTCGTCGAAGCCCAGGCCGCAGGATTGCCCTGCATCATTTCCAATACCATTCCCACCGACGCCAACCTCGTTCCCGAACTCGTCCACGCCCTCGATCTACGCAAAAACACGCGCCACCAATGGGTCAACGCCTGCGTCCATACCGTCGTCCGCAAGCCCGCCGACCCACAACAAGCACAGATAAAAGCCCTGCAAACCGTCTGCGCCTCGGATTTCAACATCACCAACTGCGCTCATACTCTATTCAAACTCTATACCTCCGGCTGATGGCACGCCTCTCTAGCTCAAGGTAGCCCCATGAGAATTGCGACCGGCAAGACCGCGAATTTGAACCAGACCACAGGCCATTCCCGCGCCAAACGCATCCTTCACGTCGTCGGATCGCTTGGCTGCGGAGGCATCGAAACCTGGCTGCTGCACGTTCTGCGCTCCGTCGATCGAAACGAACTCGCCATGGACTTTCTCGTCCACCTTCCTGAGCCTGCTTTTTACGACGAAGAAGTCCTCGACCTGGGTGCACGCATCATTTTCGCAGGCTCCCATCACACGCCCATCCAGAGCGCAAAGCGCATCGGCCGCGCTCTCAGCGCACTCGGGCCTTACGACGTAATCCACAGCCACGTCGGCTATTACAGCGGCTACACACTGACCGTTGCGCGGTACCACCGCATTCCGATCCGCATCGCCCACAGCCACAACGTGCTTGTACGCGCCTATCAAACCAGCAACCCGGCCCGCCGCGCCTACAAATACCTGATGTCCCGCATGGTCCTGCAACACGCAACCCACGGACTGGCCGCCAGTGCCGAAGCTGCCTGCGACTTCTTCGGTCCCGACTGGCAACAAGACCCGCGCTTTCAGGTTCTGCTCTGCGGACTCGATTTCTCCGCCTTCGAAACCACCGCCGATCGCCAGCGCCTGCGCCAACAACTCGGCTATACCCCCGAAAACTTCGTTCTCACCCACGTCGGCAGTTTCACCAGCCAGAAAAACCACGACTTCCTGCTCGATGTCCTGCACGCACTCGTTCAAAAACTTCCCCAGGCGCGTCTTCTCCTGATTGGCGATGGTCCACTGCGGCCCACACTCCTCCAGAAAGTGACCGATCTCGGCCTTCTTTCCCATGTTCACTTCGCCGGCCTCCGCACCGACATTCCCCAACTTCTCCAGGCCGCGGACGCATTCGCATTTACCTCCTTTTTCGAAGGCCTGGGCCTGGCCCTCATCGAAGCACAGGCCGCCGCCCTGCCCTGCTTCATCTCCAACACCATCCCCCGAGAAGCCCACGTCATCCCCCAACTCATTCACGAGCTTCCGCTCAGTGCTGGCCCCGAACACTGGTCCAACGTCATTCTTCAGCATCACCAGCATCCCACCCCCAACCGCCCCACCCCGGCCGAAGCACTCGCCAAAATCCGCCAGAGCCCCTTCGATATTTCCTACTCCATCCAACAACTCCGCAAAGTCTACACACCCACCTGGTGACCCCCATTCTCCCTCTGGCATCGTCGCGTGCGTCTTTCCCATCCATCCGCTATCAAACTCTCCGGCACGCGACGTTTCCACTCATTTCAGCTATGAAATCGCCGCTTCAGCCGCCTCCAGAACTTTATCCACCAGAATCACCCCCTTAAAGAAAACCACCTGCGGTCCCCCGTCTTTGAACACCTGCCGATCCACCTTCAGCCGCTCACTCACCACCAATACCAGCGGCTTTTTCAAAGACTTCAGCGCCTCAATCCGCCGCTCCAGATACGCCATCCGCCAGAACCCCACCACTTCCACAAAAACCTCGCGGCCCTCCGCCGACTTCAGCACATAATCCGCCACGATCACCTCGTTATCCGGCAGATCCAGCGCCGTCCCGCGCCGCTTCAACGTCCAGTCCGTCTCCACAGTCAAAAATCGTTCCTCAAACCGACGCTCCTCCTTCGAAACCCACTGCCCCTTCATCTTATAATGAGACTTCAGCCCGGTCTCGCTGCTCAACAAAAACTCCGTCCCCCGATTCTTCGGATCTTCCTGCAACTCCGCCCGCAGACTCCATCCCTGTAAATTACAAAGCGCCGGCAAAAACTTCGCCATCTGAATCCCGTATTTGCGATTCTGCCGAAACAAACTCGCCGGACCATCCAGCACCACCTCATAATTGCCCCGCGTCTTCTTTTTCGTCGTACGCCGCGCAGTATGCATCAGGCCGTGAAACTTCATCGCCGAAAACAAATACCGCAGCTTGTTGGAATCCACTTCCTCAAGCGTGATCACCAGTCGCGTCGCCCGATACAAAACCGCCTGTGCAAGCGCCATATTATAGCGCTCCAACAACGCCTGCGCCGTCAACGTCTTAAATGCCGCCAGCACCTGCCGCGACTCCAGATCTGCGTACAAACTCTTCGACAGATCCGCCCCGTCCACACCCAGCTCCGCCGCAGCGGCCTCAAAAATCGCCGCCCGCGCCCCGGCATCCTCCACCGCCCCTGTAAAACCAAATCCTGCCGCGCGCTCAAACACCGACCGCCGAATCTCAGCCGGATCACACGGCGCACGCACTTCAAATTCGCTGCGGTCATACAAAAGCTTCGCAAGCCCACGCCATAACAAAAAGTCCGTCCCGTGACCGACCTTTTCTTCCACCGCTTCATCCAACGCCCCGCGCTCCGCCCCAGTTGTGAGCGCCCCCTCAAACAACGCAATCAGCTCTGCGGCACGCTCCAGCGCCACCGGATTCTCCTCATCCAGATACACAGGCTCCACACGCCCTTTTTGAACCCGAACCCGCAACAAATCACTTGTCAGCATGCAGCCTACTCCTTCTTCCTTATCTCTTTGCTTCTTCAGCCCGAAAACAACTGAACAGCCTCACAGTCAAAGGGGTATCCTTCACCCCTCAGGGGTGACGAACTCACACTGTACATCGACCGCTTCACCCCGAAGGGGTGCCCGATGCGCCATTAAGTCACACACGCCGCACCCCCGAAGGGTCAAAGGATGACATACAAACGCCAGATCAAGATGTTTCCAGGCAACCGGCTCCACACTCCACCGCCCGTCATCGATACGCATCATGCTCGCGGCGCCGCTCGCTCACAAACTGTTCCACCGAATCCGCCGTCACCAGCTCATACAAAATCGCCTGCTTATCCACGCCGCGCCGCAAAATCCGCCCCAGCCGCTGCACATGCTCACGCACCGAACCCGAGCCGGCCAGAATCACTGCCACATTCGCCGCCGGCACATCCACCCCCTCGTTCAAAACCTTACTCGTAACCAGCGTGCGATACATCCCGGCATTGAACTTCTCCAGAATATCACGCCGTTCGTTGATCTTCGTTTCATGCGTAATCGACGGACACAGCGCCTGCTCACTGATGCGGTACACCGTCGCGTTATCATTCGTAAAAATGATCACTCGATCGTCGCTATGCGCACGCAATAGCTCATACAACGCCGCCAGTTTGTTTTGATGAACCAGCGCGATCTGCTTTTGCTCATGATACGCCTTCAACGCGCTGCGCCCTTCTTCCGAACGACTCGTCGCCGCCAAAAACCGCTGCCATCCACCGCTGGCACCCATCGAAATCCGGTTCTGATCGACAAAACCACGATACTCCGCACGCGCATCGGCATAGCGCTGCGCATCGTCCTCGGTCATCGCTACTTCGATTGTGCGCACTTCATAATCGGCCAGAATTTCGCCCGCCAGCTCCTTGATGGTCTGCTGATACACCACCGGCCCCACCAGTTTGGCAAGGTCCGCGTGTTTGCCATCCGCCCGCTCCAGCGTGGCCGTCAGCCCCAGCCGAAACGGCGCGATCGTCGATTCCGCCGCCTGCCGAAAAATCGGCCCGGGCAAATGATGCACCTCATCAAACACCACCAGCCCGAAACGTCCCCCCAGCCGATCCATATGGATCGCCGCCGAATCATACGTGCTCACCGTAATGTCTTCGATCGCATGATAGCCGCCGCCCAGCATGCCGATCGTGCGCCCGAACGCCAGCTCCAGCTGCCCGCTCCATTGCGCCAGCAGATCAATCGTCGGCACGACCACCAACGTCGATCGCCCGGTCGCTTCGATCGCCAGTTGGGCAAGATACGATTTCCCGGCCCCGGTTGGCAGCACCACCACGCCCCGCTTTCCGCCCTGCAACCATGCCTGCAAAGCCTCCTCTTGATGCGCAAACGGCTGCGGCCCTGCCTCCAGGGCGAGTGCGACCTCCTGATACGCACGCGCGTCATCGTCCACCATAAATCCGGCACGGATCAGACTTCCCACCACCTGCCGATATTGCCAGGCCGGCGCACGAAACCGCGACACGCGCGCATCCCACACCAGCCCTGTTCTGGAAAACCCGACCTGCTCCGCTTCCTTTTGCTCCAGGCCAGCCACCACGAGCGTGCCCTGCTCAAACTCCAGCCGCAGCGCCATTCCGTCTGCCATCGCTTTCATTCCTGTGTTCATAACCTGTTTTTATCATCCAAGATCTGGACTGTTTCCAAAGCCCACAATAGCATCTACTCACAGATAGCGCGCCGGCGATTCTGTTGGTAGGATACCTCCATATGGCGGCGTGTCAGAGCTTACTCATCTCGTCTCGGCACATTCTCAAATTACGCTTCATTCATAACGTCTGCGGACCGGACGGGACTTTCTCCTCTCCTCAGGTCACAAACGCACCAGACGTGGAGTTTATGATCGTGTCTCATTTATCCGCGAGTTATCGACTCGAACCCGGACAGATGTTTGAAGGTCGGTACCGAATCCTGCGCGAGCTTGGATCCGGCGGCTTCGGCATGGTCTACCTGGCCCATCAGGAAGCGATGGGCCGCCACGTTGCCCTCAAAGTCCTCACACCCGGACCGGGCGCCGAAGAAATGAGCGCCAAAGCTCGCTTTTTGCGTGAAGTCCAGATCATCAGCAAGCTGCGTCACCCCAACACAGTCACCATCCATGACTTCGGCGAAACGCTCGATGGCGTCGTCTATATGGTGCTCGAATACATCGAAGGCGAAACGCTCAAAACCCTGCTCCGCCGCGAAGGCGCCCAGGATCCCATCCGCGCGCTGATGCTCACCAGCCAGGTCGCTCGCTCCGTTGCCGAAGCCCACCGCTACGGCATCGTCCACCGCGACTTAAAACCCGCCAACATCATGATCATGAACTTTGAAAGCGAAAAAGACGTCGTCAAAGTTCTCGATTTCGGCGTGGCCCGACTGCTCGACACGGCCGATGCCGACCTGACTTCCGCAGGCACACCCGACGGCGAACGCGCCCTGATCGGCACCCCGCGCTACATGTCCCCCGAACAGGTCCGCGGCCAATCCCTCGGTCCCGCCAGCGATATCTACAGCATGGGTTTGATGCTCTACGAAATGCTCATCGGCGAACCCGCTGTCCAGGGCGACACGACTATGTCACTGATCATGCAACAGATCAGCCCGGAGCCCCTGCAATTGCCGATGCTGCGAAACCTGCACCTGGAGCTGCAGCGCGTCGTGCACAAAGCCACCGAAAAACAAATTGACCATCGCTACGCCTCGGCCACGGAATTTGCCGACGATCTCGAGCAGGTCGCCATGTACCTCGGCACCAGCGGCCAGCGGATCAGCGCCGCGCTTCCCATGCCCGCGCTCATCCGCCACGCAACCGGCAGCTTCTCGCAGTCCGGCGTTTTTGCGCAGAACTTTTCCTCCGACGCCCAGGAAACCATCCCGCACATGGCGGCATTCGTTCCCCCGAAAAACAAAGAACCATCCGCCGACCGCCCGGTGCAGGAGCGCTCCGCAGCCCGCACGCCCGTCATCCACAACACGCCTTCCCCCAATGCACATGACAGGAGCGCACACGACAGGAGCGCACACGACAGCTTTCTCGGACTCGCCGGCGTCGATCTGCCACCGCCGCCCATGGATACTGACAATCCCTTTGCCACACCTGCGGCGGAAACTTCGCAAGACTCATCTACAAGCCAGCAATCCGCGCTCAATGTCGTCGAAGAAGAATCCCTGACCGGCTTTTCCACGCAAACCGCACTACTGATCGCACTCGCCCTTCTTGCCTGCGTTTCCACCTACTTTGCCTTTTTGTTCATGGGCGTGCTGGTAAATTTTTTCCTCGACGACGCCCCCAAATTTATCGCGACCGTCGGCATTACACTTGCCATTCCCGTGCTCACGCTGCTCAGCGAACACAGCCAAAAAGAACGATTCGAAGTCATCATCAAACCCACCGACCGTATCCGACGCGTGACCCTGATAACGTCGTTGTTCAGCGGACTGGTGGTGATTTTGATCTCACTATTGATGCCCGCCAGCGTGATCAACGAATTCCGTGGCAACCCAAACTGGTTTTTGCGTTCCTCCAACGCAGTCACCTCCAATCCCGGCCCCATCGCAACACTGAATCGCAACATCTCCTTTGCACTGGCGGATGTCGTCGATTCCACAACCCGGGCATTTGGTCTATACAAGCCAGAGCCTGCTAAAAAAGTGGCACCTGTGCCGGCTTTTAAAGCAAGCCCACCACCGGCCACACGCCCAGGAAAACAAGAAGCCAACTCCGAAGCGAACAACGCTCCCGATTCCGCAGCCGCCGCTTCTCCCGCTCCGCAAGCATCCGACTCGGCCCGACCCGCGACTGCATCCGATAAAACGGACGCTGCACCGCCACCCAAAAGAAGCACCGCCCCACCACCCACGCGGCCCAGAAAGGACTCCGACAGCGACTACGTCCGCTGGTAATCGATTCATTACGTACCCCTTTTTTTTCCCCACCATTCTGTCTGTTGAGAAGTCATGACAAGCGCTCAAAATCGTCGTCAACCCCGCGTAGAACTCCACCTCGACATCACCCTGCAAACTCCCCAGGGAGATGCCGTTTTCAAAACACGCAACGTCTCCGCCGAAGGCATTTTCCTTCTTTGTCCGCGCCCCCTGCCGCTTAGAAAACTCATCCGCCTCAAGGTGCGCTTAAACGATTCCGAAGAACTGCAAATGCTCGGTCTGGTCGCTCACACGATCAATCCCGTAGACGCAGCCGAGCAAAAACGACAACCCGGCATGGGCATCCAGCTCTTTTCCGTCGGAGAACAAACCAGCGACCGCTGGCGTGAATTCATCCTGGAACAATACGAAAGAAACCCACAAACCCGTGCCCACGCCCAGTCTCAGGCAATTCCTCATGTTCGCGTGCGCATTCCAAATCGCGCCCTGCTCGAGCGTTTTTTTACCACCGATCTGCCCGCCGGCGGCATTTTCCTGCGCACCCCTGACTTACATCCAGAAGGCAGCACCGTCTGCTGCGATATCGTGCACCCAGAATCCGGCGCGATCTTCGAGCTTCCCGCCACCGTCGCCCGGGTCATCCCCGCACCGGTTCGCGACCGCGGCATGAAACTCGCGTTTGCAAACGTAGAAAACCTGGAGGCTCTGCGCATATTCGTGTACGAAAACCCGGCTCCAGCCAACTCCTGATTTTCACCCGCACGATCTCCATTTTCAGGCCGTTCCCCATACAATTTTCAGCAGCGAGAATCAGTGTGACCGCGCAAAATCCACGAGAATTTCCCGAACTTCCTGCCTCCATCCACAAAATCCACATCATCGGAATCTGCGGTACGGCCATGGGAAGCCTGGCCGCCATGCTCAAAGAGCGCGGCTTCGAAGTCCGAGGCTCCGACGCGATGGCCTACCCGCCCATGAGCACATGGCTGGAAGAGCGCGGCATCTCGATCATGATGGGTTACGACGAGAAAAACCTCGACTGGAACCCGGATCTTGTCATCGTCGGCAACGTCTCACGCGCAACCTACGCCGACGCCGTCGCAACCCGCGAACGCAACATTCCCTACATCAGCCTGCCCGAAGCCCTCCGCTACTTCATCCTGGCCGGCAAAAAACCACTCGTCCTCACCGGCACCCACGGCAAAACCACCACCACAAGCATGCTCGCCTGGATCCTCACCTATGCCGAGCGCGATCCCGGTTTTATGGTCGGCGGCATCACCGGAAACTTCGATTCCAACTACCGCCTCTCCGACGGCGATCTCTTTGTCATCGAAGGCGACGAATACGACACCGCCTACTTCGACAAAGTCCCCAAGTTCTGGCACTACGCGCCGTTCCGCGCGACGATCAACAACATCGAATTCGACCACGCCGACATCTACCCGGACATCAAATCGATCGAGTTCGTTTTCCGCCGTTTTTCGGAAATGTTGCCCCCCGAAGGCACGCTGTGGGTCAACGGCGACGATCCGCGCGCCCTCAAAGTCAGCGAACAAACCCCGGCACAACGCCGCACCTTTGGCCTTGGCGCCAACAACAACTTTCGTGCCGTCGAGCTGTCCTACGAAAACGGCCGCGCAAGCGCAGAATTTATCCTCGACGGCCAATCCCTCGGCCGATTCGAAGTCCCCGGCATCGGAGAATTCAACATCCGCAACATGCTCGGCGCCGCCGCCATCGCCCTGGATGAAGGCGTTTCCGCCGACACCGTCCGCGCCGCAATGGCCGAGTTCCGCCAGACCAAAAAACGTCAGGAACTCATCGGCGTCGTCGATAACATCACGGTCTACGACGACTTTGCACACCACCCGACCGCTGTCCGTGAAACGCTCGACGCTCTTCGAAAAAGCTACCCGGACCGCCGAATCTGGGCGATTTTCGAAGCCAAAAGCAACACCTCACGCCGCCGCGTCTTCCAGAACGCCTACCCGGAAGCCTTTGCCCTGGCCGATCACGTCATCCTGTCGCGTCCCTGGCGCAAAGACGACGATCTTCCCCCCGAACAACTCCTGAACATCGACGAAGTCGCAAACTCCATCCGCGAGCTCGGCCGCCCCACCGAACTCATCCCGGAAATCGATGACATCGTCGAATACATCGCCCAGAACGCACGTTCCGGCGACATCATCGTCGGCCTTTCCGGCTCGGCCTTTGGCGGAATCCACCGCAAAATTATCACCGCTCTGCAAAACAGATAACACCGCCAACCCTTCATTTTCCTCGCGTTTTCCACCGAAAACACCGGCCCCACAAAAGCCGGTGTTTTTTTGTACGCAACATTTTCGCATTTTTTCCGAAAACAGATCCGGTCCAGTCGTACAGATGCATCCATTTCTATCGCTTCGGAGAAAACATCGTGAAAACCCTTCGCTTGCCTTTCCCTCTTCTATCTCTGGCAACCGCAGTTGTACTCAGCCTGGTCTGTGTACCCACAGTCATTGCAAAACCTTCAGCCAAACCTTCGGCCCAACCTTTGGCCCAGATCTGCCAACACCTGCCGAACATCCCCGCACCACAAACCGCCTCCACCCTGCGCCTGTTCACCGCCTACGCCATGCCCACGTTCGTTGCGCGTTTCTGGACCTGGCAAAACGAATTCGATCACATCTACGCCGCACAATATCCCGGCCAATCCACCGACCAACTCCTGCGCGAATTCACGCGCACAACGCGTCCCTATCAGTGGGAACTCACCCTGCTCTGGAAACTCTCGCTTCCCGGCAAGCACACGACGACCCCACTCACCGAAGCCTACGCCCACCACGAAACCAGGCTGCGTGAAGCCTACGATCTCTGCAAATCCCTGCGCCCCTACCACTTCCCTCCAAAGCCTGACCGGAATTTCTCACCAGACCACGGCACACCCTTTCTCGAAGCCATGCTCGCGGAACTGGCCGAACAACGCGCCGCCGCCTTGCTCCAGATTTACGTGCCCGAAGCACTCGCAGCCGCCGCTCAACGTGCCCAACCACATCCCCACAACCATCTTCTGGCTACCGGAGAAATCCCATGAATGCTCGCCAACACATAATGCTCCTCATCACCTTGATTTTTCTGACTTTTCCAAACATTTCCCATGCACAACCCCGGCTATCACCGTCCGAAGTCCTCGCACAATTTTCTACCGAACCCACCGTCAGTGAAGTCCAACAAGCCGCGCTGCGATACGCCGGACTCGCCAGATCCGAGCTTGACGCCTGGTCTTCCCGTGCACGCTGGTCCAACGCCGTTCCACAACTCCAGGGCCAGATCGCCTGGCTCGACCAACGCGATATCCAACTACGCTACCGCGAGAACTACAAAACCGACGACGAAGGCTTCACCATCGCCGATCCCAACCAGAGCAACCTCGCTGATGACGCGCGATTTCGTACCCTGTACTCCATCCGTGCAAGCCTCGATCTCGGCGGACTTATCTATGATCGCAGCGAACCCATCATCGCCCGCGAAGTCCGCAGCCGACTCAACAGCCGCGACGACATTCTGCGCCGCGCAACCGAACTCTACTTTGCACGCCGCAAACAACAGGCCATCCGCTTTCTGACCGCGCTTTCCGACTGGGATCGCCATCTCGAACTCGAACTCGAAATCCAGTCCCTGACCGCTCAGCTCGACGCCATGACCGGCGGTTGGTTTGCCAGGCAACTCAAACAAGAATCGCCCGAATCTCTTTCACAAACATCATCTTCCCGACGCCCTCAGGATGGAGACGGAACATGACGCAACAAATCCTGCCTGCCCGCTACTTTTTTGCCTGTCTCACCCCATGGCTATTGCTATCGCCTGGCTGCTACCAGACTGCCGAGCTGCAATGCCACTACACAAGCGACTGCGCTCCTTCGTCCTATTGCCGAGCCGGCCAATGCATTCCTGCATCCCCTCAACAGCCCGGCAAACCCAAAAGCCCGCCGCCTGCTGGCTCGGATCCCCATGCAACGCCCTCCAATAACGACTCACTCGGCGAAACGCCCGACTCTCCTCCCGCCCCCTGCCCCGACGGACGCGCGCCCGCCTCTGGCGATCTCGTCCTCAATGAATTTCTCGTCAATGTCCCCGCTGGTCCGGCCGGCGACGCCAACAACGACGGCGTACGCCACGCGCATGACGACGAATTCATCGAACTCGTCAACCTGACAACCAATCAACTCGATCTCAGCGGCGTAAGGATCCAGAATGCATCCAGCACCAAATACACCTTCACACGATTTTGCCTCGACGCCGGACACGCCGTCGTCATCTTCGGCGGCTTAGAACCCGGCGCCACCCTGCCATCCGGCCCCGGCTTTCAATCCCTGATCGCGCACGCCCGATTCATGTTTAACAACGACCAGGGCACCATCATCGTCCGCGCCGCCGACAATCAGGAGCTCATCCATCTCAACTACGAACGCGCCCCGCCCCAGGCTCTCACCCTGTCCCCACAACTTCACGGCACACAGTTTGTCCCCCACAGCACACTCCATGCCGACACGCTTTTTAGCCCCGGCTCGTGCGCCAATCCAGACCAGTCCCTCACCTCCGGCTGCCCGCCGGATGACCAGGATTCCTCAGAGGATCCCGACGCAGAAATTCCCGAAGCCGGCGATGAGTAAAACCGTCCACTCTCCCCAGCTTTCCGCAAAAAACCGCCAGCTTCAGCTCTGCATACATTGGGGTGGGCAAGGTCCGGCAAAAATGCAGGCGAGCCTACGTTTTAGGTGGGCAAAGCCCGCCACAATCCGAGGCGAGCCTACAACTCCGGCGGGCAAAGCCCGCCA